>CAYXTU010000127.1:0-1550 GCA_964468245.1 uncultured Candidatus Peribacteria bacterium | reverse complement strand
ATGCTTTCTGGTAGAGCATAATAAAAAAAGGAGATATATAATGAAAAAAACACTATCAATACTTTTTGGGATATCTATTCTTTTTTTTACAACAGGATGTGAAAAAAAAGAAAATGTAGATGAGTCGAAGATAACATACAAATTAACAACAGCACAAGTTTATGAACAAATGTGTGTTAAGTGTCATGGCAAAAATGCTGAAGGCAATACAAAGAAAAAAGGTCCAGCACTTAATGATCAAACTATTCAAGAGTTAAGACTTGGCATAACAGATATCAAGATGGGCGGCTCAGGAGTTAATTCTGGCGGAACAGAGCATGAAGTTATGGAACACAATATGAAAAGAATCATTGAAAAAGGAATGGATTACGATACCGATTCAATGGCGAAATATATTTATGACAATTTCAATATTAATAAAAAATAAAACAATATAACATTGTCCCCAAGGGGGATAATGACGCATTTACTCTAACAATTTAACACGCTTTTTAAACTATTAACTTTATATTTCAACTAAATTTGATAAAATAATCTCAATTATAATTATGCATTATAAATAAAATATAATCAGGTATTATAAAAGGAATTATGTGAATAGAAAAGATGGAAAAGTATTTGTATGGCCAATTTGTACAAGAATTATCCATTGGATTATAGCTCTCTCTTTTATAGCTTCTTTTGTAAGTTCATTAGACAAATCATATCTTCATTATCATGTAGCATTTGGCTGGATTTTTGGTGTAATGCTCATGTATCGTATTATTTGGGGTTTTGTTGGACCAAGATATGCTACATTTAACACATTCAAATTAAATTTAAAAGAGCTGCAATGGTATTTTAAAGAAAAGGTTGTTGACCGTTGGAGAAAAATTCCAGCAGGACACAATCCAGCTTCTAGCTGGTATACTATTTTAGTTTTATCGTTTGGTTCACTTATCGTAGTAAGTGGATCAGTTTTGTATGGAGTGCAAGAAGGAAGTGGAGCTTTTGCCTTTTTAAACAAAGAATACTATATGTATATGATTGGGCTTTTTGATATTCATTTTTATCTTTCATATTTTCTATTTACTTGGGCTTGTATCCATATAGTCGGTGTTTTTATAGAACAGTTTTATCATAAAACAAATATGGCATTTGCTATGATTACGGGCTATAAAAAGGCGGAGGGAGAGGACTCTGATATTACGACTTTTGGCAATGTAGCAAGCTTTATTTTTATCATAGTATCATTTTTGAGTTTTGTATATATTGTAAGCACTTATGATAATATAGTTACAAAGTCTATTTTTGTTCCTATTAATTTTGAAGAAGAACATAGAGTTTATTATACGGATTGTGGCGATTGTCACAAGACATATCCTCCATATATGTTACCAGCAAGGTCTTGGGAAAAAATTATAAAAAAATTAGATAATCATTTTGGCGAAGAGATAACAGAGGCAAATATAAGCAAACAAGCAAGAGTATCAATCTTAAATTATTTAACCAACAATTCAGCGGAGCATTCTTCCAATAAAGTTGCTTTCAGGTTTATGGCGTCTCTTGAT
>CAYXTU010000126.1:0-1562 GCA_964468245.1 uncultured Candidatus Peribacteria bacterium | reverse complement strand
TCAGGTAAGGTTGTTTCTCTTCACAAAAATAAAGATGAAGTAAAGGAGGTCGGTGAAGGTGATCAATGTGGAATAAAAGTTACCACTGGTAAAAAAATAGAAATTTGAGATATTATAGAATTTTTTGAAATGCAAGACAAACCTGATTAAAAATTAACTAACAGTGAATAACTAATAACTAATAGTGAATGTTGAACTTCTAAACTAATGTTGAATTTTGAATTTTGAATGTTGAATGTATGAATTGCTAGAATTGACTATTGTATTTTACGATAGCCTATAAGTAAACAAGTCTTTCATTTAGCATTAAGCATTTAACACTTAGCATTTAACACTTAGCATTTAACACTTAGCATTTAACACTTAGCATTATTTTATGAAGTTAATAGTTTGACTTGGTAATCCATGAGTTGAATATACTAAAACAAGGCACAATATAGGATTTATGATTGTGGAGGATTTTGTAAAATATGGAAATATGGGAACATGGAAATATGGAAAAATGGGTGGTGATCTATTGGAAGCTGTTATCGAAGGTCAGAAAATTATTTTTTTGAAGCCTATGGAATATATGAATCGTTCAGGATGAGCAGTCGGTCAGGTAGCGAATTTTTATAAGATAGAGCCCAAAGATATTTTGGTAATTCATGATGATATAGATTTGCCGGTAGGAAAAATTCAGTTGAAGTTGTGATGAAGTAGCGCAGGTCACAACTGACTAAAAAGTATTATTGCTGTACTAGATACGCCGACGTTCCGAAGATTGAGGATTGGTGTCGATAGGCCAGCGCATCAAGATAATGTCGCTGATTATGTTTTGTGAACATTCAAAAAAGAAGAAAAAGAATCCATCGAAAGTAAGATGGGTGAAATAGAAGATCAGATCAAAAAGTTTATTGGTGGGTAATAGAAAAGTAACAAAAAAAGTCTTTCGAAAACTGAAAGACTTTTTTGCTTGATGTAATACACAAGCTATGCTTTTTTGGGAACAAAGAATGTCCCAATAAACATAAATAATGATCCTAGGGTGATAAGTATTCCACCTATCATAAATATTGGAATTTCTTTGTTGATATATGTTATTATTATACCTACAATAATTCCTAGTATTGTCGTAATTTTTGTTGTCATGTCTTTTTGTTTTTAAGTTTCGTATCTCTTTTATACATATTTATTATATAAAGTCAAGTCTTTTTTGTATGATTTTATTGTCCATTGTTTAGGAAGTCATTTAGTGGTTTCATGGTCTTGAATACGGAAATACAATACTTGATAAAGTCCTCTTGAAGGGTTTTTTTGTCTGATATCTTGTGTCCCACAAAGAATCATTTCATCTTGAGCAACTCCCCTGCTTTGTGATTCTTATCAAATCCTCTTGGAATATTTACCAGTTTATCTCATTGGAGTGTACCAAATGTTTTTTTAAATGCTGGTGTACTGATGATTTTTTCTAATTGTTTATAATTTTTGGCTATATGGTTTCTTACTCTTTGTAATGTGGGTGCTGGTGGCATATACATTCATCCACCAATAAAACACTCTCCTGGTTCTATATGGACGTA
>CAYXTU010000125.1:0-1569 GCA_964468245.1 uncultured Candidatus Peribacteria bacterium | reverse complement strand
CTTTACCAAGCACAAACATCGATATGGATTATCTACCTTTGGTATGTTTGCTATCGTCAAAACATTTTGACTGATGATAGGATTTTTTGGTTTGAGTTTTTTTGGCAATACTTTTGCTGCAGGAGATGAGCTCAACGCTACCAACATCACCCAAGCACCATACAACTGTGCAATAGATGCCACAGAATGTAATCTATGATCAACAGATATTTGAAGCATTGCTTCTGAAACATTTGTTAATCATACTAATTTGACTTCGCTTTATTTATCTAACAATCAAATCTCTTCTATTGAAAAAGGGGATTTTGACTGACTTTCTAATCTGACTTCGCTTTATTTATCTAGCAATCAAATCACATCCATAGAATCTGGTGATTTTGACTGACTTTCTAATCTGACTAAACTTCATTTATCATTCAACCAAATTTCTTCTATAGGAGACTTAGATTTTAGCAAGCTTTCTAACTTAACTTTTCTTGGTTTAGCAGCAAATCAAATAACATCTCTTGAACCTGGTGTATTTAGTGGACTTATTAATCTTAAAGATCTTCTTTTAAATATAAATCAAATTTCTTCCATCGAATCTGGCGATTTCGCGTGACTAGACAATTTATTACGTCTTGATTTAGGTACTGATATGGGTTGATATGGGAATCAGATATCTTCTCTTGAAGAATGAGACTTTTATTGACTTGATACGCTTGAGCAACTCTCTTTAGCTTGAAACAAGATTATTTCTATTGATTCTAAAACATTTGATAATCTCACTCATTTGACGTATATCAATCTAGATTCCAACTGTATTAATACTGAAGAAATTACTATTACAAATTATTTGGATACTCTATCATGAGTACAATATAATAATCAATATGCCTGTACTACAATTACTTACACCCCTTCCATACCAACTTCTTGATCTGTTTTGGGTAGTCTGACTTTTTTCTGACCTACTACTTATACAAAAGAATTAGTAGCTGACAACAATCTTTTGTTTTATGATTATCTCTATACTAGCAACAGTAGTTATAGCCATAACTATAGTAGTATCATAGATACTACTTGATATTTATGGAATAGAACAATGTGATATCCAGACATCATTACTTGAGAAGTTAGTTGGATAGACACAACTCCTCCTATAGCAACCATTATCTATTCACCTACAGAGAATACAACATGAAATGTACTTGCTAGTATCTCACTCAATGAAACAGGGACAATTACCAATAATAATTGAGAAACCTGATATCTTTTTAATGATAATGGAATATTTGTTTTTGAATTTATGGACCTTTTGGGAAATACGGGTACAATTACCGCTACCGTTTCTTGGATATATAAAATAACCTCTTCATCATCCAATGGTGGTGGTTGAGTACTTCTTCAAAAAGACACTTGTCCTGCACAAAGAGATTGTAGTAATAGTTATTATGACAATCTTTGTGGACCATGCGTTTCTCCAAATTCCACTACTCATGGCAGCGCTTCCTGTGAAGTAAAAGATTCTCCTTATTCATCTGAAATTACTTCAGCGTTTAGTTTTGCTTATGATCTTGGCATCACTAC
>CAYXTU010000124.1:0-1584 GCA_964468245.1 uncultured Candidatus Peribacteria bacterium | reverse complement strand
CTCTCTACTCCATTGATCATATAAGATGCTGATGGAGTCATTAGTGGCAAAATACCTATATTTGCACGTTTACTAAATAATGTTTTTTCTGTTTTTTTCTTCCCATCATCGCGAACCTCATTGAGTTTTACTTTACCTGTGACGATACCACCATAGGTTAATTCCTTTTTTTTGCATGTCTTTGGATCATCTATAGGATCAGAAATTTTGATATCATCTATCTCAACATACATTTTTTCTCCTGCAATATCCCATATAGGATTTATATTTTCAAAAAGCTTGTGAATATATTTGTTGATAAAATCAGTATATCCTCTTTTTTGAAGATCAAGCAAATCTGGAAAACTTGCATATTTTTTTGGATTACGCAAAAATATTCTATCACTTTCCCTGTAGAAATCCTTGAATATTTCTGGTATTTTGGTTGTTTTGATTGGTTTATGTACTACTTTTGTAGGAGAAATTGTTGTTTTCTTTGCAGGTACTTTTGTTGGAGTACTAGCCTTTTTTGAAGCTACAGATTTTTTTGTTGCTTCTTTTTTGACTATAGGTTTTGTTGCAGTTTTTTTGCTATTTTTTGTTACTTTTTTTGGTTGAGCATTTTTTTTTGATTTCATAGGGCTGTCTGTGATAAGAAAATAAACAATGAATAGTATCGGTGTCGTGATATAATCAATTTTTTTCTTCCTCTATATCAATATTATGTACTAGCAAAAACAAAAAAATTCAAAAATCCGATTAAGATCTTTGAACGGTTAATTGTTTTCTTCCCTTTCTTCTTCTTCTACTAAGAAGCGCTCTTCCTCATGCCGTTTGCATTCTTTCTCTAAATCCATGTTTCCCTATTCTCTTTGCTCGAGAGTATTTTCTTACTCTTCTTAATTTACTAGCCATCTTCCTTTATGATAAATTAAAACATTGTTACTAGATATTAGACAATTTCTTGTTTTTATATCATCGTCGCTGAGTTTTTATTTTTTATATTCTATAAATCCAAGTTCTCTTGCTCTAAGTATCATGGTTTTAAGTTTTTTTTGTGTACTTACTGCATTTCCTGTGTATTCTCTTGGTTTGATATCACCAAATCTTGTGATGTATTTTTTTAGCATAATGATTGATTTTCGATTGATATATTTATCATTTTTTTTGTCAGCAAAGAAATTTATTTTTTGACCAAGTTTTTTAGCGTCCCATGTTTCTATAACAGCAGCAAGCTCTTGGTTATTTTTTGCAAAATTCAAAAATTCTTCGTTTTTTCCCATTTTGAAAATAAAATATCTCTTGATAGCCTTGTTATAGAGAAGATTCTTTTTGATAATATCTAAATCTGAAGGTTCTGCATCAATGAAATATGAATATACATGTGCCTTGTCATTTCAAGTCTTATTGTTTAAATTGTAAGCTAAACTCTGGAGCCCCATATCATCCTGTTGGATAATGGTTTTTTTGATAAGCTTTTCAAAATCTACAACCACTTCTTTGCGATTGTTTTCTGATAAGGAAGCATCAATTAAGAGTACTACATCATACTTTTGCATTATTACTTTATTATTGCCATACCTTCTTATTACATATAAACATTTT
>CAYXTU010000123.1:0-1643 GCA_964468245.1 uncultured Candidatus Peribacteria bacterium | reverse complement strand
CCAGACCAATCTGGCTTTCTACACCCCCCGGCGGAAGTGATTCTGACTGGGGTTCTTATGTTATTGAAAAATAATTTTGTTGATTTTTTGTTTAATGAAAGAAATCTGATTATAAGAGAATAATGGAATATCCTTTCCATTAACTTTGATATTATTGAGTTTTCTTGTAAGTCTTTTGATACTTATAACTTTGGCTTGATTGAGTACACAAAAACTTTTGAATTCTAGTCCATAAGTAGCATAGTTTATAATAGGAAAATATGCGTACGAGAAATTTGGATTATATTTTGTTGTTATAGGAACTATACTGACTAAATCTCAGCCAATCCCTGTTTTAAGCACTAAAATAGGTCTAAGAAATTCATGGTCTTTGGAAATTTCGCTTCCTATATTGACTCAAATTTTACAAAGCCGAATTTCTCCTGTTTTTACTATCTTTCTGTGATGAATAAATTCTATTTTCTGTTTTTCTTCGTTCCATATATCAAAAAGTTCTCTCGTTTTTTCCATCTTTTCCGCCTACAACATAAAATGTATATTCATGTTTGTATGGCACAGTAATTGTATCTAACTGTCTTTGGTTTTTCAAGATGAAAAGTATATATAATTTGTTAGATTGTAAAGTTTTGTATAAAAATATTATTTTCCTAAAAACTTTCTCAATTTATAATCTACATCACCAGCGCTATATATCACGATGATGGTATCTTTTTTTGTATTATTGATTGCTTTGGTGATGTGTTCAAATGTGTCTGTGTATATTCCTCAGCAAGCTTCTGCGAAGGTGTTTCCGAGTTGTGGGAGAGTTGTGATGTTTTTGAGGGCGGGGATTTTTTTCGTGAGATCGGATAGGTTCTCTCTCGCAGCATAAATATCGTAGATCATAATCTGATCATATTTTTTGAGTGCATTTTGAAAATCTTTTCGTCAGGTTACGATTCTATTTATTTGATGTGGTTGAAAAATGACGAATAATTTTTTGCCAGGGAATTTGTGTTTCAACGCCATGTAGCCAAAGTCGATAGAGGAGGCCATATGCCCGTAATCGGTGAATATTTTCGCTCCATTTTTATTTGTTTTCAAAAGCTCCATTCTTCTTCGGAGTCATTTGAATCATAGAACGGTAGAACGATAGAACGATAGAGGTTTTTTGGTCAGTTGTTGCATAAGTGCAATAATTAGCGAGCCATTGATATCATTGTGTTTCCCTCGAACATATTTGAAATCGAGTTTTTTGATGGAAACTGGAATTATGGGACGATGGAACGATGGAACGATGGATTTGAGTCATTTTGGAATGAATACTTTGTGTCTTACTTTGGTGAGCAATGTTTCGAATGCGGAGATATAGTCTTTCATATCTTTGTAATAGTCGGTATGATCTAGTTCTAGACTGGTGATTATTGCATAGTCGAGATCTAGGTATAAAAAGTGTCTTTTGTATTCACATGCTTCGACAAAAAAAAGCCAGGATTTCAGAAGATTTCTTCAGAAGATTTCAGAAAATCACTTACCTGTGAAAATAGAGTCGAAAATTGTCTTTATATCTTTTTTTGCTTTGGTGTTTATTGCATAGCTTTGGGTCTTGAAACCTGGTACAAGTGCTCATAAGATTCACAAACCAAAATTTGGTACTATTTTCT
>CAYXTU010000122.1:0-1679 GCA_964468245.1 uncultured Candidatus Peribacteria bacterium | reverse complement strand
GTACCGTAGTTTCTCATCCTATTGAGACAGAAATTTCTAAATCGTATATTGAATATGCAATGTCAGTTATTGTATCTCGTGCATTGCCTGATACGAGAGATGGATTCAAACCCGTATTGAGAAGAATACTCTTTGGAATGTATCAGATGAATAATTTTTTTAATCAAAAACACAAAAAATCAGCAAGAATTGTTTGAGAAGTTATGGGAAAGTATCATCCACATGGAGATAGTAGTATTTATGAAGCGATGGTTCGTATGGCTCAACCTCGAGCATTTAGATATCCTTTGATAGATGGACAGGGTAACTTTGGCTCTATAGATGGAGATGGTGCTGCAGCAATGAGGTATACAGAAGCAAGATTGACCAAAATTGCTGAAGAAATGCTCAATGATATAGAACAGGATACGGTAGATCGAAGAGATAATTTTGATGGAAGTTTGCAAGAACCAATAATGCTTCCTACAAAATTTCCTAATCATCTTTGTAATGGTACTATGGGTATTGCTGTAGGTATGGCTACCAATATGGCTCCTCACAACTTGACTGAAGTGCTTGATGCTTCATTGTTGCTTTTGGAAAAAGAAGGTAAACCGCTTACTGATAAACAAAAAACACAAGCAGAAAAAAAAGCTTTAGAAGTTGCCAATGAAGATGGTTCCGTAGAGGAAGTAGCTACTACCTATAGCGTAAGTATTGATGAAATTATGGAAATCATTAAATGACCTGATTTTCCTACATGAGGAGTTATTTATGACTCTAACAACATAAAAGAAGTATACAAAAAAGGTAAATGAGGTATTATTATGAGAGGAAAAACTCATATAGAAGAAAATAAGCATGGAAATATTATTGTTATAGATGAGATTCCTTATTTAGTCAACAAATCTAGTCTTGTTTCCAAAATTGGTGAATTGGTGGTAGATAAAAAAATAGAAGGTATCTCAGATATGAGAGATGAATCTAGTAAAAACACCATTAGAATTGCTCTTTATCTCAAATCTTGAGTAGATGCAAACAAGATTTTGGTAGAATTGTACAAATATACAGAATTACAATGTGCATTTAATATTAATAACGTATCCCTTATCGAGGATGGTAAACAACCAAGACTTTTGAATATCAAGGATCTTTTGATGGAGTTTGTGGTATTTAGAAGATCTGTAGTCTATCGTAGATCAATATTTCAATACAACAAAGCAAAAGATAGGTTGCATATTTTGGAATGATTAAAGAAAGCTATTGATGTCATTGATGCAGTAATTGAAACCATTAAAAAATCTGATACTAAACAAACGGCAAAAGATAATTTGGTGTCAAAATTTGAATTTTCTGAAACACAAGCAGAATATATTTTGATGATGAGATTGCAGTCATTGGTTGGACTAGAAATTCAAAAAATTTCTGATGAAATAGAAGAGAAAAAGAAACTAATTGAAGAACTTGAGGCTATTATCAATACTCCAGAAAAGCTTGATGAAGTCATCAAAGAAGAATTCAAATATATGAAAAAACATTATGGAGATCAAAGAAAAACTGATCTTTCTGAGGATCTTAGTGTTTATAATGTTTCATGAAGTCTCAAAGCATTTATGGCTAGTGCAGATAAACTCAAAGAAGATGTAATTGTGTGGATTGGAAATGATTATAGTGTCAGAGTATTGTATCAGTCTAGAATA
>CAYXTU010000121.1:0-1740 GCA_964468245.1 uncultured Candidatus Peribacteria bacterium | reverse complement strand
GATCTAACGGCAATTGTAGCCACAAAGTTGTCCCTGAGAAAAACTTCATCACAAATAATTTTCAAATAATGTAACTCAAAATCGTCTATTGAAATCCAAATGCTTCCATCATTCGAAAGAAGTCGACTTAAATAAATCAACCGATTTTTCATCAAACTCAACCAAATCGAGTGTTCAATATTATCATCATATGGAACCCCTGCGGCATCAACATTAAAAGGAGGATCAATATAAATACATTTTACTTTGCCTGCACAATCTTGTTCTAATGCTCTTAAGACTAATAGATTGTCACCATAAATAAGCATGTTTCCTGAATTCGGATCGCCGTAACTGTATTCCGGATTTTCAATTAAAATCCGTGGTTCCAGCTTTGGCTCTTCACCCTTGCCTATCCATGTCAATTCGAGTTTTTGTTTAGAAGACATATATTTAGTTCCTTGAATATTTTAGTTTGTAATGATTTACTCTTATAATTAACCGGTGAAAATAATATTTCTTTGATGGATAATTATTCATCACACAATTTGTGTTGTTTAATTCATACGTTACGTTATCGATACGTTTTGTCCATTTTATAAAATCGAGATTCAGCCAATCAAAAATGTCCTTAATATCAGTATATACCTGATTTGCCATAGATAAATCGTATGAGGAATTTCCATTCACATCTTTGTTAAAAATAATGGATTCGTTGTGATATACTCTATTTCTGAAGTCACGAATGCGGCTTAATTTATAATCAACTGTTTGCCGGCTTGATCCTATAGGTAGATTTAAAAAAGCACGAATAGGCACACCCTTAAGGATAGTATAGTGAGTGTTGTCGAACAAAGCAAGCCAAAAGCCAAATTTTAAATCGGCAATTATTTTACTGTGAGTGACTGTAGACTTACTTTTTCTGATTTTTTTTTCTGCGGTTTCAATTTGATCCTTTAAAAAACTATTTATTCTCACTTTACCTGTTTTCCAGTGTTTATAGGTTAGGCTTGGGTCGCTCATAAATCTATTCCGTTGATTACGCAACCAGTTGTTATCATTAAAATGTATGGTTAATTCGTGATCAATAGCATTTCTCAATACCACTTCTAACAAAGATAATAGTGGGTAAAAGGCTTGCGACAAACGCAGGTTAGATTGATATAATTTTAATGCTCGTCTATTTGAAGTACAAACAGTTTCGTACTTATGTAGTCTTGGCGTTGAAATATATTTTGTAATTTTAACGTAGTCTAAAGCCATTTTTTATTAAATTGTTTTGCATTAATTAAATTTTTTTATACTTTTGTGCCGTAATGCTTAGTCAAGCCTCTACAACTATAGGTTGCACGTAACTAAGTGATAAGATTTAAAGCCCGTTTCGACGGGCTTTTTTTTATAATCATGCCCGTGCCTATCCAAGTGAGTTCGAGTTTTTGTTTGTTATTTGAGGTCATTTGTTTGTTCTATCGTTTTTTTATTTTACAAGTAAATAGAAGTAATCTCCTATATTCCAATAAAATAACACCTTTTTTTTCGTTTTTCTTTTTCGTTTCTATTTTTTTATACCACAAAATATTTGAGTACTTTCTGTTTGCATATTATACAATGCTCATTTTTATTGTAAATTGTTCTGTTTTGATATTTGTTTTTTTGGGATATGCTTGGTGTTGATCTGTTTTTCGACGGTGTTTTGTTTGGGTTGGGTTTTTGTGTGGGTATGGGGCAGGCTGATACTTTTTATGTTGGGATTGATTTGGC
>CAYXTU010000120.1:0-1753 GCA_964468245.1 uncultured Candidatus Peribacteria bacterium | reverse complement strand
AGGCCTACCTGTAGGAGAAATCAGTGCTGAAAAGCTGAAAGAAATGTGGGAATATATCGGAAAAAGAAATCTGATATATGCAGTAAACTTTGCTGAAATGGTAAAGGACCTTCCTTCCCTAGAACCAGAACAATTCATTGAGTGGTGTTGGAGATTGGACATGAACTGGTGGTGGGACAAAAAAGTGTTCTTAAGACACTACTCTGCCTACTATGAGAAAAATCTACTAGACCTGGCCCATGATCCAAAAACATCGGCCATACAGGAAGAATTCGAAAAATTAATAAGGGGATAACCTATCCCTATATGTATTAAGAGAAACAGTGGAGAATATCTGCTGTTTTTTTTTACAAGCGGTAAATTGTAACCCGAATCGCACATGCAAATACTATTGAAAGAATGAGTTCTAAGGAGTAAAATGTAAGTAATTTATCTTATATTCTACTCAAAACATGAACAAATTAACTCAACAAGAAAGACTAAAAATCTTTGAATTGAAAGCTAAGTGACTCAATAACGTAGAAATAGGGGTGATTATGAAGAGACATTATACAACTATAGGTAGGGAATTAGATCGCAATAGTAACGGAGAATATGACCCTATTAGAGCTCAGAAACAATATATAAAACGTAAGAAGGCTGCAAACAAAACGCATTGTATTTTAGTAAAAGATAAAGGTTTAAGAAATGAAGTAGTAAAACTTTTAGAAAGTAAGGTTATTGACTGGTCTCCAGACGCAATAGTATGACGCAAAAAAGAAGAATGAATACCAACAATATGTACAAAAACAATATACAACTATATCTATAATCATGAGCCGCAATTGAAAAAACATTTAAAATATAAGAGATGATATAGAAAATATCTCACGTGAAGAAATATAGGAAAGTTGGATCGGACGATAGATAGCATAGATAATAGGCCTGCAATCGCGGATACAAGAAAAAGGCTTTGAGATCGAGAGGGTGATACAGTGGTAAGTGCGACAAGAAGTTGTTGATTGATAACATTTGTTGAAAGAAAAACGAGATATTTGCTAACAAAGAAAATTCCTAATTTCAAGGCAGAAACTGTTCATGACGCGACAATAAAAGTATTCGAAAAACATCATGATAAAATAAAAACAATAACGGTAGATAATGGGAAAGAATTTGCGGATGCTGATATAACGGGAATATACTTATGATGAGCCTATTATAGAGCACATCCATATCATGCACGAGAAAGATGAACAAATGAAAATACAAATTGAATGATAAGAAAAATGCTACCAAAATGATATGATTTTAAAAATGTAAGTGACCAAAAAATAACCCTAATTCAACATAGAATAAACAAGAAGCCAAGAAGAATATTAAAATACGCCTCTCCTTATGAACTTTTTCATGACGTAAAACTGGCTTATTTCAGCTAAATGTGCGATTCAAAGGAAAATTCACACACAAATATTTGACAAATAGAAAAAAGAGGATATAATTGATTCAATAAATTTATTTTTTATTGTTCATGTATCATGAAACAACAAACAAAAAAACCTTTATTTAATAAAATTTTATCTATGAAAAAACTACACAAAAAAATGTACAAATTTGGTTCTTTCTACGCCAAAAACTGGAAAATTTTAGTTCTTATTAAGGTGATTGTTATTGCTGGCGTGCTATCAACTATTTTTATTTCTTCAGACCACAATTGAAGAGTTTCTCAGAATATTCCATCAGCTTTTGCTGGTGCTAGTTGTTGAGATTGAGCATG
>CAYXTU010000119.1:0-1774 GCA_964468245.1 uncultured Candidatus Peribacteria bacterium | reverse complement strand
AATCTATTACTATCATAGTACTAGTATACTCAGAAAAAATTTCCTGTCAAATATTTGGCGTGCCAAATATTTATTCATCATTCAATGAAAAGTATTGAGACATATTTTTGAAATATTCCGTGCAAATTTTCATACAGGAAAATCTATGTGTTCTTCCAGCCAAAATAACATTTTTTTATTGAGTTAAAATGCTAGGTATGGACTATGTTATTTAGCTTTGCTCCCGGGAGCCTAGCTATTAGAACTATAAAAACTCCTCACATCCCATACTATATACCAAAAAAACTCCCCGCGACACTACATCACGAGGAGGTAAAATTATTAATTATTTTTTGTCCGCTATTCTCTGCATCATAAGCATAACCCAACCTCTGAGTTCTTTAGCTGATGGGCTATCTATCTTGGTCATAATTCATTCTTTTTTCAAAGCTTGCAAATGGCTACTATAATAATTTGCTTCTCCATTATTATTTTTATTTCCTCGCAATAGTCTCGAAAAAATTGTTCCAAACTGACCTCTATCGACTTCTTGATCGGGATTGAATGTTTCATTAGAAGTCACACCATCACTTTCCAATCACATCAATCACAATCTACAAGCGGCTATAGCGTAGTACTGAGCTTCTTTGGTGAGTGATGTAGTATCGGTAAATTCACAAGTAGTTCCTGTAGAAATATCTTTGCCAAGAATATTTATTGCAAAATTAGTAATCATTTTTGCCATATCTTTTCTGATAAGTGGTGATTGTACGTTAGCTCTTTGGATAGTAGGCATACTCGTAATACCATGAGCATATGCTCGTAAATATGCGGTATTCAACTCACTAGAATACGGTGAATTGGTAATGCTACCTATAGGCAAATTAGCAGCATTATGGAAAGGAAGTTTATCAACAATTTTTTCTATAAGTGAACATTTTCCACAGAGTTTGTCATAATAACTATCGCTACAATCTCTAGCAACTGGACAAATATCCTTTTGAAGAAGAGCTCATCCGCCACCACCATTGGATGCTGATGATTGATTATTATTTTGTTGTTCTTCCTCTGGTTGTTGTACTATTGCATAGTAGGTAAGATGTGGAGTAATTATACTCAAATGATTACCGCTTGCGGTAGTGCTTCAGGTAAAGAGTGTCCATGTTTCTCCATCTTCTGAATAAAACACTTGAGAACTATCAGAAAAGGTTGTGTCATTATAGACAAAATCTATTATAAATGAATTATTATCAAGACCATATTTTGCATCTCTTGCTATCAATGAACCATCGATATTGTCCAATGAACCAAATTTGTATATACTTTTTATCGTACCACTTCAAGAAATATCTTCCTCAAGATGCTGGAGTTCTTTTTCTGATGTAGATACGTCTAGTGGGCTGATAAATACTCATGTATATTGAGATTCATTTTGTTGTCTATCAACTATAGTTATAGTACTGTTTTCATCTACCGTAATAGCTACTTTTGAGTTGCCGCTTGTCGTTTCAAAAGTGGTTCTGTTATAGATAGTAGAATCATTTTCTAGACCTAAACTAATATTTTTTAGTATTATAGTATCGTCACTTTCGGTATATGCAGAAGTTCCGTATACTTCTTTTATAAGATCAGAAATAAGTTTTTTTGCAGCTTTTTTCTGTACTTCTTTTGAAGTCATGACAGAAGTATCTTCATTGATTTTTGCGTCTAGAGTGGTTCACTTTCATTCTACGGTATTGGTATATAATATCTGTGATTTGGCAATATCTTTGATGTTTGGACTATAAATAGTATG
>CAYXTU010000118.1:0-1783 GCA_964468245.1 uncultured Candidatus Peribacteria bacterium | reverse complement strand
ATGGCCGATCAAATCAGTAAATGTTACTTTTGAAGAGTGGGGAATGTATGTTCGAAAAGAGCTTGAAAACATGATTCTATCATTGTCTTAATGAAAATTTGTTTTTCCCGGGTCTGTTTCATCAGGCCACTTCTCTGCAATAAATCTTTTTGAACAGAGAAGGTCCTTCCAATTCATTTCATTCTTACAAGTTCCTTGAATTTAGAATGAAACCCGAACATTCCGGCTCACCGGACCCGTGCTGTTTGCGGGTTCTTAGTGGAGGCGGTGGTTATGCAGTATTTAATTTTTACTATTAACTTTTTCATAACAATTATTGCATAAATTTTGCTTTATGTAGGCCAGATGATTAGTATCAATTGGCCTACTGCAGTGAGGACAGCTAAAAGCTTCTCCAATGTCCATCAAAAACCTTTGAAAAAAGGAATCTTCTAATGAAATTCTCCTTATATCTCTAAGCTCTTTGACATTTAGATTCTCAAGAGTTGAGGTATCTAAATTGCTTCTCTGAATATTTAGGGAATTGTAACAGCCATAATCAATCGAATAGACATTATATGATGTTCCTGAATGATCTTTGTGTGAGTACCCATTTTTTCTGAGATGCATCACTCTGAAATCTATCAAGTTTTGAATATGCTTATTTCTTGAATGTTTTTCCGGAACAAGGAAATGTATTGATTTTTTATTTTCAATTACTTCCTTGACGATTTCAGTCAAAAGTTGTCTTTCTATAGGATGTTTATCTATTTGCTCTTTTTTGTCAGTTTCGTACCATTCTGAATTGGCTGACCTCACGTTCTTCACGCTGATTCTTTTGGCACTGACTCCAGATGTCAACAAGAATTTATCATACGAATTTACAAATAAGCTCATAAAATCACGGGGAATTCCTGCGCATGCCATTAATATCTCACTCAGTGCTACATTTGCAAAAAATATATTTATTACCTTATCTTTTGTGATCCTATTGTCTTTCAACAACTTATCTATTGTATGTGGATCTATTGAACTTAAATGCTTGTAAGTTAAATCGTTAAAAAAGTTTCTTGTTTGTGATTTATTGACCTCAAAAACATATCTCATGTCTAGTGGATACCCAAAAATGTCACCTCCATCTTCAAGTCCAATAAATTTTTGATCCGTTTTAATGCCAAGATTAGTTCGATTCGGAATCGCAGCGATTTTAAGTGTTACTGGTATAGCTGAAAAACTTTTTTTCAAAATTTCTGCCAAAAACAACTGAGTACTAGTTTCAATTTCTGACCATTCGTCAAGTATAAGTGTAATTCTTTTTAACGACAAAGCTTGTATTATCTTTTCTAACTCATTAGTTATATCCAATATGGATATATAAGAGCTTTGCTCTTTATCACCAGTAGTTTTCATCAGCTTATCAGCTTTTGCTGTTGCAACCGGATTAGCTGAAATATTTAAGGAGCCTCCCAAACTCTTAACTTCTTCTTCTGTAACTTTTAATGAAGATGGTTTTGTAAATTTTTTCCCATCGAATTCTAAATAAATCTTTGTAAAATTCATATCCAAAGATAGTTCTTTTACTTTTTGGATATGAGAATTTTTCTGATCAAATTCGTTCAATCCAAGAATAGTCATAATATTTACAACCAAATTGTGAGAAAGCTCTTGCATCAAATATTTAAAAACCAAGATTGCTTTTGTTTCGTGGGAATCGTGTTCGTTTGGTAAAAGCGGTATAATACGTCTTATATCATACATTCCCCACTCTTCAAAAGTAACATTTACTGATTTGATCGGCCATCCG
>CAYXTU010000117.1:0-1794 GCA_964468245.1 uncultured Candidatus Peribacteria bacterium | reverse complement strand
ACAAAAATAAAGATAGTTTGCTCAATGATTACGAAAAAATTAAATCTGTTTTAAAATCATTAGGGTTTAGTATTGATAGTACCAGGAAAACTATTGATACTTCTGATGGTGGATCTTGGTCTATTGTTGATGATTTTTGGACGAATGGTAAAGAATATATTACGATTAATGGTACTGAATTTGAATCTAGTATTGTTGATGATATGATGGCTGAATTGACAATATCTGACTTGGGTACGGTTAAAGAAGTTGTTAGTTTTGAAAACGGAATAAGAAAATTTTTGAATATTTATATTACTGATTTTGTAAAAATGAATAATATAAAATCTTCTGAAAGGAATGGTTATGCAAAAGGTGTTTTTGTGGAAGTTTCTATTGATAATAAAATACCAATTTTATTCACTTATTATCCAAATGAAAATAATAAGAATATAAAAAGACAAATAGTCATTATTAGTCATCAGGCTGGTGATGATGGTTTTATATATTATGAAGAAAATGAAAAAACGGGTAATACTAATTTAATTTTTACGTCTAGTAGTAGTTGTAGCTGTAGTTATTTAAAAACAAAAAATATTTCCAAGATTGAAGCGAAAGACTTATTAGATATTTTGGAAAATAATAAATATGAATGGGGAGGAAGACGGTTTTTTGACAAACAAATAGAAGATCTCAATTTAGACAAGTGTATTTTAAATAATTAATTTTAAAAACGTTCCAACTTCGCCCCACACGGCCCGCAAATGAATTATCCCCTATTTTTAGGGGATTTTTTTGTGATTTTTTTATGGATATTTGAGAAAATCAATTGATCCATTTTTTTCTATTCTTTGATTATGTTTAAAAATCGCTATAACGGTAGCTAATTCGTTTAGAACTTCATTTCTTTGTGATATCATTTTTGCACGCATATCATAATGAGAACAGGTTTCTCCTTTGTTTTCCCACCAACAAGTATTGTCTTCTACGCTTCTATTGTAACAACCAACTTGATAACCGACTTGAGTTTTTACAACTCCTATTGCTTCTTTTGTAATATTAAAGTAACCGCTATAATCACCGCTACCTTCAATCCAATGTTTGCAGTCTGTGTACACTAAAAAATAACCAGGGAACGAGAATGATGCCCCAGTTTCTATATGAATTGGTTTATCTGAATTCCCTTTTATAGTTATAATTCCTTTATCAATTACTTCTTGAAAAGCTGATACTACACCAAGATCAGTAAGGTCTCTTTGTGCTTCTGTAATATTTCTTTGTGATTCATTTCCACAAACACCGTTAATATTTTGTTGGGCGGAATTAACTCGATCGAGAAAACTAGGTCTTTCTGTAGGCATTTTGTTTATTTAACGGATAATATCGAGTATATTACTTTTTTCTACTTTTTCAATATAGAAATATTACTTTTGCGATCAAAGTCTATCAATGAGTTTAGATTTTTTTATAAAGAGAACGCCGTATATGGTATTTATACGGCGTAGATGCCAAGGAGTGTTTATTTTGGTTGATCGGTTTGCTGAAGTGTTTTAAGCAACGTTGCCCAAGAGCTGTCGAAACGATTGAGTGTATCAAGTAGAAACACTCCAAGTTTGTAGTTTTGTGGCGAATCGATGATCGGATGAGTTACAAAATTTGTAACGATCATGTTGGCATCAATATAATTATCGACACCAACAGCGACTTTTTTGACCTGATCATAGAGGATAACAATATCCTCTTCTCCTAACATGGCAAAGTCTGGAATGAGGCCGACAAGACTGACTGGTGTGGTGGCATTTTCGGTTCTACTTT
>CAYXTU010000116.1:0-1801 GCA_964468245.1 uncultured Candidatus Peribacteria bacterium | reverse complement strand
CCAAAGCGATTACTCGTGGAGATTGATCAGTATGAGAAGATATAACAGAAAATGTCAGAACGATAAAAAACATACCAAAAAAATTAAATGTTTCATCGCTTGATCGTTTAAGTGTTAGATGAGAGATAGTAATGCCAAAAAGTGTTTGGAAAGAACTTAACAAAGAAAGAGAAGAGGAATGAGAAACGCCATTTGCAAACACTAGAAATGCAGCAGCATGAAGCATCAAATTATTAGATCCCAAAGAAGTAGCTAAAAGATGATTACTTTGCTACGTCTACGACATATTAACGACTTGAAGCTTTAAGCTTTGAACTTTGAGCTTAACCCAGTTAGGGTTCAATGTATTCCCGCGAGAAAAGCAAGGTCTCCATATAAAAGAAATTATAAAATTGTGTGAAAATCCAGCAACCAAAAAATATCTAGATCAACAAGATAGTGAATTCGATGGACTCGTAATCAAAGTCAAAGACCAGCAACAACGTGAAATTATTTGAACAACCGATCATCATCCAAGACGAGCTGTTGCTTACAAATTCCCTGCACAACTCGCTGCTACACAAATTCTTTCAGTAGATTTTCAAGTAGGAAGAACGTGAATTATTACGCCAGTTGCGAATCTCGAACCTGTGCAATTAAGTGGAGCGAAACTCCAAAGAGTCAGTCTGCATAATTTTGATTTTATTAAAGAAAAAGATATTCATCTTCACGATCGGATTCGATTACAAAGAAGTGGTGAAGTAATTCCCTACATCGTCAGCGTAATTATCGACAGAAGAACGCAACCTGCAACCTGAAACCTGGAACCTGTAACTAGTATCAATCCACCAGAAAGATGTCCTTCTTGTGAAAAATTAGTTATACAAAAAGATATGCATTATTATTGTACCAATCCACATTGTCCTCAAAAAACTAAACAACAGATACAACATTTTGTGAGTAAAAACTGTATGGATATTCAATGAATAGGAGAGAGTATCGTAGATATTTTAGTAGACAACAATATCATAGAAAATGTAGCTGATATCTACAAAATCACTGAGCAAAACACACAAATCACCTTACGCAAATTCCCAGGTATCGGAGACAAAAAAGTCGCTGAAATGGTAAAGGGAGTAAAAGAGTCAAAACACAAAGCACTACGAAGACTGCTTAATTGACTCGGCATTCCACATGTAGGAAAAAAGATGGCACAAGACTTAACAAACGCAATGATAGATGAGAAATGAGAGATGATAAATTTATTGACCAATGAAGAATTTCTTCGTTGAATTTATGGAATTTGAGAAAAAAGTATAGAAACTATTAGTACATTTTTTAGTGACCAAAAAAACTTAGACATACTCGAACAATTAAAAAATTATGGAGTAAATATAGATCCGAAAAAATACAATGATCTCATCAAAATAAGTGACGCCAAAGGAAGCTTTTCTATTACGTGATCATTTACTATTCCAAGAGAAAAAATCACTGAATATTTCCAACAACAGGGCTACCTATTCAACGAATCGCCTACCAAAACAACAGATTTTATGCTTATCTGAGAAAAAGCAGGAAGCAAAAAGACCAAAGCTGAGGAGCTATGAATCACCATATATGAAGGACGAGAAACCATTGTACAACAATTTCCATTTCTCAAAGATATTCAGACAGAATCAACTAAACCAAAGACGCAGAGTTTATTTTAAATACTAATATAACAATATGCTTATCAAAAAAGATAATGCTCGTAAAAAAGAAACTTCTCCAAGTTGCACAGTCTGGGAATATGATTTTCCTAGTGAAGAATTGGGATTTGCTG
>CAYXTU010000115.1:0-1836 GCA_964468245.1 uncultured Candidatus Peribacteria bacterium | reverse complement strand
CTTGAAAGATATCTGATCTTATATTCGATAACCATATCCCGTATGTAAGGTATGAATGAGATTGAACTAATTCTCTTATGATGTTTTCTTCCGAATCAGAATGATCTTCTATCTACCAACGATATAGAAACAAAAATGTTATTCCTGGAGCTACAAAGATTTCCTATCTTCTTGCTGATGATGATGCAGGGACTACTATTGATTTTCTAGTTACTCCTGTTAGCAATGCATGAATTACTTGATTAGCTGTTCGTAGTCCATGACTCTCTATACCAAAAAAAGATTCACAAAAATTACCATGAGGTGGATGAAATGGTTGATGAATCACTAGGGATGTTTGTATAAGTATGGATTGTTCGTCTAGTTATTATGATGAGACCTGTGGTGTCTGTCCTACGAAACCGACTACAAATATTTTTGAAAAATTTATGAAAGATATCCATGGTGCTCCAACTTTACAGGGAAATATAGCAGGTTCTCCTTACTCTACAGAACTCAACGTTGCGTATGTACGAGCATATAACTTCTGAATAACTACTATGCCTACGATCCAGCAAGCCAACATCGAAGGTAATCTGATTAGATCGCATATGGCCAAGATGATGGTAGAATTTGCTGCACTCTTTGATAGAAAAATCAATACTTGAGCTAATTGTTCATTCACTGATATGAGAAAGCAATCCGATGAAATGAAATATTATTCCACCCTCGCATGTCAGTTATGATTGATGGGACTCGATGATAATGGTAATCCAGCTGAGAAATTTAATCCTACAGATACCGTAACCAGAGCTCAGTTTGGTACCGTGCTTTCTAGACTCCTCTATGGTCACCTCAATAATGCACAGAAAGGAACTGAATGGTATGCTCAACATTTACAAGCATTGAAAAATGCGGGTATCATGAAAAAAATAGACGATCCTACCATGAAAGAACTCAGATGATATGTCATGCTGATGATGATGAGAGCAGCTAAATAATCCGTAAAGTTGTAAAGTCGGAACTCTATAAGGTTAAAAATCTATAGGTAAAACTACTCAGTAATGGGTAGTTTTTTATAAAAATTTGTACGGAGTTCTTGAAAAATACGCTTCAGTATTTTTTATTGAACGATGAGTAAAATTCAATCCAAAAAAAGTCTTTAAAAATTTGACCCTGAATGTTTTAAATATGTAGTTTCGCATATTTATTACATGATGAGTCAAATTCAGTCTATAAAAAGTCTTCAAAAATTTGATACTGAATACTTGGAAAATATGTTTCAATACTTTTCATTGTATGATGAATCAAATTTTCTTGTTCTAAAATTTGACAAGAAAAAATTTCTGAGTATACTATATAGTATAAAATACATTTATTCTTTCTCTATGCTCATGAAACATCTCATCCATCACGTAAAAAAACACAGTAAACGTATTGTACGCCATCTTAGTACTCATAAACATAAGTACTTGTTTGGTACCTTTGGTACCTTTGGTACCTTCGCTATTGTCAAAACTTTCTTGCTTTTGGTTGGTTTTTTTGGTACTTTACATATCGCCAATATTTTTGCTGCAGATATAGAGGTGAATAGCTGAAATATTGTTTCGGAATATGGTTGTGCAACTGATGCTAACTCTTGCAATCTTTCTAATAAGTGAATAAATTCTATAGCTCCTGATACGTTTGTAAATCATACTAATTTACAAAAATTGCACCTTGGTAATAATCAACTCTCAACTTTGCCTGACGGCTTCTTTGATAATCTTACTGGGCTAACTTATTTGGATCTTGGTAGTAACCAGATCAGCTCAATATCAGAAGATATCATGACACTTACAAACTTACGGGATCTCA
>CAYXTU010000114.1:0-1977 GCA_964468245.1 uncultured Candidatus Peribacteria bacterium | reverse complement strand
TGTTTTTAGATATATATTTCTTATGAAACTTTTCTGGAAAAAATATTGAATCTGAATTGCTATGATTGCTGGGTTGTTATTTGCATCGTATAGATTGCGATATTTTTTTTGATCTCCAATTCCATTGGGATATGATCCATGAATGTATAAGTGAATTTTTACTGCATATATAAATATTTTCCCAAACTTTGATTTTTCTCAGCTTCCCAGTTGGATAAGACACGAACCACTTTTGGGTATAATTATGGGATCTTTATGAAAAATAGGGATAAATTATGATCGAGTATTGACCCGATGAATAGGGATAATAAACATTATTCCAGGTATCCTGATATATATATTAATCAAAAAAGAAAATAAGCGAATAGGAATGTTGGCTGCTCGAATATATCGGCTTTCTTGTGCTCAATATCAACTGTTTTGGCGATGATATCTCAAACAAGCTATAGCAATAAACATATTATTACTCCTACTATTATGTATTCAAAATAAAAAAATACTATGACAATGAATATTGTTTTTTGTGCTGATTATTCTTCATAAACATACAGCATTATATGCTTGAGCACTACTTATAGGATATATGCTTACCCTGTGGTCAAAAAATAAAAGATTACCACGAAAAGAAATGGCTTTTTGGATGGGGGCAGGGATGATAGGAATGGCTTTTTATATTCCACTCTGGAGTCAAATTATGCCAGAAGCTATCAAATCTGTACAAACCACATTTTGAGGTGCTGGGGTATGATGAGACTTTATGACAAAAATCATGTATCTCAAATTAGAACGATTGATTATTATTATAAGCTGAATATGGGCAGTAAAAAGTATATTTCAAAAAAAAATAGATATATATGTTGTTTGATATCTTGTTGGTTTTTTTTGGATACTTTTGGGTTTGGTAAATTTTAATAGGACAATTGTGTTTTTTGATATTTTTGTGTCTATACTAGCAGCATATGCTCTGTATTATCTGATTGTACAATATAAAAAGATATGAATATATATTGTGGGCATATGAATATTTTCTATGGTGATAAATTATATCGTATATGTAAATGCAAATGCACATCCATTAATTAGTATGCAGGAATTTTCTTCTATAAAAGACTTGTCTACTAGCACAGAAAAAAATGCCATTATAATGAGTACACACAGAAACTATACCCCTTGGATTATGTGACGAAGTCAAAGAGATAGTATAAATCCATGAATGTCTGAGCTTAATATATGGAATCATGCAGAGCGAAATATTCGATGGAGTAGTGATGGATTACAAAAATGTGCTATGTTAAAAAACACTTATGAATCTTTGCATAGGCCACTATACATTTGGATGTGAAATCAACAATTGTCTGAAAATATGAAGAATCAAAACTGTCTTATCAAGATAAATGAAAATCTTACCAAAGTAGTGTATCCAAAATAAACAAAAAAGTCCCGATTTCTCGAGGACTTTTTGTCTTGATATTATTTTACAATCTTATCTATAATTCCATAGGCCAATGCTTCTTCAGCAGTCATCCATTTGTTTCTTTCCATATCTTGAGCAATTTTTTCTTTCTTTTGTCCGGTGTGTTTGACGAAGAGATCGATAAACATATTTTTTACTTTGACCATTTCTTCGGCTTCGATTTGGATATCGGTAGTTTGTCCGGTAATACCACCTCAAGAAATAAGTGGTTGGTGAATCATAATCTTGCTGTGCGGTAACGCATATCTTTTCCCTTTTGTTCCTCAAACAAGAAATACTGATCACATAGACGCAGCCAATCCTACAGCGATAACACACACATCACATTTGATATGTTGGATCGTGTCATAAATAGCCATTCCGCTATATACTTCACCACCTGGTGTATTGATGTAAATAGTAATATCTTTGTCAGGATCTTTCTTTTCCAAGAAGAGGAGTTGTGCGATAACGGAGCTTACAAGATGAGAATCAATCTGATCTCCTACGAAGATAATTCTGTC
>CAYXTU010000113.1:0-1991 GCA_964468245.1 uncultured Candidatus Peribacteria bacterium | reverse complement strand
ATGTAGCATATAGTCGCATATTATGATATAATGGAGCCAGATATGCAGCATTCAATACACAGATGCCTGCTACATAGAATGGGAGGAAAAATATTATGTCCTATAGGCTAGCTGTTAGAGAACAAAAAAATGGTACCTATCTAGTTATTGAAGAAAAATACAGAGATAAAGAAACAAAGAAATCTAAAACCAAGCATCATAAGACTTTGGGATATGTACATGATTTGCAAAATGAATTTCCAGACCCGATTTCCCATTTCAAGGAAGTTGTTGCACAAATGAACGCTGACAGGAAAGAAAACAAAAAAATTACACTAGAGATTGATTTGAATGAAAAACTTTCTGATGAATCGCATACCCGATATAATATTGGCTACGCTGTAATCATAAAAATATATCACGAATTAGAATTAGACCGATTTTTCAACAATAAAGCAAGAGGTGAGTCCTTTAAATATAATACAAATTCAATTATGACTCTTTTAACCATAACTCGTATTTTGTATCCATCATCTAAAAAGAGAGCTTATGAATACAAAGACATGTTCTTTGAACGTTTTGACTTTGAGTTACATGATATATACCGTGCTTTATCATATTTCTCAAGAATAGGCTTGGAATGTCAACAATTCATTAGCGATCAGATTCATAAAAAGTTCGGTAGGGACACCACACTCATGTACTTTGATGTTACGAACTTTCACTTTGAGATTGATAGCCCCGATGATATGCGCAAGTATGGGAAGGAAAAAAACAATCGACCTGATCCCATTGTACAGATGGCCTTAGCTATGGATGCAGACGGTATACCCTTGTACTATAAGATTTTTCCCGGTAATACCCACGATAGTAAAACCTTTATTCCTGTTTTCAAAGATGTGTGTGTAAGATTTGCTCCTGGAAGAGTTATCGCTGTTGCGGATATGGGTTGTACATCATCTGACAATATCTTCTTCCTCAAGGGAGGCGACAGGGATAAGCGTGTAAATGGTTATGTATTCAGCTTTTCAATTCGCAAAGGCTCAGGAAAATTTAAGAAATACGTTATAGATGATACAGGTTATACAGACCAGGAAGGAAAGACGCTAAAAGATGATTATGACTACAAGGTCAAGTCACGTATTGAAGTTAGGGAAATCCAAGTAACAATGAAAAATGGCTCTAAAAAGACCATGCTGATAGATGAAAAACAGGTGGTTTATTGGAGTGAAAAATATGCAAAAAAAGCACGAACTGAAAGAGAAGAAACCATAAAAAAGGCACTTGATGTCATAGCTAATCCCAAAAATCACAACAAAAGTTCAGCTTATGGTGCAGCGGCATACATTAAAAACATTGCCTTCGACAAAAAGACTGGAGAGATATATGAAAAACCAGGCAAAATGTTGATATACGATGAAGAGAAAGCTTCAGAAGAAGCTAAGTACGACGGATATTACTGTTTAATAACTAGCGAATTAGATATGCCTCAACAACGTGTAATTGAGATCTACAGAGGTTTATCTGATATTGAAGATAATTTCAAAGTTTCTAAAAGCGATTTGAATATTCGACCGGTTCATGTTTCCCGCGAAGATCGGATAAATGCTCATGTTCTTACTTGCTTTATTTCCTTAGTCATCTTGCGGCTTATACAAAAGAAAACTGACTACAAATTTACACCTGAACAGATTATTACCTGTCTCAATAATATTAGCTGTAGCCTTGAGCACACAAATCTTTATTTGTTTGACTATCGCAGCGATATATCAGATTATATCGGTGAGACTTTTGGTATTGATTTTACAAACAAAAGACTGCTACTTAGCGAAATAAAAAATATTTTAGCAAACTCAAAAAAGTGAAAATTATGCTACATTTTTCCGTCAAATAATTAAGCCCTCGAACCCTTGTATTGCAAAGAGTTTAAGGACTTTTTTTCTTTTTTGCTGTCAAACAGAGGATCATATTTATATTTTTTACGCAATATAACGGTAAACGAGAATTATGAA
>CAYXTU010000112.1:0-1993 GCA_964468245.1 uncultured Candidatus Peribacteria bacterium | reverse complement strand
ATCATCCATCAGCTGGATATGTTCTCCCTTCGCCGCTTTGATACCAAAGTTTCTATTATAACTCGCATTTTTTTGTGGTCTAAAATCACTATTTGCATTGGTAATGCAACGAAAATTAATGTGTTTCAAAAATTCGTAATTCGTAATTCGTAATTCGTAATTTTCAATATGTTTGTCTACCACAAAAATAACTTCAAAATCTTTGAAGGTCTGTCTTTGCAAACATTCTGCAATATTTTGCATATTTTGATCTCCCCTCGTGGGGATAACGATACTGAGTTTCATACAAAAAAGATATCTTTTAGCAATGAAGTTTCAACTTGTTTTTATCCAACGAACATATATATTTATCACCAAACTACTTATTAGCTATACTACAGCTTTAAACTTTAAGCTTTAAGCATTTAGCATCTAGCATTGTATATGATAAAATTTGTAAAAGCATTTCTTATTTTCGTCGTACTCTATCATCTCTTCGTTACTATCATCTGATACGGAGTTTTGGGATGAATATACCCACAATTACCAGCGCTCGGAAGAGATGCAATTTGGTTACTTTTTTTTGGTATCATCGTTATAGCAAATTTCAAAACAATCACTACGTATCTCAAAACACGGAAACGACCATGGATTACTTTTATCACTCTCCTCATATTCGGCACAACAATATCGCTCTACAAAGGCAAAAACTTTTACGACATTTTCGTAGGCATCAAATATGGCCTCCTCTATCTCTTCATCTTCCTCTCCGCAACTTTCATTTGATATATCCAAAACAAAAAAAATTCCAACATTCAACATTCAACATTCAACATTCAACATTTTATAAAATATTTACTAACCACAACACTAATAATCGGATTTCTTCGACAATGACTCAAATTTTTACGACCAGATTTTTTTCTCACCATCGGATATTGACCACTCAATGACTTTAAATTTTGAGTAAAACCGCCTATCTATTACTTAACGGGATATCAAGGTACCGCGAGACGACAAGGACTATTCTCCTGACCAAACAATTATGGATATTTCCTCATCGCATTTCTACCGGTTATTATCTTGCTTTTCAAGAATAAATTCCAAACTATAAAATCATTTTTCACTGCAAATAAAACAATACTATGCAATACAGCCATAATTGTTCTTCGAATTGTTGCTATACTCCTGACACTTTCTAGGACAGCATTCATCTGATGAATAGTCAGCTTAGCACTAGTAAATATCCAGCGGATTAGAAATCACAAAAAGCTTTCACGAGGAATTTTTGCCATCCTTATGGCGTGAATAGTAGGAGTAAGTATACTAAAATGAGCATCCACCATAAATCATATCACCGCAAAATTTGGGAGCATAACATATATAATCCAGCAACCAAGCGGATATGGACTAGGAACATCATGACCAGCAGTATTACACAATGGAACGATTCTTCCAGAAAATTATTATTTTCAACTAATGCTCGACATCTGAACTTTAGGATTTTTATTGCGAGCACTCATTATTATACAGATTACTCGAATAACAAAAAAAATTCAACAAAGCTACAAAGATCTATCTACCGAAGACAAGAAAATATATCTCCTACAACAATGACTAAATATATGACGAGTTTCCCTGCTTATCATGGGTATATTTTTGCACGTCTTCGAAGACAGTATGGTCAACTATCTCTTCTTCATCACTCGATGACTCCTCAGTGGATACTTATCTACTTATATCGACAAAAAGTTGACGAAAAATAGCTAAAAAATAGACAAAAAGTAGCCGAATTCACAGCTACCTTTAGTCAATATTCGTCCAATTTCGTCGATTCCGATATATCGGGATCATTTGTCAAATGTGCTTTATTTATCATATTCTACTTCAAGTTTAATTTTTTCTGGTATCAACGCTTTTGGTACGATAATTTGCAAGGTATTGTCTGGAGTTAATTTGCTATGAATCTTATCAAAATATACCTGAGGAGGAAGATCGATGATTTGATCTATCG
>CAYXTU010000111.1:0-2032 GCA_964468245.1 uncultured Candidatus Peribacteria bacterium | reverse complement strand
AAATTACAATTACATACAGTTTCTTTATTTTTTGGAAAAAAATTGATCTATATTTTTTTTACTTTCTGACTGAAGAAACAGAAAAAAATCAGAAAAATTTTGGGAAAGATAATCAATATTTTGAGGCAGAATGGAAACTACCGCATATCCATCAGTAGCTTTTCAAAGTTTTTGAATACTCTTGGTTTCTTGAGGAAATACTTCAGCGACAGACATTTCTTTTCCCGAAATATCCTTAGTCAAAAATGTTTCTCATGGCTTAAATGGAGGCGTTTTGACAACAAATACAAGAACTCAATTATCTGTTGCATGTACTACCGATGTAGAAGCATCCTCAAACGAAGCATGAAGATCTATGTCGTAGAAGCTATCCATCTGATGAATAAAATCAGGAATTTTACCTTCTTTATGATAAAGAGAAAAATCATTTTCCAATATACGTTTATGCTGCAAATCCGTAGGCAAAATAATATTATTTTCTACAAGATAACGGAGTGCGAGTCAGACAAGATATTCCTTTCCTCGAACATATTTATTGAGATAAATCATATTGTGCATATATGCACGCAAAAAAAGTACATCCAAAAGTGATTGACTATCTTCAAACACGATACGATCTCATTCCTGAGAAAGCGAAACAGAAAGCAAAAGATCAAACGGTTTTTTATTTTTTGACAATATATCCAATATTGCATGAGCAAATTTGTCTGATCAACCAAAAATTTGAGGAGAAAAACCAAAAACATCCTCAGCATACACTTCATTGAGATCTCTTGCAGTATAGGCAAATTTATCTGCTACATCCAGAATATGTCAGTACAAGGTCTTATTATCATTGATAATATTAGAAATATCTTTGAGAGAAACATCAAAATTTGTTTCTATATCTTTAACCAAATCAGGATATTCATTGATATAGGACAAAAAATTTTCTTCTTCTTTGAGATCAGGAAAAGCTTTCATAGTAATGTCGCTAAATTTAGGCGTAGCGATATCATGAAGTAATCAAGCAACAATCATTGTAATAACTTGTTTTTCATCAAATCATAATTTTCTAGCAATAATTTCAGCGTTGAAAGCCGTATCCAAACTATGAACAAGACGTGTATGATGTGAACTATATTCAACTCATTTGGTACCGATTTTATGTAATCATATACCATATTGAAGCACGCCACTTAGTGCACAAAACGCTTTGTGACTGCCTATGAGATGATATGGATTATGTTCTTTTTCTGTCTCCTTAAAAGAAAGATGTTTATATGAACAATAGGGACGATGCATGATATATAAATCTTCAAGCTTATTATCACAAAAAAGATTAGCATATAATGATTTATCATATACAGATTCTTGTCATTTTCCCAGAACCCCAAAAAGACTGATAAGCGCATGTTTCTTAGTCTCATCAATATCTTTTTCTATCTGTAAATGAACATACGGTCCATCAATAGATTGAAGTTTATCAAACATAGAATCATAATCATACAAGGAAGGCATACCCAACATACAAAATAAACAAAAAGACTATATGTATCTACAACAAAAAGTCAATACTCATATTTTCTTGTTTTTCCCACCACATTCACTACATTTCTTCTACCTTTTACCTTTTACCTTCTACCTTATATGTCAAAAATAGTTCTCGTCTGAGCATGATGAACAGGAATGTCCGGCGTAGCGTGAATGCTCGCTGATTTGTGATACACCAATATCGTCTGTATCGATGCTACACAAAGTGAACTTACCGACAAACTAGAAGAAAAATGACTACAGGTCATCATAGGCCATGGAAAATATAAAGTCCAGCTCTGAGATGTTATTATTTATTCTGAAGCAGTCGCTGAATGTCAGGAAGTTCGTGAAGCGAGAAATATCATGAAAGCAAATAAGAAAGTGATGGTGATTCTGAATTATTTCCAATTTTTGGGAGAAATATCAAAATATTTTACGACAATAGGTTTCGCAGGAACAAATGGGAAAAGTTCATCCACTGCCCTAGCAATCCACACCGCAAAGAAAATAGTACCAA
>CAYXTU010000110.1:0-2107 GCA_964468245.1 uncultured Candidatus Peribacteria bacterium | reverse complement strand
AATCTATTACTATCATAGTACTAGTATACTCAGAAAAAATTTCCTGTCAAATATTCGAGGCTATTTTCTTAACTTCGGGAAAAATACGTATGTAAATATCATGTATAGCATAAATTTAGTAAAAAAACGTGTTGATAAGGAGATTCTTTTGTGTAATTACTAAGGATGAATAATTCCCAATTCGCAACTCGTAATCATTTAATCCCTTAATTTTTATAGAAATGTATACACCAAGTGAAGAAATATTAAAAAAATACGCTGACGTACTGGTAAAATTCGCCCTTCGAGGAGGAGAGTGAGCGAAAGCAGGTGAAACGATTTTTGTTCAGATTCCTGAATGTGCAAAACCATTTTATCTGCCACTCCAAAAAGCTATCCTCGAAATAGGTGCACATCCTATCATGGAATATCTACCTGATGGGGTAAGTAAACATTTTTTCGACCACGCAAATGACGATCAGATAGTTTTTTATCCAAGTCATTTCTTTCACGGAAAAGTGGAGCAGATGACGCATGTGATTTCCATTATCGCTGAAGCAGACAAACACGAACTCAAAGATATTGATCCCAAAAAACTAGCAGCAAGAATCCATTCTCGCAAAGAATACAAAGAAAGACGTATGAAAAAAGAAATGGACGGAAAGATGACGCGAACGCTTGGATTGTACGGTACACAAGCTATGGCAGATGAAGCCAATATGTCGATCGAGGAATATCGACAAGAGATTATCAAAGCATGTTATTTAGACTTCGATGATCCTATTGCTGAGTGGAAAAAAACAGAAAAAAACATCGCAATCATCAAAAACAAACTCAATGCTTTACCGATAGAACGAGTACATATAGAAGGAGAAGATGTTGATCTCAAGATAAAAATCTGAACCAATAGACAACGATTGGGATGATCATGACGCAATATTCCTTCCTTCGAAATTTTCACTTCACCAGATCGAAGAGGTACCAACTGACGAATTCGTTTCAATCAACCACTCTATCATTTTGGACAAATCATAAAAGACATTTATCTGAGATTTGAAAACGGAATCATCGTAGATTTTGATGCGAGCCAAAACAAGGCAGGACTCGAGGAAATGATAAAAATTCCCAACGCGAACAAAGTCTGAGAATTTTCTTTGACGGATGGAAGGTTTTCTCATATCACCAAATTTATGGGAGAAACCTTATACGATGAAAATATGTGAGGTCCAGAAGGCAATACGCATATCGCCATAGGAAGTGCATACAACGAGACATTCACGGGTGATGCAAGTACATTGACAGAGGCAGATTTAGCTGATTTATGATTCAACCAAAGCGCTGAGCATACGGACATTATTTCCACCAAACGCAGAAAAGTTACTGCAACATTGTCTGATGGTACCCAGAAAGTTATCTACGAAAACGGCCAATTTACTATATAAACTCAAAAATCTGATAAAATACTGAAAAATCTGAAAAGATGTATGTCTTGAAAATCAGACCATATTTAGTATATAATTATCATATATCGTTTAATCGTTTAATCGTTTCAATATTTTATCGTTTAGTCATTTAGTAATGGCAAGTAGAACAAACAAACAAGGTATCGCCAAAAAAAAATCTCAACAACAAAGACAAGCTACCAGACTTAGAGGTGGCAAGAGATTTGAATATCCAAAAAGAAAAGTGACATTAGAAGAAGCCAAAGAGCTTGGTGTAGTTTGAGTAGTCAAAAACCCCAAAGGACGTGATTATACACGATTTCTTAGAGGAAGAAAAATATGTCGAGAAACAAGATTGAGAACTGATCCAGATGGCTACAGATTCATTAGGACGCCAGCAGGTGGATCCGAAGTTGTGGATGCTCCGATGTCGGGATGGACAAGAAAAAAATTGAGAAAATCAATGACAATCAAACGTTAAAAAAAGTATTATATTACAAAAACAATCTACTATATAGATTGTTTTTTTTGAATACTAATATTTATATGCTTTATACCATGAAGAAGAATAATTTTTTGTGGGAGAGGTATAACTTCTATTATAAAGTCATTGGCTAGGTTTGTAGGAATAATTGTCGTATTTATACGCATTAGGCATTGCTCTTTGGTAAGAATTTACATATGTT
>CAYXTU010000109.1:0-2117 GCA_964468245.1 uncultured Candidatus Peribacteria bacterium | reverse complement strand
GGTTTCAGGGTGAACGAACGAAGAAAAACTTGATAAATTACTGTCAATTGTAGAAGCTTGAGTTTATGTAAATAGCGATCTACATGTACTCAATGATTTCCATAATAGACAGTTGGGATTTGATTATCTCAAAGAAAAAGGATTTATTTAGTATAAAAAACATGCTGTATTACTGATTTGTAACGCTACTTTGCATCACTCTTCTTGTGCTCTCTTATGTTATGCCGACAGATTTTCTGCTCGCAAAATTACCGAGATTAACGGCGAACGTTGGGATAGGTGTACTTCGGGCGACGATGCTCGTGAAGCCAATATTTATGATTATGACCAGATATATTTCTCTCCCTATGAAATGAATAGTAAAATTTATTTTCCAACTATTCTACACGATTTCTAGACTAGGGATGAAGTGGAGGAGGCAGCTTGGAATTACGAGTTTTCTTATCATAGCGGTACATGCAGGACTTCGAATTATTCAATGGATGCAAATAGATTTTTCATTACGAACACAACTGCAAAAGTTCCGATTACTCGCTGGATACCTAGGATTACTTATGCTTTTTATCGGCTATATCACGTCCAATAATTATTCTATCAGACTCTTCAAACAAAATCGAAAACTGATTCAATACAGCGCATACCTCGCATTGATCTTTGCTATTCTTCATCTCTTATTTCTAGATTTCTGAGAATATTTTGGACAAGTAATGTTGTTGACTGGGTATATTATTTTGAAACTTATAGAAAAGAAAAAGATAAATATCTTCTAATAAAACATCATTCCCTCCACACTTCATCACGTCATTCCCTCCACACTTCATCACGTCATTCCCTCCATACTTCATCACGTCATTCCCTCCATACTTCATCACGTCATTCCCGCGAAAGCGGGAATCCATCTTGCTAAATAGCAAATTAGATTCCCGATCAGTTCTTTAATTACTTAACCATAAAAATTCGGGAATGATGTTATAATATAGAAATTTAGCTATTTAGTTATGCAACTCTATGAAAAATCTTACATATTTTCTCAAATGAATTTCTAGAAACGTTCTTCTATTAGGACTTGTTTCACTGCTTACGGACTTGAGTTCACAGATGGTGTTTCCTTTGATACCATTGTTTTTGACGAGCTTGTGAGCAGGAGCGACGGTGATAGGAATCGTAGAAGGAGCGGCGGATACAACTGCTGCGTTATTGAAAGTATTTTCGTGATATTTGTCAGATAAATTTCATAAAAGAAAAATATTTGTTTTGATTGGGTATGGTTTTTCTACAATAACCAAACCACTGTTTGCGTTAGCACAAACACGACCAGTAGTATTGATATTTAGAGTAATCGAGAGAGTGGGGAAAGGACTCAGAGACGCACCAAGGGATGCATTAGTCGCAGATTCCACTGCGCCAGAATTTATGGGGAAAGCATACGGAATCCAAAGAGCGATGGACGGAACCGGATCGGTGTTGGGAGCTATTCTCGCGTTAGTATTGTTTCCGTTGTTGGGATATCAGAAGTTATTTATTTTTGCATTTATTCCTGGATTGATAGCCGTACTGGCGATATTGTTTGTCAAAGAAGCGAAGAAGTTGAAACATACCAGAGATCGAGAAAACGTACATGTGAAGCCAAAAATAGAAATCCCATCTTTGCAGACATCTATCAAAATATTACCAAACAATCTTAAACTTTTTATACTTGTATCTGCATTGTTTGGATTAGTAAATTTTGGGTATGCGTTTATGTTGCTCAAAGCCAAAAGCGTCGGCGCAAGTGATGAAAGATCGATTTTATTTTATGTGTTATTTTACGGAATATATACACTTGTATCAACTCCATTGGGAATATTGTCCGATCGTATCGGCAGAAAAAAAATGCTTCGGGCTGCGTACGGATTGTTTCTCGTAGTGACGTTGTGACTCGCATTAGTGACACAAATAGGACGAGTAATATTTTTCTTCATCGTCTTTGGTGTAGTATTCGCTATTGTCGACGGAACGGAAAGAGCGCTCGTAGTCGATCTTGCTGGTAAACATAAATGAACCGCATTGGGGCTTTTCCATACGGCTATCGGAATCGTCTCACTACCAGGCTGATATATTCTCTGAATGCTTTGGGA
>CAYXTU010000108.1:1478-2141 GCA_964468245.1 uncultured Candidatus Peribacteria bacterium | reverse complement strand
CAACTAAGCACATTGAAAAACAACAGTTGTGACAAGAATATCCGAAAATAAAAAATGAGAAATAGATATTGGAACAAGATCTTTATTGTTTTTTGTTTTTTCTTCTTCAACAAATACCCTCATATCTTCTTGCAACTTACCCATAAAACTGATAGCAATAACAAGATCGGAAAAAGGGGAATTGAGATATTCAGAACACTTTAAATAAAAAGATTGCACTTTTGTTTCCATAACTTTTTGATTTTGATTTATATATGTATATATAGAAAAAATAAATAGAATGTCAAGCAAAATTACTCAATCACCCTCTCCGTAAACACCACCAAACGATCAGGATAATGCTTAGTCACTTTATTCCAAACACCACCACACGTAATAAGATTGAGATGCGATTTTCCATCTTTTGAAAAAAATATTTCTGGGACAATTGCTGTAGACGGAAAAGGATATCCACCATCTATTTACCCAAAAACACCAGTCAGATTTTATAAAAAATGTCAAGTCAATACGCTGTAAAAAAAGTGTTTTTTGACAAAAAAAAGTCCCATCTTATTAAGATGGGACATTAGACATACTATTAAAATTTACTTTTTAGCAAGAATATCAGCTTTTTCTTGCTTTTTTTTAGTAAGCATATCAGCACGTTCAGCTTTTTCTTGCTTT
>CAYXTU010000108.1:0-1378 GCA_964468245.1 uncultured Candidatus Peribacteria bacterium | reverse complement strand
TTCTTAGCACGCATATCAGCACGTTCAGCTTTTTCTTGCTTTTTCTTAGCACGCATATCAGCACGTTCAGCTTTTTCTTGCTTTTTCTTAGCACGCACATCAGCACGTACACCTTTTAGTACCTTTTTAACAAGACGCTCCTGATCTACATGTTCAAACCAAGAAAATCGGTAAATCCAAACCAAAAGAAAAGTTGTCGAAGTAGAAGTAAAGGATTCGTTTATAAATAAACGAGTAATCTCTTTATTAGACAAACCCTTTGAAAGGTTTTCAACAAACATATCTACACGGTTCTGAATATGTTTATACATTGACTTATGTGTTTGCGTTAAATTTTGTTTTTTTTTAGGATCAAACGCAATTTCATGCCTAAAAGTCATTGGCATTTCTCTTGTTACTTTCATAATACTTAATTTTTAGTTATTTTTTTGATTTTGATTTTTACAAATCATAAAAAAAACATACAAAATGTCAACTAAAAATTTTAAAAAGAATTATTCCCATCAAAATGACAGGAATAATTAATGTAAGAATTAACCGATACTAACCGAATGACCAGCTTCGATCATTTTAATGGCTCTACGATAAACTTTAAATAATTCAACGAATTTCAAAAGAGATCCAGCAACCATACATGCAATGGATAAATCAAACAATATAATATTTGCCTGATCAAATCCTTGGTGGTCTCTTAGCACCAAAAAAACAAGAGGGAGTATGCCCAATAATAAAGCAGCAGATCCCCATGTGCGAAGTTTTTTTTCTTCTATTTTCATATCTTTTTATATTTAAGATAATTAAAATAGATAATTATCAAAGAAAGTCAAGTTCAAGTTCAAATGATAAGCTATTTTTTTGACAAAAAAAGTCATTTAGAGTATACTTAAAGCATATCAAAGCAGCAGCCAAAATACTATAAAGCGGCTTTAAGCTTTGAACTTTAAACTTTAAGCTAAACAAATGGCAGACGCAACAACTCCAATCACCCCAACAACACAAATACCAGGGACAACTCCTCCAGCACAAGATTTGCAAATCAATCTCGAGGGATTGACTCCAATAACTGAAATGCAACCTGAAACCTGAAACCTGAAACCTGAAACAGATTTAGATCTCAGTTTAGATCTCAATTTGCCTGAAGCTCCAAAAAACGACGATCGATTACAAGCTGAAGATCAAAAAAATAACGAGGCAAAGACAGAAATCATCGTTGAACCAATTATTGAACAAGTGCCAGTAATTGAACCAGTTATTGAAGAAGCACCAGTTATTGAGCCAGTTATTGAAGAAGCACCAGTTATTGAGCCAGTTATTGAGCCAGTTATTGAACAAGTTCCTGTTATTGAACCAGTAGTTGAGCAAGCTCCAGTTGTTGAAC
>CAYXTU010000107.1:0-2191 GCA_964468245.1 uncultured Candidatus Peribacteria bacterium | reverse complement strand
GAAACACTAAGGATGAGCAAAAACAAAGTAAATAGATAAGGGCAGATAGCTAAAGAGCCTGTGTGAAAAGTCATCACGTAACAAATAATCGAAGCACAATGGTGTGGTATCAATCTTTTTCATAATTCAGGGATAAAAGTCGTTTCGATCAGCAAGGAAGATAATTCAATGAGATTTCGCTGCAAAAAACACAATATATTGTATTTTTTTATTTGTATAATACAAGCATAAGTATTATATTTGTAAAGCAATTAAGTAGTATTTTTAAAAACTATGATATTGATAAATTATGCGTTTTATACAGTCCATTGACAGAAATCAAACAATTATGTTTAACAGCATTGATGATATGATTGAAAAAGAAAATGTTGTTAGAATAATTGATTTATTTATTGATAAATTTATTAGTGAAAATCCAAAAGAGTTTCTTCCAAGCAAAAAATCTAATATCGGGGCGCCTTCTTATCATCCCGGAGCATTGTTGAAACTATATTTTTATGGATATTCAAACCGTATAAAAAGTTCGCGTCAATTAGAAACTGAAAGTTATAGAAACCTTGAACTAATCTGGTTGTTAGGTGATTTACACCCTGATCATTGGACAATTTCAAATTTCAGAAAACTTCAAGGTGATAAAATAACAAAAGTATGGAAGTGTTTTCAAAAATTTTTAAAATCGAACCAATACATAGACTTAAAATTAGTAGCCATAGATGGCACAAAAGTAAAAGCCAATACACGCAAGGATATGCTAACGCCAGAGAAGCTGGTAAAGATGATAGAATATTCGGAATCAAAATTGACAGAATATTTACAAAATTTAGATACACAGGATCAAATTGAATCTCGTCAAGAAGAAGTAGAGGAGGCAGTATCTAATGCTTTGTCCGAATCAAAAAAAAAAGAAATAGCAATGAAGGAAGAAATAGCAATTCTTCAGGTCAAGCTAGAAGAATATAGAGAACAGCTTAAATATATGGAAACGCAAGGATTAAAGCGAATTGGCTTAAGCGACCCTGATGCGAAATTATTATTGTCTAGAGATGGCAAAATACCGGGATATAATGTACAATCGGCAGTAGATTTAAAGCATCACATGATAGTCGAGATAGAAGAAACAACAGATACCAATGATCTTAATCAACTCAATCCAATGATAGAAAAAATAGAAGCCGCTTATGATGAGCGTCCGGAAGCAGCTTTGTGTGACACAGGGTATTACAATCTTGATGAAATAGAAAAAGCAGTAAAAGGCATAGTAGCCGAAGGAATAGAAGTAGAAGAAAAAAAAGTAGATGTATATGTTTCACCTAAGCAGGCGAAGGATAAAGGCGAAGTAACATTTACTTATATGAATGAAAAAGACATGTATGTATGCTCAGAAGGCAAGGAATTACCCTTATATCAACAGAATAAGAAGCTCAATAAATCAAAAGCAGATATATATCGTTGCAAAGAATGCCCTGAATGTCCAAAGTTTGGAATATGCACAAAATCAAAAAAAGGTCGTATGATAGCACGTTACAAAAACACTGACTTTAGAGAAAGCTATGAAGAGAAAATGCGCAGTAAAGAAGGTAAGGCGATGATGAAACTGCGGAGGTGTTGTGTGGAGCATCCGTTTGGAACAATAAAATACTTAATGGGCAAAATACCGCTTTTACTGCGAGGTAAGGAGAAGGTAGGTGTAGAGTTAAAGTTGTATTCGCTGGCATACAACTTTAAACGTTTAATAAACGTATCCGATTTTGATACAATAGTTCGACAGATAGCATCATTCAAATTTGCATAATAAAAAAAAGGGTAAGAAAACCCCAAAAAGAGCAAGAATGTTGGCTATTAATATACATAATGAACTGAAAGCAGAAAAATGATTTAGAAATATAAGAAATATTGAAAAAACAAATCCTGTCCCTCTAAAATATTCAAATTTTAAGGAGCAATAGAGTTTTTTTTGCAATTTTCACACAGGCTCTTTAGCTATCTGTACTTATCTATTTACTTTGTTTTTGTTCATCCTTAGTGTTTCTGGGCTTCACGGAACTTTTGCGGCAATACTACCCAAATAGCTAAAGCTATTTGTTGATATTGCAGAACTTATAATCACTTTTAAACAGATAGCTTTAGCTATCTGTACTTATCTATTTACTTTGTTTTTGTTCATCCTTAGTGTTTCTGGGCTTCACGGAAC
>CAYXTU010000106.1:0-2283 GCA_964468245.1 uncultured Candidatus Peribacteria bacterium | reverse complement strand
ATTGACCGTTTTACAATTTCTCACAATAAATCCAATGGTACAGCAAATATTGAATTTAATGCTAATGGAATACCGAGTGGATATTATTTCCTTTGCATTTCCGTTGGTGGCGAGAAAAAAATGCAAAGCATAGTTATTGAGTAAAATTTTTTATTTTTGTACAGGGCGTTATGGGTTCACGTGAAAAGTTATGACAGTAGAGACGAAAAATTTTTCGTCTCTTTGAAATATTCAATATAACAATAGGTTGCAACCCCCTCTTTTCATTTATTGTGGTGTTACTGGTAGAGGCTGTCTCAAAAGGTAGCCTCTTTTTTTTGTTAGCAAAACAATAAAAAAAGTTATTCACATGCAAAACATTATAAGTCTATTAACGTCATACAGATATAGTAAATATATTGGTAAAGTCAAATGGAACCTGTGTTTAAACCTTACAATCAAAATCAACTAATGCTTCTTCCTCCTTCTTTGGAAGAATTAGTCCCGAAAAATCATCCTGTCAGAGTTATTAATAAAGTAGTAGATAAATTGACTATTGATAATATTTTGAAGCAATATGAAGGTGGCGGTACCTCAAGCTATGACCCAAGGATGTTATTAAAAGTATTGATCTATTCATATATGATAAATACATATTCTTCAAGAAAGATAGAAAGATTATTACATGAAAACGTTCATTTTATGTGGCTTAGCGGGATGCAAACCCCTGATCATAATACAATCAATAGATTTAGAAGTGAAAAATTAAAAGGTATTTTGAAACCACTATTTGCAGAAATAGTATTAATGATGCACCAAGCGGGCTATCTTGATATAAAAGAAATCTATACAGATGGAACCAAGATAGAGGCAAATGCAAACAAATATACTTTTGTTTGGGGTAGATCAATCAAAACAAGACGTGAGAAAATCTTATGTCAAATACAGGAATTATGGCAGTATGCTGAAAATGTCGCATTAAGAGAATTGCCAGATACAATGCCAACAACTTATGAAGAAATAACGCCCGAGAAGATTGAAACAGCAATAGAAAATATAAATAATTCACTCAAAGGACAAAAAGTAGAGCCAAAAATTAAACAAAAGTTAAACAGTATAAAAAAAAAGTGGCCACAGAAGCTGAGAGAATATCAGGGAATGGAGGAGATACTCAAAGAACGCAACAGTTACTCTAAGACAGATAATGATGCAACATTTATGAGAATGAAAGAAGACCACATGATGAATGGTCAGTTAAAGCCTGGATATAACTGGCAGATAAGTACAAACAATCAGTATATAGTAAATTATAGCGTACATCAAACGCCAAGTGATACAGTAACATTTCAAGAACATATTGAAGAATATCAAACATTATATAATATGTTGCCTGAAAATGTTACAGCTGATGCTGGTTATGGTAGTGAAGAAAATTATGAATTTGCAGAACAGAACAATATAGAAGCGTTTGTGAAATACAATTACTTCCATAAGGAACAAACAAAGAAATGGCTTAATGATATAAGCAAATCAGAAAATTATTTCTACAATCAGCAGGAAGATTGTTTATATTGCCCAATTGGACAGAAGATGCACCGAATAGATACAAAAACAACTACAACAAAAACAGGATACAAACAAACTATAGCAAGTTACCAAGCACAAAATTGTGGAAATTGCCCATTAAGGCCTGCTTGTCATAAATCATCAACCAATCGTATTGTTGAAGTCAATCATAATGTAAGACGACATAGAGCAAAAGCAAAGGAAAGATTAATGAGCGAAGAAGGATTAATTAAGAGAAGTCACCGCTCAATTGAACCTGAACCAGTGTTTGGAAACATCAAGCACAACAAAAAATTCAAAAGATTTAATCTAAAAGGTAAAACTAAAGTAGAAATTGAAATAGGTCTTATCTCTATTGCACATAATCTATCAAAACTATCCAAAATTGCATAAAAAAAGTCAATTTAGCCCAAAATCTTTACAAACCTCTCATTTACTCAACATTATCTGTATTAAAAATAGTTTTTGTAATATTTGTAATATTATTTATGCTTTTTTTGATTTTTCATTACGATTTTATATGATTTTGCTAACAAAAAAAAGAGGCTGCTTTTTGGTACAGCCTCTTGATTTGTTTTGTCCTGCCGCACCTATGGCTTTTGTAGAGGCAGTTCTCAGAACTGTCTCTACATATTCGTTCATTGAGTGTAGTCGAAATGAAAAAAACAATTTGGATATAATCAATTCATTTGATTAGATTGTAAGAAATTTCATATAAAAAGGGAACTGCTTCAAAAG
>CAYXTU010000105.1:0-2345 GCA_964468245.1 uncultured Candidatus Peribacteria bacterium | reverse complement strand
GGGGATGTTCATATCTATTACGATATTGTTCTCTTTAAAGAAATCGCTCCAAAAAGAGCAAGAACATAGTAAATAAATAATTTAAAGTCCCGACTGTATCGCAGTCGGTTTTTTTTAAAATTTTAAAAAAAGAGCGATCATTGATCGCTCTATATGGGTAATAATAATTATCTACATTCAGGAGGACAACTAGGTAATCATAAGTCACAAGCCAAAACATTTTCTGGTGTTGTACAATCTGCAATAACGTGTAATGTGGTTCTACAGATATAGTTTTGAAGGTTGTTTCTAACGGTTAGACTAAATGTGTAGTCTCCTGGTTGTGATGAGCCAACATATGTTGTGCCATTATATTGATTGGCATTTATATTGCGATTTCATCATGAAAGAATCGGATATGCTTTGATTGTTGTTGCAAAAAAGTTTCATTGTACTTTTCGATTGAGTTCTACAATATCGTTTGCAACTATAGTGTCTTCAGAAAGTTGCAAAGAGCATTTAAAATTAGATTTCTGGAGTGTTGGATTTTCTTGAATCTTTAATACTGAAGCAGATAAATTTTTTCCCACTGAGGCAATTAAAAAAGCTGAAAGAACTATTCCTACTACAGCTAAACTAGCTATAAACGTAGTTTTTTGTGTGAAGTGAAACTTTTTCTTCATTTTTGCAACAAAATTCATGAGATTTTTCTTTTTCATAATAAATAAGTAAATAAATAAAAATATAGGATATATTATTACTATTTGGTAATTAATCATTTAAACATTTCCAACATAGTATTTTCTTTGGTAGCAGTAATTTCTGTCGGTTTTGCTTCAGGTAGAGTAGTTGGTTTTTTTTCAATCATTTTTTCTTCTACTATTACAGGAGTTATTTTTTGATCTTCAGAAGTATTGGCAGTATATCCAATAAAAGAAGTAGTCATGCTATTGTTATTCAAATTTTGATCTTGTTCAGGTGTGGTTACCTTTACATATAAAGATAGGGTAGTATTTGGCATTATAGATAAATTGTTCAATAGGGTAATATCTGCTCTTATAGTTACTGTTTCTCCTGGTTGTAATGTCTGTGGTAATGCTTCCAAAAAATCCAAGGCAAATTGATTTCCTTCCAATTCTGTTCCGTTAAAAGTAAGTCTTTGTCAAAGCCCATTAATTGGCATTACAATATTTCCTTGGTTTTTGATAGTAGCAGTATATATTGCTTTTCTTGGTGTACTACCTCATTGTAACAATAGATTGGTAACGGCTATATCTTTGATTATCGTTCCTGTAGTAATAATTTCTCCTGTGTTTGTATTTTCCCATCCAAATCTACATTGTGATGGACAACTATCTAGACCCAACATACAACTTAATGTATTTTCTGGTACTCTACAAGTGACTGGTTTACATTCATTTGGACAACTACCCAACAATAAATCACAAGCTAAAATATTTTCTGGGGTAGTACATATTTCTGGTGCTGCTATATGTAATTCATCTGCTCTTTGCAACATAATCATTACATATCCTCTTATTTCTTGGATATCTGGATTAACAGTTTCTAATATACCTATTTCTTGCAAAGCATTCAAGTGGTTTAGATAATATGGTTCTCCTCAGTTATTAGCATCTCCATAAATAGCTCTAGAAAGAGCTGTTCAAAATTGGGCTCTAGTAACCAATCCATTAGGATTAAAATTTGTTGCTTCTGTAGTAAATCACAATTGACAAAACGATTTTATATGTGCTTTGCTTTCTTCTGTTTCATCAGCTATATCATCAAATTCGCATGATAATGTAGTATCAGGTGATCTTCCTAGTACTATAGTTGCATATCTAGTCATCATTTTTGCCATCTGAGATCTAGTAAGTCCACCATACATATTAGCGCTATCTATAGTAGGTTGTGTAGTGATACCCATACTGTACGCATATTCATATGCTCATACCAATTCATCAGTATAAGAAGGGGATTGTACTTCTTTGGGACAAGAGATTTTAACTTCTGTGGCATTTTCTATAAGAAAACATTCTCATAATGCTCTACTAGTAGTATACCCGTATCCGTATCCATACCCGTATCCATATCCAACCTCTTTTGTTGATTTTGTGATATCAAGAACATTGCCTTGAAGGAGTTTGTTGTTGAGGTTTGGAAGAACAAAAGCAATAGCTGCTACAATAACGAGCAATCCAACCACAAAAAGTTTTGCTTGTTTTGGTACTGAGTTAAACCATTCACTAATACGCGATTTGTGTTTTTTTTGAATTGTTTTTTTCATGCTAAAAAATAGTATATAAAAATAAAAAGGGAATTATACTATTTGATTATATATATATAAAATAAAATTTGTCAAATAT
>CAYXTU010000104.1:0-2391 GCA_964468245.1 uncultured Candidatus Peribacteria bacterium | reverse complement strand
ATCCACCAATTAGCAACAACCTTTTAACTTTTTAACCTTTCAACTTTTTTTTGTCTAATTACGACCATTCACTAGTAAATACCTTAGATGATCAACAACACTTGATTTTCTACAAAATAATGAAGTACGAGGTTCCTCGTCATTCAAGCTATTTCCTTTTTGAAAAAAAATGACGGAAAAAACAAGAAGATATCCTGAGAGGACAAAATTTTCCTCCAGATGAACAAAAGTACAGCTGGGACAAAAAAAACCCCTATATGGACGATTTTCTTGCATATATCACAAAATATAGCCGATTGTATAGGTCAGTACCGTTTATTCAATCTATCTATCTCTGCAACTCAATCACATTCAACGCTTTACACGAGGATTCTGATATAGATATCTTTATTGTCACCAAAAAAGAAGCATTACGACGTGCCAGACTCCGAAGCGCGTTATTATTTTTCCTCTTTGGACTCAAGAGAGGAACACTACGAGGCAAAAAGAGAAAATTCTGCCTGAGCTTCTATGTCACCAACACCCACCAAAATCTCTACAATATCATGCTCCCACAAAACGATATCTATTTTATCTACCGATTGGCACATTTGGTACCATTATACCAAGAAACACCAGAAAACATCTATACTCACAACAAACGATTAGAAAGTGTCTTACCAAATTTTCCTGGCAGACATTGTGTCGATATATGAATACAAACAACTCGAGGCACCAATACTTTCAAAAAAATTACTGAATTTCTCTTCGGGGGACTTGTTGGACAGGGGATTGAATACCTTATAAAATACACTCGATTACCTATCGTTATCTACAAAACAAAACAGCTCTGAGAAAAATGATGGGGGATCATCGCCAACAAAAATATGCTAAAGTTTCATATGGATATAAGGAAAAAAGTACATTTACTCTATATGATGTACCAGAAAAAAATGGCAAAATAAATTTTTAGCGTAAAGCCAAAAGTCTAAAGCTTAAAGATACAATAGAGCATTTATCGGTCCGGTTTACCGGACCTTTTATCATTTTATCGCGAATGTAAAATGAGCTTTTATCTATTATTTTAAAGTGCTAACCAAACATTAGCAATACAATTTTTACTAAAAAATCAACCGATAACCTTTGTATATCACAATCACTATAAATAGGTTTGTTTTTTTTTATTGCATTCATACATCCAAAGTAATCAATATTTTTCAGTCTTTTTATTTAGCTAACACAACAACAAGAATGAAAGACATCAAAGCAGTCTTCGATATCGGAAATGATGTCATCAAATGAGTAGTTTTTGCCAACGATGATGGAAAAGAAATCATTTTAGCAAAACAAATGGAACCTACTCAGGGAATGCGCAAAGGAAAAATTCTCGATGCAGAAAATTTTGTCAACACTATAAACAAAATTACCGAAGCGTTCATCAAAAAACTTGGAGGAGATTTCATAGAGGAAGTATTTGTTGGTATCTCACATCCCGAGATGATCGTAAACAGAATCATAGAACAGAAGAGGATTATGACCGAAGAAATTGGTCCAGAAGATGTTAATCATCTTTCTACAGTAATTGCAGAAATTTCCAACAAAAGCAACTTCGAAACCATAAAAATCGTTCCTGTCCACTTCCTTATAGACGAGAGCAAAAGAGAAAAAGATCCTATCGGTATGAAAGGAAAAAAACTCGAACTTATAGCAGATGTATTCATGATACCAAAAAACATTTACAACGGGATTATAGATGCATTTGAAAAGGTTGGACTCAATATTGTCGACATTGTACCAAATATTATCGCTGCAAGCGAAGTAGCACTGGACTATGACCACAAAGACCTATGAACTATTCTTATCGACATGGGGAAAAATCAAACAAGTTATGTTATCTACGAAGACGGATATCCACTTGGATATGGCACATTAGCCATCGGAAGTGAAGATGTCACCAAAGATATCTCTATAGGTATGCAAGTAGACATCAAAGACGCTGAAGAAATCAAAAAAGCTCATGGATCAGCAATCGTACAAAAAGAAAGATCGACAGACGAAAGTCCTATAGATAGCCTATTTCTCTCTGATATTATCAATGCAAGATACGAAGAAATATGTATGAAAATAAATAATCATCTCAAAGACCTAGACAAAGATGGAAGACTGGCAGGAGGTGTTCTTCTGATCGGAGGAGGAGCAAGAATGCCAAATCTCGACCTTCTTTCCAAAGACGTATTCAAATTAGCTACCTTCTACGGAAAAGACAATGTACTCAATCTTGGCGATATTTCATCAAACATCCAGTTTATCAATGTATTAGGAACGTATGTTTGGGCAAACAAATATACAGAATGAAGAAAAGGAAACGGACTCAAACTCAATTTTGACTTCGTAGGCACGATATGATGATTC
>CAYXTU010000103.1:0-2396 GCA_964468245.1 uncultured Candidatus Peribacteria bacterium | reverse complement strand
GTTGATCGTCTATGTCTTGATTTAGACATCTAGTCTTCTTGCAAATAGACAGGTGATAGCTAGACTATGGACAATATATTGCTTTTTGTTTTTTTCTCTCGTATATTCATGGAACTAAAAATAGATAAGACCGCTTCTGACCAGAGATTTGATAGATTTCTGAGAAAATGGTTCAAAAAATATCCGCAGGTTCGTCTAGCGGACATTTATAGTACAATCAGGAAATGATTGATAAAAGTCAATGGAAAAAGAGTAAAAGAAGAATATAGACTTCACGAGGGGGATGTTGTCCAGATTGATGACAAAGTCCAGATGGGAAGCGAATATTTATCGTTGCTCACGAGTCAAAAAGACCGCAAACTAGAAAAAGTAGACATCAAAAAGATTCAGAAGCAGATTGTCTTCGAAGATAGTCATCGAATTGTTTTTGACAAGCCGGCTGGTATCCCAATGCATCCGTGAAACAAGCACCGAAATGATCTTTGTATGAATGATTATCTAGATAAATATGCTGAGCAATACAAGTCTGGTACGTTCAAACCTTCTTTTGGATATAGACTAGATAGAGATACGTCAGGAGTGCTGATTGCGGCAAAGAGTTATGAAGCATTGCAATATATCAATAGTATCATTAGAGAAAGAGATATAGACAAATATTATCTGGCTATTGTTGTGGGCAAGTTTCCTGCGCATTTGATTATCAACAAACCGATTGCAAAATCATACAACAAATCTGCTGATAGATCACAGGTAACCATTGATTTTGATCAGTGATTGGAATCCAAGACTGAATGTTGGCTAGAAAAATTTATTACACATCCTGAGCTTGGTCCTATTTCTTTGCTCAAGGTCAAAATTCATACGGGAAGAATGCATCAGATTAGAATTCATGTAGCTGCAGAATGATTTCCTGTACTCGGTGATATCGTTTATGGAAGTGTTGGTGCCAACAAACAGTTGTATGCTACTTTGGGTGTTAATAGACAATTGTTGCACTGTCGACAATATAGTTTCCTCGATCCATTCGAACATGATGAAGTAACGTTTGAAGCTCCAATTCCTGCAGATTTTCAAAAAGTGTTGGGAGTCAAGTAAAATAATTTGATTTTGTTTGTTAAAAAATTACAGTCATTATATTATACCTTTTTACTTTTTATTGTGAAACAAAATGAAAAAAATTTTTTGGACTACAGTTTTTTGGTTGGTTGTATTTTTTGGTTTAGCTTTTTATGTAAAAATGTTTAATGCAGATATAGCGTATGGAGTGAGTACTTGGCTTGGTGCAGAAATTTCAACAAGTGGTGAACTTCTTTCTTGATCTGTAGCAGAAACAGGAAGTATTATGAGTGGTATTGAATCTATTCAAACAACACTTACTGATATGCAAACAAAGCTCAATACCTTGGTAGGAGAAACAACTCCCGCAGTCTCTACTGTAGAAGAAGCTATAGCTACTGGCAAAGTAACTAAATAGTTTTACTTTTTAGTATGTATGCATGAAAAAAATCTTTTGGACAACAATAATTTGGTTCGTCATTATTTTTCTGTTTCGATCATATCTTAGATTGTTTAATGCTCAGCTTGGTGCTAGAATTGGCTCTTGGTTTGGGACTACTCAGCAGGTGTGTCTGACTGGTAATGTCGCCCTTGGGATGACAGGATTGACAGAAGAGTTTGCTACCATAAAAACTCAACTTGATCTCATTGCTCAAAAACTTGAATCTGAACCTCAATCATCCGTATTGACTTCATTATTTCAGACCACCGTTCCGACAAAGGTTGCGCTCTATTATTTCAATACCTTGGCTGATCAAAAACTTCCTCCTGAGCAACAAGTAAATACCAATTCACTTCTCCCTGTTTATCGTATATTTCCTGCAAGTCCAAATCTTCTTGTAGCTACTATCGATGAATTACTCAAATGAAATCTGACCGCTATAGAAAAAACTCAGTGATTTGTCACAGAATTTCCTCATTCAAAATTTTCATTACTTTCCGCAGATTTGGCTGCTGACTGAGTTTTGACGCTTCAATTTACAGAGGTTGCGTGATTTACTGATGGGTGATCTGCTCGTATGCTCATGCTTTCTAGCAGTATCGAAAAAACGGTTCGTCAGTTTCCTTGAGTAAAAAAAGTTGTTTTTGTTCCAGAAACTTTGTTTCAACCGTAATTAGAATGCAGTTTGCTATATCGCAAGATGGATTCCCGCTTTCGCGGGAATGACGTCTACATATTGTAAAAGATACTGGTTTCGTACCCGTGTTTTTTTTGCATTTTTGTCGAAAATCACTATAATATGATGACATGATAAATGCTTCGCGATAAAATGATAAAATGCGTCGCGATAAAATGATAAAATGATAAAATGATAAAATGATAAAATGATAAAATGATA
>CAYXTU010000102.1:0-2424 GCA_964468245.1 uncultured Candidatus Peribacteria bacterium | reverse complement strand
AACTCAAGATCAATGACTTGTAGAAAAATATCGTCTTGTAGCGCCAGCACACAATTGAGCATCTGCATTGTTTGATAATGTCTGGTAAAAAAGAAATATAATTAAAATAAAACACTTCTGCCAGTTACCTTAAACTAGCTATTTTTTTTCCAACGACCCCTACTATATATCTTTTTTATAAATATACCTATTAAACTCATGTAAAAGACCTACTATCTTTGCCTATTTTCTGGTTTATGAATATACTTAGTATGTTTACTTGTTTATATATCCACATGCTTAAAAAACATCATATCCACCTACTCTCTTGATTCTTAACTATCGTTGCACTTATTGCTACGGTAATTTTGAATATATCTTCCTCTACTCAGGCGGCTACTTGGGTTCTTAATTGATGAACAGTAACTTGGGACAATAGTAATTTTATTGATGCTACGTTTTGGAGTGGTAATCCTAGTACGTGAGATATTATCAAAGCACTCTATGGAAGTGGAAGTGAAGGAAGTGCGTATACAAGGAACTGGAGTGGGTGGGATGGGACACAATGTCATCTATGAAGCATGATAGTAACAGAAGTAAATAATTTACCTGTAACATTAGTTACTTGAACTATTTATCTGATCAACAATCCAACAATCATCATACCATCCACTATTTTTGTTCCAAACTGTACGACTATTTTATCACTCAATGAAACAAATTTTATTAGTAACGTATATTTATGACCATGAAATGGGAATGCAATGATTTCCTCTCTATGGTCAAAATATGTTATTATGGATTCTATTGCTATAGACTGAATGATGGATTGAAGTCGAAGCACATTTCATACTGGAAATGGTGTTGGTATAGCAATAGGATCAGATACTACACTAAATAATATCATATCCAAAAATCATAAAACCACCGACAATATAAATTGACATTGAATATACATCAATGGAAGTTTTTCTTCTATCTCTAATAGTTTTATCTATAACAACAATAACGGAATATGGATAGCAGCTTGATCTAACACAAACAACTACTTTCACAATATACAGTCCTACAATAATGGTAATGGAATATGGATACAATCCAATTCTCCTTATACGACTATAAACAATGCACAACTATATAATAACGATTACTATGGACTATATAGTAGCATCTCTCAATCTTTGGTAATCAACAACGCCCATATTTACAACAACACTACATGAGTATATCTCAACAGTTGCCCTTCTACCTTATTCAACAACATATATTTATACAACAATGACTTTGGACTATTTATTTCTTCTAACTCCACAAACAGTAAATATTACGGAATATTTTCATTGTTTGCTAACACCAACATATGATCATTTGCCGCTATAACAACGGGAAATAATTCTGACACTCTTATCTCTGGATTATGACGATCTACAGGTAATCTACATATACAAACCATACTTTCTCGAGATTATATAACCAATCCCACCAAATCCAACAACGTCTATCTTGTTTCTCGATCATGATCTTGGACTGGACAAAGAGGACTACAACCATGACATATCACAGACACCACCTATAGATATTCTTTTGGTACAGGCATTTCTACACAAAAAATTCCTGTGAGATATTCATGATCCACCTCACTTTTACCATCATCTTGATACAATCTTAATAAATATATCTGATCTTCCCTCACAAAAATATCTGGTGAACTCTATGGATTACCTCCATATTCAACAGGAACGACTACGTATACTGTATCTGGATATCATACTATCTGATCACGGCCAGGATATAATATATTTGGAGACATAATAACATTTATCACTGATGTAAATGTATGAACAAATAGCATACTCAATCTTACTTCTTGAACAGGACTCAAAAGAATCGTAATCCAACTAACAGAAAAAATACATTTTGCTACACATTTCCAAAGAGATATTATCGTAGATACTACAGCGCCCTCACTTGCTTTCAGTCCACGCACCGTCGTTGAATCTCAAGGCTGCACCCTTATAGCTACAGGTAGTGATAGCGAATCTGGGCTTGCTCCTCTAGCATACTCATGGAGTACTAATGGTACTACACGAGATGCTCGAACTGCTACCAATACTTCATGACCATTTCTCTATGATGAACCAACCTCACTTACCCTACGAGTACGTGTTAGAGACAATGCAGGATACATCACTACAGGTAGTGCAACTTGTACACGAACCAACACCGTACCAGCAAACGCAACACTCAGCAGTAACTGACCTGCAGATGAATGAAATATTATTACTCGAACAACAACAGCTACTGATACATGAACAACACTTTCTTATCGATGGTATAATGGATCTACATGTGCTACCTTTTTGTTAAGTGGTCAATCTACGTTGGGTATAACACTAAACGATCCAGCAACATTAACGAGAAGCGTAAAAATTTTTGATGCACAAG
>CAYXTU010000101.1:0-2554 GCA_964468245.1 uncultured Candidatus Peribacteria bacterium | reverse complement strand
ATTGTAATCCACGATAGTTTGTAAGTAGACACAAAAAAATCATTCATCATTAATCATTCATCCTACATTCGTTTTAATCATTAGAGTAATATAGTATGGCTATCTACAAAGTAAGGAAAAGAAATGGAGCGATTATTGATTTTGATATTAGCAGAATAGAAAATGCTATCAAAAAAGCGATAGAAGCTGTTGGTGGAACAGATTTCAAAGAAGTTCCCAATCTTGCCAAGAAGGTAAGTGATGAAGTTGAAAAAAAAGCAAACAAAGATATCCCCAATGTAGAAGTTATCCAAGATACAGTGGAACAAGTTTTGGTCAAAGAAGGTCACGATACCGTTGCCAAAGCGTTTATTATCTACAGACAAAAGAGAGCTGAATCGAGATCCAACCAAAGCGTCGTCGTAGAAGTAGAAAAAACTATGGGCGAATACCTCGACAATCTCGACTGGAGAATCAATGAAAATGCAAATATCGGATATTCTATCGGAGGATTGATTTTAAAAAACTCTGAGAAAATAACTGCCAATTATTGGCTTTCTCACGTCTATCCAGAAGAAATAGGAAATGCTCATAGAAATGGAGATTATCATATTCATGATCTAGGAATGTTTTCTCCGTATTGTGCAGGATGGAGTTTGAGACAATTGTTGGAAGAAGGATTCAATGGTATTACGGGATTGTTGCAATCTGCTCCGCCAAGACACTTGCAGTCTGCAGTCAATCAGATGGTAAACTTCTTGGGTACACTACAAAACGAACGAGCTGGTGCACAAGCGTTTTCATCGTTTGATACGTATCTTGCACCATTTGTCCACAAATATAAGAGTGAAGTAGAGGCAGATTTGGAAGCAACTAAAGTGGGACTTACCCCAGAAGAAAAAGAGCAATTTATTTACAACAAAACATACAAATATACCAAACAACAACTCCAAAACTTTATTTTTAATATGAATGTGCCTTCTAGACGAGGAACGCAAACGCCGTTTAGTAATATCACACTTGATTGGACGTGTCCGGATGATTTAAAAGATAAAGCACTTATGCTCTGAGGAATCAATCATGGATATTATCACAAAAAATTTGGAGAACTCAACGAAGAAATCAAAATGATCAATAGAATCCTTATAGAAATTTATACCGAATGAGATTCTACATGATCCGTGTTTACCTTTCCTATACCTACCTATAATATTACTGAAGACTTTCCATGGGAAGATAAAGACATCGACCTGCTCTTTGAAATGACGGCAAAATACGGAATACCATACTTTCAAAACTTTGTAGGATCACAGTTTAAAGTCATCAAAGACAAAGATGGAAATGTACACAAAGTAGAAAATCCCGATGCATACAAACCAGGAGCGGTAAGATCAATGTGTTGTAGATTGCAATTAGATTTGTCTCAGCTAGAAAAAAGATGAGGAGGTCTGTTTGGATCAGCAGAGATGACGTGATCTATCGGAGTCGTAACCTTGAATATGGCTAGAATATGATATAATTTTAAAGGAGATAAAGAATGATACAAAAAACATCTTTTGTACCTTATGAACCTTGCCAAAGTATCACTAGAGCTCAAGAGAAAAGAAGTAAATAAATGGTTGGATGCGGGATTGTATCCATTTACCAAGAGATATCTTCGCTCATTTAGAAATCACTTTTCTACTATCGGACTCAATGGTATCAACGAATCAATCCTCAACTTCACCAACGGTAAAGAAGATATTTCCACAGAAGCAGGAAAACAATTTGCTACAGAAATATTGGATTTTATGAGAGACACGCTCAAAGAATATCAAGAAGAAACCGGAAATCTTTACAACTTGGAAGCTACACCAGCAGAAGGAGCGATGTATAGATTTGCCAAGGAAGACAAAAAACAACTTCCAAATATTATCCAAGCAGGTACAGACGACGCACCATTCTACACCAATTCTAGTCAACTTCCAGTAGGATATACAGACGATCCGTTTGAAGCGCTCGAACAACAAAATGAACTACAATGCAAATATACGTGAGGAACAGTTCTTCACTTGTATATGGGAGAGAGAATATCCAATTCACAAGCCTGCAAACAATTAGTCAAAAAAGTCATTGAAAATTACCAACTTCCGTATATAACTATCTCACCAATCTTCTCTATTTGCCCAAAACATGGGTATGTAATAGGAGAACATGACTACTGTCCAAAATGTGATAAAGAGATAGGATACACAGGAGAAGAGTTTAATATGGATGTCAGAAAAAAACATACCTCAGACCCAGAAAAACTCAGAGTAATGGAAGAACGTAAAATAACAGAACAATAAAAAAAACAAATGCTTAATGTTGAATGCTTAATGCTTAATGAAGGACTTTGTACGTACAAACTATAGTCATATTACAATAGTCCATTCTAGTAATTCATACATTCAACATTTAAAATTCAAAATTCAACATTAGTTTAGAAGTTCAACATTAATTATTTTTATCTTTGTAACAATTGCCGCCATGCAAACATTCTACAACAAAGAAGGACAAGAAATTCAAAGAACTCCCTGCCAAGTATTCTCACGTG
>CAYXTU010000100.1:0-2632 GCA_964468245.1 uncultured Candidatus Peribacteria bacterium | reverse complement strand
TCCCGACTATCTATTTTTATTGGAATCTCGGGACGTCGGGCGAGAGCCGCCGTTATGTGAAATTGAGAGTAAGTCCTAATCCTTTTATAATCCTAATTCATGTAAAAATGCATATTCCACACAATCCAAATGAACTTATTGCTATAGTTGATGAAAATGACAATGTAATTGGAAAATATCCAAGAAAAAATCATGCAGAATGAAGATTACACAGAGAGACTTCTGTTCTAATCGTAAATACCAACAATAATATTGTTAAAATTCTTGTACAAGAAAGAAGTGATAGTGGTCATTTAGATTATTCTGCATCAGGACATTTTCCTTTTGAACAAGATTATCTTGAAGCAGCAATAAGAGAAACAGAGGAAGAATTAGGATTAAATATACCAGAAGAAAAATTTGTTAAAATATCAAAGCATAGAATTGATTATAATTGAAAATACATAAACAACAGATTCATCACGCTTTGGGAGGTCATGTGAGACTATAAAATAGAAGATATGAAAATAGATCCTTCGGAAGTAAAATCAGTAAAATACATGACCATAGAAGAATTAAAAAAGACAATGAAAGAAAATCCAGAAATTATGTCAGCGTGATTTTCAGAGTCTTTACAAATTTATTTTAACAAAAAAGGATATTAGTACGCACTTACTCTCAACTCAAGCCTCGCAATGCTCGGTCACATAACAGGACTTACCTTCCATCCTCGCCTTAAATAATCTCAATGGATGGGCGGGGCGTCAGGCAAAGTCCAAACGTTATATGAAATCGCTAGGAATATATAGTCATATCAGTAATTCTACTTTATGTCGCAATTTAGTTACTATGCGACTTTCCCTCTCTTCGTTCGGTCATACAACAGCCCTCTGCCCGAATTATACATCCCGACTATCTATTTTTATTGGAATCTCGGGACGTCGGGCGAGAGCCGCCGTTGTGTGTAATTGGTTTCTCTGGCTAGTACAGAAAACAACGTTTTATCTTAATTAAAAGCAGGACATATGAAAAAACAAGAAAACTGGGAAATTGCTTTACAAAAATTTCTCAAAAAGTGGGAAAACAAAAAAGAAGTAATTGGAGCTATCGTTTGTGGTAGCTATATTACTGGAAATCCGAGCAGTCATTCAGATATTGATGTTCATATTCTTTTAGATGCAAAAACTTCTTGGAGAGAAAGAGGTAATGAAATTATTGATGGTATTTTGATTGAATATTTTGCTAATCCAACAAAAAGACATCATCAATATTTGGAAGAAGATCTTAAATCAAGAAGGAGGATAAATGCTCACATGTTTTGCACTGGTAAAATACTTTTTGATAAAACAGGTGAATTAAAAGAACTTGTTCAGTATTCAAAAAAATATTTGAAAAAGAAAAATCCGAAGCAAAACAAGATCCAAATTGAAATAGCAAAATATCATATTTGGGATATGTGTGATAATTTAGAAGAAGTTTTTGATTCAAAGTCGGAAGAATTCTTTTTTGTTTTCTATAATTGTTTGAATGATTTATTCGAATCTTATGCGAAAATTTTGCAATTTGATTCAATGCCTATACATAAATTAAGACGTTTTCTAATAAATGAAAAAGATAAGAAAAAGTATCTTGTTAGAAATTTCCCAGATGAAGAATTTGTTAAAATGATTGTCTCAGCCATCAACCTAAAAGATAAATCAAAAATGATGAATGAATATAAAATAGCAACAAATCATGTTCTTGAAAAAATGGGAGGATTTAATATTGATGGCTGGAAAATCAAAAGCCCTGCCTAATAATCACGATGCCAGAGAAACCAACTTCTCCGCTTCGCTCCGATCCTTCGGGACACACAACAGCTGATATCTGCAAGGGCTAAAGCCACATTTTGCCACACTAAATTGATTTTTAAAGGAAGTGGCAAAACGTCAGATATCAGCAAACGTTGTCCGATATGCCTCATAACTTTATATTAAATACTAAAATCGATGAACAATATTAAAGCAATAGCTTTTGACTTAGGATGAGTTCTAATAAAAGAAAACGATTATCCTTTATCAGAAACCGCCCAGATTTTGGAGAAACAATTTGGAAATATCAATACTAATGATGAGTATTACAATTGGGCGATAAAGGAAACCAACCTTTCAAAAGAAGAAATCAAAAATATCGTGGAAGAAATTATTGAAAATATCTACGAATTAAGAGAAGCAGATATTTTTGAACATTTACCAAAAGTAAAACTTGCAATAGCAAGTAATCATCTTTCAGCCATTAATAAATGGATAGATAAAACAAATCTTAGAGATAGATTTAATTGTATTTTGATATCTGCTGATATTGGTATAGAAAAACCAAACAAAGAATTTTATGAAAGATTGATATTAGAACTCAAAGAAAAACCAGAAGATATATTGTTCATCGACGATAATGCAGAAAATATTGAAGGTGCCAAACAAGTTGGACTTTCTGTACTGCATTATGACCGCTCTAAAAGTCTAATAAATGAAATTTTGAATTATTTAAAATAGCGGTATTCGGCACAATCGGACAACACATCCAGTCTGAACATACGAATTACGTCAGACAAGGATGGAACGTTATATGAAATCGCTAGGAATATATAGTCATATCAGTAATTCTACTTTATGTC
>CAYXTU010000099.1:0-2749 GCA_964468245.1 uncultured Candidatus Peribacteria bacterium | reverse complement strand
ATAGGTGACCTACAAAAACCAACTAGATACAAAGTGATTTGTGGCTACACCATCCAGACAAAAAATTATAGATGAGATAATATAAAAAGTATTGATTGGTCAAAACGTCCTTCTTACCTGACCTACAGGTACAGGTAAAACGGTATTGGCAGTCCAAGCAGTCAAAATGATTGCAACCAAATTGCATATAGGACTGGAAACAATACAAGGTAAATCCTTAGCTCAGGAAATGATCAACAACCCAGATGCAGAGAAAATGCTCAACGAATTTGTTGTAGTGTTATCAGGACATGCAGGGATTACACCTGCAGAATTTATCGCCAAGATGTGACTCAAAGGAGATGAAAAATGATGAACACAGACATATACCCAACTAGGTAAAGTACTCAAAGCATTCGTAGACGGAAACATCCCTATCATCGACGAAATAGATTTGATCCCAAATGATGTGTTGATGAGAATCAAACATTTGTTTACTTTAAGATCAGGTACTTCGTATGCTCCACAGGAAGATGGAGACAATACATACAAATTATTGACGACAACCGTTATCGCTACCGCAAATATCAAGTCAGCAAAACACACAGATAGGCAAGAATTAGATCCAGCTATTGTAAGGCTTTTGCCAGGTGTAGAAGTCAAATATTTGCCAGAAGAGGAAACCTACGATTTGGCATTGGCCAATTGTATAGAGCCAAAATGATTTGCGTATGGAGTAGACAAAACCAGTTTATCATCAAAAGATGGGGTCTTATACCACCTTATTGTTGCGCTCAAAGAAATAGAAGATAATTATCTAGGCAAATGAGAGGGGATTACTATCTCCAACAAAAATAATATGCATCTACAAAAAGCTATATTAGAACTAGGGAATTTTGTATCATTGTTCAAATGATTCAAGGAATCGGGTCAGGATTTTGTTGAATTTATGAAAACAAAAATCATAAAATTCGTGAGTAATGGTGCATATCCAAAAACAGATAAACTCTTGCTGATAAATATTTTTGCAGAAAAATGATTGATTACCAAACAAGAGATTCCCATACTCTTGGAGAGGATGTCAGATATTTCACAAAAGGAATTAGATGAAAATATTTTTCCTGAAACCTATCAATTTCCAGAGGACGATATGAAGTTTGTGGATCCATATGAACTTGCAAATTTTGATCCGTATGCCATGAGAAATTTGGAAACATTAGAGTTGGCAGACAAAAATATATTGATAAAAAATAAAATAAAACAATTGAGCGCTGATGTACTTGCTTTGCAGGATACAAAAGCTGAAGAACTTTTGGATATTTTTGATAGCGTCCTTGATGATTATGAAAAAGACAATGGATATGAAATTTCCAAAAAACAAATACAACTGATTCTTGGATGATTGTATACATTGTGATTGGCGGACAAACTCATAGAGTGTGCAAACCTATGAACATCACGACAAAAGGGGATAGAATCTCTCATGCTTTTTGATAATCAAGAAGGGAAATGAATATTAAAAAGTATAAAAACACCACAAGAAAAAATTTCTAACCAGCAAAACCAACCAACAGAGACAAAAGAAAATATTTCTTCTTTAGTTCCATTTGCAGTAGCCAAACAACAGCAAGATGCAATTGACTACTTCACTACCAACAACGAAACAAATCATCTAGAGATAGTTATTTATATCAAAGAACTGACACAACAAAAGAAAATTAGCTATGTAGATACAGGAAACGGGACCTACAAAGTCCACTTCAATCTTCCTTGATGTATAACAGATCGATATATGCCAGCCGATGAGACAATAACAGATAGTACATACTCATATACATTGTGGGACGGTACAGAAAAAGAAAATAAAGAAATAACAAAAAGCACACTCCAAAGTAATACATGAAAAAAACATCTCAAAGAAAAACAGCAAAAAGAACACAAAAAACTTCCAAGCAAGGCAGAAATTTTGAAATTATGAAAAGCACTGCTTCCAAACAGAAGTGAAGAAGAGCAAATACTAGCTATTATGCAGGCAACAGGATTTTATGGATATATGCGATTATCGGATACCACAAACGATTATCAGCTTGCTGTCCCTTGTTTTCGTAGCTCAGTTGACCGTAAGTTCCGCGAGCTGAGCTCTGATGATCACGAATGCAGCCTAGTTTACACAGCCGCTGTATAGACTCAAGTTTTGTGAAAGAAATGGACGTTCATGTGTTTTTTTGACCCTTTGACTCCCGAGCTTTTGGGCGAGGCCCCGCAAGGAGCAAAGCGAATCTGCGGGGTTTGACTCTTTGTTTACATCAAAAAAACATATCATTTATTTTTGTACTATACCAATGAAAAACAACAACCAATTATCATCACAAAAACAACAAGAAAAAGCTATCCAGCTTACGAGTTTGATAGGTGATTTTCTTATCGATCCCAAGCATACAGATATCTCAGATATATATGACAAAACCAAAGAAGGGACATTAGAAGATCTTCAGATGATAGGACAGTTGAGAAAATGACAACAAAGGATTAGTACATATACAGGCAAAAAAATCTGAGAAACCCTCCAAGATATTTCAGGAGATAAAGATGATTTTGATGCTATGATCGATGAGGAAGTAATGGACAAAATGTCTGCAATTAGGCAGCTCTACAGCGATCCAGAAGTCAGAAAAATATATTTCCAAGAATATGCCAAGAGAAAAGATATGCTCGATCTTCTCAAAAGAGGATACAAACAATTGCCAAAAATACAAAAAATAGACAATGA
>CAYXTU010000098.1:0-2753 GCA_964468245.1 uncultured Candidatus Peribacteria bacterium | reverse complement strand
AGCAGGGTTCTTTCGGAATTGACAAGTGCATGAACCATGTTTTGTGAGGGGTTGGAATGATAAGTGATAGGGTTAAAATAAGTGAAAAAGATGCCTGCTGATAAATTGAGTTCAATTAGCGACAAAATTGCTAGTATTGACTATTGTGTATCACAAGTTTATATGTATTTGAACATCATCCCAGTCAAAAGCACTCTTATTTCTGATTCAAACAAGTGGAACAAAATATGCAGTTCTCTTTTTGTCATAGGTGATGCAAATATAACAATAAAAGATTATTTTTTGGAAAAATATCCCCTAAAAACAGGGTTGAAATACATTTTTACTTATGGAATTTTACAAGCTCTTTTTATACAGCAGGATGCTTTCAAAAATTTGAATCAAGCACTTGGGTTCAAATTTGAGTTTAATGATGAGCTAAAAGAGATAAGAGATCTGCGAAACTTAGCAATTGGTCATCCCACGAATATGAATAGAAATAGTGAGAACTTTTATAGCTATATAGACAGACATTCATTAGAAAGAGATCGGTTTAAAGTTCAACAATTTAATGCAAGCAAAAAAAGCAGTGAATTTATTTGTGTGGAAATAATTGATATAATAAATGTGCAAATAGATAACTTATTTATATCTTTCAAAGGGCTAATTAATTTTTTAAATGAAAACGAGAGACGGAGAAAATTAAAATATGTTGAGGTTAAAATGACAAAAATATTACCTTCTGATATTCACTATATTTTTGATAAAATTTTAGAAGCCATATCAGATTCAGAAAAAAATTTAGGATTATCGATGCTTAACAGTCTTGAAGAAACATATAACTCATTCGTTGATGAATTGAAAAGGAGAAATGAACTTCCGAACGATAGTATCCAGTATGACATAGACCAATATATGAATGCAATCTCAAGAATTAAAGACTACTTGAATTCAAATAAAATGAATTTTAATGAATTTGATGCCAGAACATTTTGGGCTTACATTAAAAATGAGCACGAAAACTTTCTTAAACTTGCTAAAGAATACGATGATGAATATGGAAAAACAGAATAAAGCATTGGAATTATAGGGAAATAATATTTGGCTAAAAAAAAGAAAAAAAACTCTGCCAACAGTATGAATGTTGTCAATTGTGGACTGTTTACTGCGGTCCAAAAAGGAAAAGTTGTCGAATTAACTGGAAATCTTTCACAAGAAGAACATCGCAAGTTTTTAGATTCAATTCCAGAGAGATTAAGTCTTCTCAAGATTGAGATAGATAAAAATATAAAAAGAGTTACTGAAATATTTGAAAGCAACAATCCAATTGAACTATTAAAACACCTTTTCTTTATGACAAGAATGAAAGATCATAAAGAACCGCCAGAACAAATCTTGGAACATGCAATTAATATTTCTTTAGCTTGCAAAACGAATGACTTTTCTAGAGAAATTGATAATGATGAGTTAGAGGAAGTTTTTCGACTACTAATAGATCTATCTTTATCTTTTATGTTTTTCATAGAGTTACAATCTATAACTGATAAAAACGAAGAAGCAAACGAAAAATTAAATGAGTTGGCACATAAGTCATTAAGATCATTCCTTTATATTAGAGGCTCAGCTTATCATCAGCATCAATTTGAAGTGCTGAAAAAACTTTTTATTCCACATAACTCTTTTTTCCTTGGGCTGGGTTTTTCTTCAGAAGAATTTGTTTCAACAATTTCGGATGTTTTTGAAGAAATTCAGAAAGAGATTAAAAACATAGAAAAGGCCTACAAAAAACTAAATGAAATTCATCAACATTTTTGCAACAACATAACTAATGAAAATCTTTTACAACTTACTGATAAAATGAGACATTCCGATAAAATTCAGAAAGAAATTGTCAATTCAATGCGAATAATAAACAGTAATCCTTTTATAATAAAAACAAATAACAATGATTCATGTAAAGTATTAGATCTACTGAGTGCTACATTCGGCGATAATGGTAGATTCCTTGAGGGCGAAAAGGCAGGTTGGATCACGAAAGAAAGCATATTAAGAACAAAGCCCATAATTAAATACGACAATTCATATTACTGCTTTTCTACAGTGAATTTTTATCATAATATTATTGATGTCGTCGAGAAGTGGATGAAAAGCTCAGATAATTATTTTGACCGATACCAGAAAAAAAGAGCAAAAATATTAGAAAACAGTGCTTTGGAATGTTTCAAGTTAATTTTTAGAAACGCAAAAGTATATGCGTCATTAAAATATGAACCATATGGAGAAAGTGACGGGCTTGTAATATTTGACAACAATCTTTTTATTATTGAAGCAAAGGCTAATGATTATTCATTAAAAGCTCAGTCTGGTAACCCTCCTTATTTTATTAGCTGTGTCAAAGAAATCATTGATGTCGCCTATGTTCAGGCATTAAAGACAAAAAATTACATTTTATCTCAAGATGTATCTGTATTTAAAGATTCAGAAGGAAACAAAATAAGTATTGAAAAATCGAAGTATAAAAATATTTTTCTTATCAATGTGTCTCTTGAACAGTTAGGACATTTATCAACTCAATTGAATTCCTTAAGAAAAACCATTTTTGTTCAAGGTAATGAGTGGCCGTGGTCTGTATGTATTTATGATTTGAAGGTTATATCAGAAATAGTTGAGTCCCCTTCAATATTTATTCATTATCTGAAAAGAAGATTGAGATATAACGATTTTGAGCAATTTAACAATGGAGATGAACTAGATATTTTTGGACAATATTTGAG
>CAYXTU010000097.1:0-2973 GCA_964468245.1 uncultured Candidatus Peribacteria bacterium | reverse complement strand
ATCGCGAGTCATAGACGAGCTTTTATCGCGAGTCATAGACGAGCTTTTATCGCGAGTCATAGACGAGCTTTTATCGCGACCAACGGGAGCTTTTATCGCGAAACGTTTGTTGAGCATAATCTGAATCGCTCACAACGTCTTTCTACTGAACGGTGCAAACAATTCTAGGAACTCGACGAATTTGTCTCGTTCAATGTTCAATTTTCAATTTCTAATTTCTAATTGTATTAAAGCACTTTTGACTTTGGGAGCCGGTTTAAAACACTTTGCAGGTACTCATTTGAGATATTTTACCTCATAAAAAAAATTGAGTAACCATCGCAAATATGATTTTTTTTTGGCATCGCTTTTGATTTTTTGACCAACCTCATCTTGCACCATAAATACTCCCCCAGCATAATTTTGTCACGCCGAAAAGAATTTTCTCAATATCGGAGAAGTAATATAATACGGCAGATTCCCAACGATCAAGGTCTTTTCAGAATGAAGTTTTTTTTCAGAAAGTAATTTCTCCGCATCCACTTCAAGAACATCACCTTGAACAATAGTACAGCTTTGTGCTTTAAGCTTTAAACTTTCCGCTAACAAAGAATCCCTTTCAATTAAAAAGAAATTTGGTGAAATATTCTGAATCAATTTTGTGATAGATCACTTCCCAGGCCCAATTTCTATCAAAGCTTCACATCCACATTCACGATACAACGACAAAATCTTGTCAGCAATATACCCTCTGACTTTAGCATCAATAAGAAAGTTTTGTCATAAATATGTTCACATAAAAAAAATAATGAAAAATGAATAATTAATAATGAATAATGAAAGAATAGCTGGAATAGACTATAGTCTTTTAGTAAATAAGTTCAAATACAAAAAAGATTGACTTTTACAAATAGAAGTATATAGTACTAAAAAGTACTTATATCATTATAAATGGATATGAAAAAAGCAATGAACATTGATGAACTAAGAAATAAGTCCAAAGAAATAGATAACACTATCGAGGCTCTTACTGAAGAAATCAATAGATGATTGATACTTATTCTCTTGGAAGCACCAAGAATAGAAAAAGTATCTATTTTTTGTTTCAACAAACCGGGAGGTAATAATATGTATAATGTAGAAATGCATTGACCATATTCAGCATTAAATAAGAAAATAGGATATCACTGATTTTCAGAAGCAACTATCAAAGCCGTTATAAAAAATTTTAAAGATATATGACACAATATTAAAAATAAATGAAAATTTTCTAAATTTGGTGGTGGTAGTTTTGAAATATTTTTATGAGAAGAAAAAAAGAATTAATATCAAAAAACGCCAGGATTTTTTCCCAGCGTTTTTTTTATTTTTTCAAAATAAATTCCTTCGTTTTTCACTTTTCACTATTAGTTTTTCACTAATTTTTGAGCGCAGCGTGGGCTGCCGCGAGCCTTGCGATAGGCACTCTAAATGGTGAACAACTTACATAGTTCAAACCAATTTTGTGACAAAATTCGATAGACATTGGATCTCCACCGTGTTCTCCACAGATACCAAGTTTGATATCAGGTCTAGTTTTCTTTCCTTTTTCTACTGCTATTTTAACTAATTGACCAACTCAGTCTTGATCTAATGTTTGGAACGGATCTTTTTCGAAAATATTTTTGTTGACATATTCTTTGATGAATGAACCAGCATCATCTCTAGAGAATCCAAGAGTCATTTGTGTCAAATCATTTGTTCCAAATGAGAAGAATTCAGCAGTTTCAGCAACTTTGTCAGCTGTTACCGCTCCTCTAGGTACTTCAATCATGGTACCAAGTTTGTAATCAACAGTTACTCCATATTTATCCATAGTTTCTTTTGCTACTCTTCTTACAATTTCTGCATTGAAATCAAATTCAGATTTGAATCCTACCAATGGAATCATGATTTCTGGTTTCACATCAACACCTGCTTTTTGAAGTTCGCATGCTGCAGAAATAACTGCTTCTGTTTGCATTTCAGCGATTTCAGGATAAGTAACAACCAATCTACATCCTCTATGTCCGAGCATTGGATTAAATTCGTGAAGTGATTCTATTTTCTTTTTCAAGATTTCAAGATCTACATTCATAATCTGAGACAATTCAACGATATCTTTTTCTTCTTGAGGAAGGAATTCATGCAAAGGAGGATCAAGGAATCTGATCGTAACCGGTAGTCCTTGCATTGCCTTGAGAATTCAGATAAAGTCTTCTTTTTGGAAAGGTAATATTTTTGCAAGTGCCTTCTTTCTTCCATCGACATCATCAGCCAAAATCATTTCTCTCACTGCTTTGATTCTATCTTCAGCAAAGAACATGTGTTCTGTTCTACAAAGTCCGATACCTTGAGCACCAAATTTTCTTGCTACTTCAGCATCGTTTGGTGTATCAGCGTTTGTCCTAACCAACAATGTTCTGTAATTGTCAGCCCATGTCATAAGCGTTCCAAAATCACCACTAAGTTCCGGATCTACTACTGCTAATGCGTTAGCAAACACTTCTCCAGTTGATCAATCTAATGTAATCATATCTCCTTCATTGTATACTTTTCCTTTGATAGTAAGTGTTTTGGCATGTTCATCTACAACGATTTCTCCAGCTCCAGCTACACAGCATTTTCCCATACCTCTAGCAACTACAGCAGCATGAGAAGTCATACCTCCTCTAGCAGTCAAAATTCCTTGAGCAGCCAACATTCCTATAATATCTTCTGGTGAAGTTTCTGTTCTTACCAAGACAACTTTTTTACCTTCTTCATTTCGATCATGAGCAGCTTGCGCAGTAAAAACAATTTGTCCAACAGCTGCACCTGGTGATGCAGGAAGTCCTTTAGTAAGCAATTCAGCAGTTTTTTTTGCTGCTGGATCTATTTGTTTGTGAAGCAAGCTATCAAGCTGTTCAGGTTTTACTCTCAATACTGCTTCTTTTTCGTTGATAAGTCCTTCTTTTACCATATCTACTGCCATCT
>CAYXTU010000096.1:0-3025 GCA_964468245.1 uncultured Candidatus Peribacteria bacterium | reverse complement strand
GGCATTATCTTGAAGTTTTTTACCAGTAACTTTTATTTTCTCGATATTTTCTACAAGAACAAAATCTCCAGCATCCCAAAAATCAGAATATTATGCTTTGTGTTTTCCCAAAAGGAGCTTTGCTATATCTACAGCTAATCTTCCAAGTGTTTTTCCACTTGCATCGATTTTCCACCATACTCTATTTTTGTCCATATCAGCAGGTTTGACTCGAAGCGTCTTATTAAGGTCTTTTTGTGTAAATTCCATGATAAATATTTCAAATAATTAAATGATATAATAAGAGAGGATAGATGGATTAGATGGGATAGATAGAATTTAATCTGTCTTATCGATCTAATCAGTCTAATCAGTCTTTATAATAGTTTAAGTAATATTTTTTGTACACCATCACCTACTCTAAATCATAGTTTATAATCGGCTACAAAACTTGATGTAGCGCCATCTGCGATATATTTTGGCAAAAGGACATTCAATACTTTTTTACCTTCAGCTTCACCATAGATTTCAGATTTGATAAATCTGATACATTCTCTTCTTGCGGATTTTTCATCAAGAGTTTTTGTGATTTTAACAAGTCTAGCAAAAAAAGAATCCACTTCAGCTTTGAGTACTTTAGCTCTTTTTGGTGTAGTAGTAGTTTTCCCGTTTTTTACAAGATTGGTCAATAATTGTCTCACAAATATATGTCTTGTTTTCGCTCATGTTTCCAATTCGAGCATTTTATTTTTCTTGTGTCTCATAATACCAAACTAATTATTTAAAAGATTAGATGTTTAGAATATTAGGGGCATAGATAATTAGGCGATTTATCAGATAAGTGCCTTGTCTATGTTTGCCAATGCACTATTGATTTCATCAATAGCTTTTCTACCAACTCATTTCATAACCAAGAGTTCTCATTTTTTCTTTTTTTCGAGATCTTCTACATACAAAATGTTGTTTTTGATCAATGCATTTCTTGTTCTTTCGCTCAATGGAAGTGCATCAATTGGCATAGTTTTTATATTTGTTTCTTCATGGAGTTTGTCCTGTATTCTATCAAGATCTTCGATATCTACAAGGAAAGATCTATCTATATATACATTATCAAAGATAAAGAGTTTAGCGTATGATGCCAATACTTCTCCAGCAAACATTACAATTTCTTTTGGAGAAACACCTTTGAACCATGATTTAACTTCAAGAACCAACAAATCTTTTGTTGATCAAGTAAAGTCTTCTATTACTTCTTTTACATCATATTTTGCATAATCTATTACTTTAAAGTCATTGTCTATAAGTAATATGCTAGCATCTATATCATCATCTTTTCTATCGCGAGCTCTAAGATAATCGATACTATAATATCCATACCCCTTTTCTATTCTAATATCGATATTTATTTCGACTGATGGATCTGTTATTTCAAACAATATTACATCATCATTGAGAAGTTCTATACCAGAAGGAAGTTTTATATTGCTTGATGTATAAATTCATACTCACGAAAATCTTTGAGAGATTCGTTGGATATTATCAGCTTTTTCATCTACTTTAAAGCGAAGTGTTTTAAAACTTAGCATCATATCTACAACGCTTTCTTTTACACCATCTATTACATGATATTCATGATTAACTCATTTAATTTTGATTCCAGTAATGGATCATCAAACACTATATCACAAAATAATTCTTCTTAATGCATTTCCAAGTGTCTGTCAAAATCCTCTAGGTAGATATTTAACTTCAAACTTTGTGATCCTATCGTCTACTTGTGAGACAATGATTTTTGGAGCTCAGATGAATTTTTGTATATCCAACATGCAGAGTAATAAAGAGTAAAAATTTTTTGTTTTGTTATATATATCAATACTATGCCCATACAATCCAAGAACAAGGATTATGCTCTCGCATAGAATTCGATAACCTTCAAAAGATCAGCAGGTATTCCAATTTCTCCAACTTGAGGATCGCTTAAGACCTCTACCGCATTAGCCGCCTTATCTAGTTTTACCCATGAAGGAAGCTTACCTTTGTTTTCAGAAGCGTTTTGACTGTAAAGAGGTGAGTCTTTAAGTTTATCTTTGATACTAATTTTGTCTCAAATATGAACAAATGATGAAGGAATATTATGTTTGTTTCCATTCAACAAAAAGTGTCAATGAGTAACCATTTGTCTTGCTTGCATAATAGTTTTTGCAAGTCATGATCTATATATTATAGAATCTATTCTTCTTTCCAAAAACTGAAAAAGTGCAGTATCATGAGTTATATCATTGTTTTTTGAATACTTAGCAGCAATCTCTTTTACGAGTCTTACAAATTGTTTTTCTGATAACATATACATTCTTTTGAGGACTTGTTTGTTTCTCAAAAGTTTTCCATATTCAGAAGATCTTTGCATATTAGCACCATGTTGGCCTGGCAAATTTCTATTTTTTTTGACATTATACTTATTTGCACCAAAGAGATCAACCTGTTCTCTTCTACACAATTTAAACTTTGGTCCAGTATATCTCATTAATAAACAATTTATAATTTAAAATTTATAATTTAAAATTTATAATTTTGGTTTATACTCTCTTTTGTCTCTTTCCCTTACATCATCCAAATTGAATTCCTGTATCTTCTTTGATATATTGGATATCAATAAGTCCAATTTCATTGATAGCTTTAAAAACACCGTCTCTTGCCAATCCAGATCATCTAAATATAATTCAAATTTCTTTGAGTCCAAACACTTGTCCTTCTTTTAAAAGTTGTTTTGTCAAAACTTCAGCAGCATATGGTGTGCTTTTTTTGCTTCATTTGTATCATAATTTTCCTGTACCACCACCAAGAACTTTGTTTCCATTCGCATCTACTAGCGTAAGGATAGTATTGTTGCTTGTTGTTTGTACATGAAGGACTCAGCTATCCAATTTGATATCTTTCTTCTTTTTTGGGGTAGCAGCTTTTGCTTTTACAGGTGTAGCCATATTAGTAAACAATGATAAATGATAAATAATTTGGAACGATTGAACGATTGAACGATTGAACGATG
>CAYXTU010000095.1:0-3079 GCA_964468245.1 uncultured Candidatus Peribacteria bacterium | reverse complement strand
TATCATTTTATCATTTTATCATTTTATCATTTTATCATTTTATCATTTTATCGCGTAGCATAAACCATGAAATTTCACATTCTCATCTTTGGATGTCAGATGAATTACGCTGACGCAGCGAGAATCAGAGCAGTATTAGGCAACTGCGGATTTTTGTATACAGAAAATATCCAAGAAGCCGATATCGTGATTTTCGATACCTGTGCTATCAAACAAAAATCCGAAGACAAAATCACAGGAAAATTAAAAACAATCAGACCAGATCAGAAAGTACGAATAACCTGATGTATGATACAACACAACTTAAGACAATGAAAAGTGAAGAGTGAAAAGTGAAAAATAAAGGTAGGAAATTTTTTATGAACTATAGAACATAAAAATCCACAGATCATCTGATGTACCACAGAGGAAATTAATCATCTAAAATCTTCAGAAAAATCATCTGAAATCATTCCCGTAAACAACGCCTTTAATCCTATCTTTCATAGTCTTACACAAAAGCGAAAAAACATAGAACTTATGTGGAGAATAGACGATACAGGATTTTTGCCATTGATTCTACAAAAACTCTGATATGACATCAGCTACGACCAAGAAATGATCAACGAATACGAAAAAATTATCCCAGAAAACATAAACACCTCGATGAATACCCACAAAAAAACAGCATATATCCCAATATCTACCTGATGTAATCAGTTTTGCTCCTACTGTATTGTCCCATATGCGAGAGGACTAGAAAAATATTTTTCCGTTGAACAAATAATCCATGAAGCCAAAACACATATTAAAAACTGAGCACAAGAACTTGTATTACTCGGACAGATCGTAAATAAACATCCAGAATTTATCACCATTATCAAAGAAATTTTACACCTCGATGGACTCAAGCGGCTGAGATATACTTCACCATATCCTACCTATTACAACGAGGAATTGCTCGCCTTACACGAACAGGAACCCAAACTTTGTCCACACATCCATATCCCATTACAATCAGGATCTGATAGTATTTTAAAAAAAATGAGTAGAGGATATACCATTGCACAAGCCAAACAATTTATCGACAACATCAGAAATATAAAAAGGAAAATAAGCATCACAACCGACATTATCGTAGGATTTTGCGATGAAACAGAGGAAGACTTCCAGCAAACCTTAGACTTGGTAAAATATTGATCATTTGATATGGTATATATTGGAATCTACTCTCCTAGACCAGGAACTTTGGCAGCAAAAAATTATACTGACAACATCTCACGTTCCCTCAAACGAGACAGACGAAACAGACTCAACGAACTTTTAAAAGACATTTCACGCACAAACAACGAAGCAGAAATATGAACCACAAAAGAAATACTCATCAACAAAATAAACAATTGAGTTGTTGAAGGATATACAGACAATATGAAGCAAACAATAATACCACATCAAGCATCAAGCATCAAGCATCAAGCCGTTTACAAAGTTGGTGAATTTCTTACCGTAAAAATTACCAAAGCTGTACCATTTAAGATATATGGAGAAATTGTAGATTAAAAGCAAAAATAACTATTGACTTATATATCAAAAAAGATATATGTTATTTTAACAAACATAAAAAAAACAACAAAAAAAACAAAAATTATGAATGAAGAAATTATTTTTTTTAGTGGAAGCGGCAATAGCGTATTAGGTAAGGAAATAATTCACCTATGCGAATATGAACAAGCCAAGATCGAGTATACTACATTCGCAGATGGAGAATACAAACCAAAACTTGGTACAAATGTACGAGGAAGAAATGTAGTTATAATTCAACCAACCAATGCGACACCAGGAGCACCAGCAAACAATTTGTACGAATTACTTCTCTTAGCCGATGCAGCCAAACGAGCTTCAGCAGAAAAAGTTATCGCCGTAATTCCTTATTTTGGCAATGCTCGTCAAGAAAGAAAAGATGAGGCACGGACACCAATCTCTGCAAAACTCTCAGCAAAACTCATAGAAACTGCGGGAGTAGATAGAATAATTACTATGGACTTACATGCAGACGCTATTCAAGGATTTTTTGAAATACCAGTAGACAACTTGTATGCCTCTTACATGTTTACACCAATTATTCAAAAAATAAAAACAACAAACACCATATTTGCTTCTGCTGATTCTGGTGGTGCAAAACGCGTCTCTGCATATGCAAAATATTTTGATATGGATATGTTGGTATGTTACAAAACCAGAAAAAAAGCCAACGAAGTAGAAAAAATTATGGTCATAGGCGAACCAGCAGGCAAAGATATCATCATAATAGAAGATATCATAGACACAGGAGGCACAATATGCAAAGTAAGTGATGCACTCAAAGAAAAAGGAGCAAAAAGCATACAAGTATTTGCAACACATGGGGTTTTATCAGGACAAGCATACAAAAACATAGAAGAATCTTCTATCCAATCATGCTATGTGACTGATTCATTAAAAAAACCAATAGAATACAAAAATCAACACACAACCACAAAGATGAATATCATCCCATGTGGCGATCTATTTGCGAAAGCAATACGTCGAAACATAAAAGGAAAATCAATCAAAGAATTATTTTTATTTTAAACATAATTAAAAGAGATTTTAAAAGAGCTGAAGGTATTACCTACCGGCTCTTTTTTTTCTTCTTGAATACAAACAAAGAATATATAGTATATACAAACAATACGCTAATTAAGCTATTTTTTATTTTTCAAAAAGTTCTTAATTATCAATTCTTAATTCTTAATTTTATCAAATGAACTTTCCAAAACACGTAGCTATAATCCCCGACGGAAATAGGACGCGAGCCAAAGCCAACGACAAAACCGTAGCAGAAGCATATATGATCTCATACGAAAAAGCTATAGAACTCATCATACATACATTTACCCAAACAGAGATCAAAGTATTTACCCTTCGAGGACTGAGCACCGAAAATGCGACCAAAAGACCAAAAGAAGAATACGATTTTTTAATGAATATGTACAAGATTGTAGAAGAAGATCTGGATGAATTTATGAAAGAAAATAAAATAAATTTTAAACCTATATGAGATTTGGAAGGTATTACACCT
>CAYXTU010000094.1:0-3089 GCA_964468245.1 uncultured Candidatus Peribacteria bacterium | reverse complement strand
ATCCAAGCTATATATGCCAACCACTATAACCAAAAGTATTTTAGAACTAGACGACTTGCAGGGGATAAGTCCAAATTTTGAACAACTCAAAATCCTTCCGCAAGAAACGGCTCAAAAGATAGAGACGATTATTTTTGCAAAAGACAAAAATACGCTCAAGATACTTACGACCAACAATATCCCAGATGGGCTTACCAAATTGCTCAAAAGCTTGGAAGATAAGGGATACAAATACGAAGTATTTTACACCTCACCTACAGGGTTCAACTACGCACTTACTTGGTATACTGATATGGACAATATCGCTGCACAAAAAAGAAAAGCTGACGCGGAACAAAAACAAGCTGCAGGAAAATGAGCGATAGCTATGATCCAAAAGGTATTCGACGTAAGAGACACTATGGAACCAGGCGACTTTATTATGGAACTTATTAGACTTGCCTTCCAGACAGGAGCTTCCGATCTGCACTTTCAGCCACAAGAAGACGGCTTGATTGTGAGAATTAGAATAGATGGTGTTCTCCAAGAATTACTCAAATTTACTCATGAAGACTTCAGAAAATATCTTCAAAAAATGAAATTTATTTCTGGTACCAAAATGAATATCGACTACATCCCTCAGGATGGAAGATTTTCCTTTGAGGCGAGTGATATTCATGGAGAGAAAAGAAAGGTGGACGCCAGAATCAACTTTATGCCAGGAGTAGAATCCGAGAGTACTGTTATTAGATTCTTAGATCCGACCAAGGGTATCAGTACATTTGAAAAAATATGATTTACCGAAAGAACCTATACTATTTTAAAAAGAAATTTGGAAAGAAATACCGGAATCACCATCTTCACCTGACCTACCGGTTCATGAAAAACAACGACACTGTATACTATCCTGAGTACGCTCAACGATGGAAAAAGAAAAATAATTACCCTAGAAGATCCTATCGAATATGAAGTAAAATGAATCCAACAATCACAGATCAATTATACCAAAGGATATACCTACGAAATTTGACTCAAAGCTATCCTAAGACATGATCCAGATATCATTCTAATCGGAGAAACAAGATCACAAGAAACTGCTGAAAATGCTATCAATGCAGCTTTGACAGGTCACTTGGTATTTACTACCTTGCATACAAACTCAGCGATAGAATCTATCCCGAGATTGACGAGTATGGAAATTAAGCCGTACATGTTGGCACCTGCCTTGAATCTTATCGTGGCGCAGAGATTGGTCAGAAAAATTTGTCCAAATTGTGGTACAAAAAGAGATGCAAATTATTGAGAACAAGCAGAAATCAAAGATATTCTCAAAAAAATAGCCGATCTCGATCCAAAATTAGCGGTCAATTTCGATGGCAAAATTACCCAAGCGGTAGGTTGTGATCAGTGTAACGGAAGCGGATATATTGGAAGAATAGCACTTATCGAGACATTTGAAATAACAGATGATATTAGAAGAATGATTGTAGATGGCAAAATTGGTGTAGATTTGTATGCCAAAGCGAGAGAAAACGGGTTTCTTACCCTCCAAGAAGACGGAGTTCTCAAGATGTTGCAAGGAAATACAACCCTAGACGAATTAAGAAGAGTTTTATAATCTATGTGTTTACTATGAGCGAACAATCTCACACCCATCCACAAAAAGTTGCCAATATACAAGAGCTAATTTCACTCGCTACCAGTGGTGCGCTTGAAGATGTTTTGTATATCGGAGACAAAAAATATCGATCAGATTTTTTGTTCAAAACCAAAAAAGAAGCACAAAAGCTCATAGAAAGCGACAAAAATATTTTGACTCCATCAGGACAGGAAGGAGAATTGTTTGTGTACAACGAAAGGACTCATGAAATAGTTCCTTTTCACAAAAATAATTATCTGATGTACGACCGCGGGTATTTTACCTTCGATGGAGAACAATACATTTCTTGCGACGATAACGGGACACCAATACAAAAAATTGCATATTAAAGAAAAAACCGCTTAGCGAATAAGCGAGTCTTTCCCCAAAAATTCTTGCATACTATATTGGTATAATAGTTAAGATCTTTGTATCTATGGCAATTATGCAGCCATATCCATTTCAGCTTCAGCAGAAGCTACTTTTGTTACTTCTTTGGCTTCAAGACCTTTTCTTCCTTCTCCAATTTCAAAGGTTACTGTGTCACCATCAGCGATAGATTCACCGATTACATTTGTTCCGTGTACGAATACGTCTTTTGATCCGTCTGCAGGGGTAATGAATCCGAAGTTTTTAGTTCTGTTGAAGAACTTAACGATACCAGTTGTCATGGTAATAGTATTGGTAATAAATAAAATTTTGGAGTAAAATATCTCCACCCAAAATTATACGGGAAAGTGGCAAAAAATCAAGAGAAATTTTACCACAAGAAGCTGTTGACAAATTAAAATAAAAATGCATAATAAAACAATAAAATAACTTTTATTATTTATATTCAAAAAACATGAAAAAAAACAAAATCGTGGAGGATTCAGAAAATCAACATTTGATGAGACTTGATTCTGAAAAAAAAGAAGAGGTCAAAAAAGTACAAAACGAAAAAACGACTGAAATCGAGTCTACATTTACTAGACATGTATGACCAAGAGAGGTGATAGAAAATGATATATCTAAACTCTATCCTATACAGTCAGGTATCATAAAAGTGTATAGCTTCAAGGGAGGAGCAAAGAAGTTGTATTCGATCGTTCCTGATGATTTGGGAAGGGAATCTCGGGTAGAAATATGAGAGCAAGAATGTAAAGATGGAGATCCTGTAAAATATATTAAAGTACCTTTGGGTTTTGGTCCGGATGGTGGTGGAAAGGAAGCTACGGGAGCACTTTTGACAAGCAAGGGAGTAGTTTCATCTAAATCAATATGAGGCGACATTAAATTTTTATTTGTTAGTCCTGATAATGGTGGTAATAATGTCTCATTGTCTTTGAAACCTACATTTCCACACAATAAAGTGGAATGACACGCTAATGTTGCAGATAAATCACAACCAGAATATCCTATTGATGTTACTTCTTTCCAGGAGTGAGATGCGGTAGAATTTGTAGCAAATACAAAAGGAAATATTGTTGCT
>CAYXTU010000093.1:0-3137 GCA_964468245.1 uncultured Candidatus Peribacteria bacterium | reverse complement strand
ATATTGAGGAGAAACAAAAGAAATCAAATAAAAACACTTACTCAAAGCACATTTGTCCAAGAAGTTTTGACAAGATGAGCGAGATCATGATGAAAGATTTTTGAAAGTGAATTTTTTAGCATTATCCTATAATAAATAATAAATAATAAATAACCTTTTAACCTGCAACTTTTAAACCTTCAACCTTTTACCCCTGTTTAAACACTGCTTGTGTAGCAATAAACTTTTCAAACAAAGATATTTTTTGGTCATAGAAATCCATAGTCTTATCGATAGTCTGAAGTTTTTCACGATGTTTGTAAAAGTATTTGATCATATCCTTAGCTTTCTTATATTTATGTTCCAAAATATACAATTCTATAAGATTATATACGACTTCTGCATCAGAATTGTTGATAGAAAAGGCATCTTTGATAAAATTTAATCATTTTTCTCTATTTCCATATCGATATTCACAAAGTCCGTAACATCTCAAAATTTCATGATTTTCTGCTTTGGTAAGCTCGAGTGCCTGTTGTAAGTGTGTTTTTGCATCTTTTCGATGATTTTTTTCCATTTCTAAGACACCTTTTATATACAATCATAAAGGATCAGTATTATTTTTGCTCGCATTCAAAAAGTCTATAGCCTTACTTGCTTTACCTATTTCACCCTTTCTATACTGGATATCTGTCACTTGCAAAAGTGCATCTTCATTGTTAGGATCTCTAAAAAGGATAGTATTGACCTTTTTTATAGCCTCATCAAATTTTCCCAGTTCTTTAAGTTCCTCTATTTCATTGATAAGTGATTCAGGTATATAGGTAGACATATTCAATTAAGTAAATAACTAAATGGATGATGATTCATGGTGCATGATACATAAACTTAATAATTATATTGATACATAGTTCTTGTATCTTATGTCTTGCATCTAGTATCTAAATTAAGTGTACACCAAACATCAAGGATTTTCAAGTTTTACCTACCTAGCAAAAGCATTTCAATTTACATTTATACAAATAATGACATAACTAGCTAATCAAAGAAAAAATATAGTATTTTATTGAACATTTCATCACAAAACCACAGAGAGAACAAGTTTTTTGTTGTTTCTAAAAATATCCAAGGTAATGGTATCACCAGGAATATAGGTATAAAGCTGATACAAGAAGGGGAGTTGATTGGTAATAGATTGGCCATTTACACCGACCACAATATCACCTACGAGAAGACCAGCTTGTGCTGCGGGCAAATCAGTAATAACATCTTTGATGACTATACCACTTGCGGTATCTATATATTGGATACCCATGATAGGCCTACGAATATTTCCAAAAGACTCAATAGACTTGATCGTACTTTCAATAAATTGTTTACTAATAGGTAGCGCAAAAGCCACACCTTCTCATTGCGTAATAGCAGTAGTAATACCCAATACGTTTCCTTGGATATCCAACAAAGGACCACCGCTATTTCCAGGGTTTACCAATGCATCCGTCTGATAAAGTCAGATATAGGTATTGTTTTTGTTTATAGTAAGACGTTTGTTTGTTCATCAGATGATACCTAGAGTTACATTATTTGCATAATCAGAAAGTGAATTTCCTATAGCCAAGACAATTTGTCCCAATGATACAGGAGTATCCAAAGAGAGAAATGTAGCAGGAAATAAGGTATTCACTGGCTTTCCATCAGCATCAACAATTTTGAGTAATGCAATATCCAAAAGCTCATCAAACCAGATTTTATCCACATTATAAACCTTTCCATCAGAAAGTGTTACGCTGTATTTGGCAGTTGTATCTTGGACAACATGCTTATTAGTAATAATATATCCACGCTTATCGACAATAATACCACTTCATCAGCCTATTTTGGTGGTTTGTTGCTGAATATTTCCAGGCGCATTGAGCTGAGAAGGATCATCTACATAAAATTTTACATCTTTGCTAATAGTAATACGTACTACAGATTTCTTGGCTAGAGAAATAGCATTTATCAAAGCTGATTGTACAGTAAAAAGAGTAGATGTATTAGCATCATTTACTTTGTTTCCCATAGTAGAAGTAAGAGAAGCTCACAAAGTAGCAATCTTATGCTGAGTAATTCACCAGACAATTATACACCCAAAAAACACAAGAAAAATATTGAAAACAATAAGCAAGCTAATATGTTTTTTTGACATTTTTTTGGTAAAATACTAAATGATGGTAAAAGGTTATTACAACAATCAAGATAAATATTACTCAATATTTTCAGAAATATCTTGTTCATCTGATGATTCTTTTGAAGAGATATCCTTATCTTCATCTGGGGAATTTTCTAATTTTTCTGCTTCTTTTTCAGCTTTTTTTCTTTCTTCTTTGTATCTAAGATTTTCTTCTTTTTCTTCTCGTGGCCTATAAATAACATCAATATCTTTGTCTACCATTTTTGCCAATGGTGTTTCTGTCTCATCAAGATGAATATCATTAGAGTGAAGTGTTTTGATGGTACTATCCTTGAACCTAAGTCTAATAGCTCATTCAATAATACTTATTCATCATTCAAGAATTTCTTTTCCTGTCATCACTACTTGTCATTTTTTTGCTCTCTTCCAAATTTTTAGATCTTCAAGATTGAGCAATTTTCCATTTTTGTTGGCATGGATAAGAATAAATGGTTCACCTTTATGCAAAAACATATTTGCTACTTCATCATCTTCTTGAAGTTCTATAGCTTTGACTCATCCAGCAGTTTTTCCCATAGGTCTAAGATCACCACTCTTAAAGAGTAGCATCCATCCATGTTTGGTAAGTATACCAATATTGTCACTATCATTTACTGCTTCTACACTCAATATTCTTTCCTTGTCTGCAAGCTTCATAATCACTGTTGGAAATTTTTTGAACGAAAGTACCAATTCTTTATTAATCTTTTTGCAGCTATTTTGATTGGTGAGGAAAACTAAATGATGGTAATCAAAATGCAAAGTTTTTGCAAAAACAATCTTTCCTTTGAGCCCAAAATGTTCGTTGAGATTGATAGCACTTTGTTTCATAACAAAGCTTCACAAATCTTTTAGTCTTTGGACAACAAGTTCACCAATATCAGTAATCACAATAAGCTTATCTTGATTGTGCGTATAAATAAGATCCATAGTTTCTTCAGGTATC
>CAYXTU010000092.1:0-3260 GCA_964468245.1 uncultured Candidatus Peribacteria bacterium | reverse complement strand
ATATTTTTGCTGAATAAAATCAAAGGGTAGTGATGCATATATAGTTGTCCTTGATTTTTGCTAGGAGATATATATACTATACAGGCTAAAGTAATTCATTACTTACGCACAAAAGTTTTTCACCACGTTTTTTTGATTCAGCATAGGCACAACCCATGTAATATACAAAATAACAGGTACCGATAAGGTAAGAAGGCTGTTGTATTATATATTATGTTGGAACCTATGCTTTTCTATTTATAGAAACAAAGAGGTAATTTCCTCCCTGCGACAACAACACTTTTCAAAAACACATTACCAGAAGTATGGATCTGCGACGGACTGCAAGAGTGCTTCTCTTACTAGAAAACTATAAAAATATTTTTGTATGCTCTTTATATTAGCAATAGAAGTGTCTCTACGACGGACTGTATGAACATTTGTTTTGTATCGTATATACTGATTTATTACATATATTTTGGGATAAAAAGGCGTGTAAACGCTTTGTTTTTTGGTACTTAATATTTTCTTTCTCTTAAAAAAGACGCTCCGCTGGGGATACTTTTTCCCGTTGACCCCCGCAGCTTCGTGCGGGGCAGGCGCCAAAGTATCCAAAAAACTCAAGCCGGATGCAGTACTCAGGGCTATTTCGTGGCGTGCACCCCGGCATACCGAGGGCAGGTCTGGCGTTGTAATAAAGTTGAATATTATTTTTCATTATTTTTGAGCTTAATAATGGTACTATTTCCAATTGAAAAAAAGACTAGTTTTGCTACTATATATAGGCTTTAATTTTTGTGATAACTGAAATGTATAAGAAAATAGTAGTTGTGGCAGTTTTGTTGTGTGGATTTTGTTCTTATGTGTCTGCGGCTGCGTGGAGTTTGCCTGGGGTGAAGATAATTACTCGTGCACAGTGGTGAGCTAATGAGACTTGGAGATATTCAACCACTTCCAAAACAGAGAGAGATGCTCTCCGTCAACAAGAAGCGGAAAATGAATGAGGTCAACTTTCTCAAACCGCATATCAGGGACAAATAGCTACTGATTTTCTTATAGAAAAAACACCAAATGAACAAATCGTAGATGAATATCGTGAATCATCAAATGGTCATTTTCTTAAATGGCCAGAAAGTATTCACAAAAATAAAAATAAGATCATTATTCATCATACCGCTGATGATTATACCGCTATTTTGACTTGATGAACAGGTGCAGCGATAACTGAGCTCCAAGCAATATACAAATATCATGCGCTGACCAAATGACGATGAGATATTGGCTATAATTTTTTGATTGATCCCTTTGGAAATATTTATGAAGGAAGGGCTTGAGGTGCTGGTGTAGTAGGTGCACAAACAGCGTGGAATAATACGCCAAGCGTTGGGATCTCCCTGATGGGAAATTTTAATGTCAATGTCCCTACGGATGCATCGTTAAAATCACTTGTTGCTCTGACTACTGCACTTGCAAAAAAATATAAGATTAAGCCAAAGTCTACGGTAACGTATTTCAAGGCATCTAGTGAAGTGCCATATCTCAAATCATATACTAATTATGCTGTTGCATGACATACAGATGCTTGAGCTACGTCTTGTCCAGGAACTAATTTGTATAATTTGCTTCCTGAGGTAAGAGAGCAGGTGAGTGAAAATCTTAGTAAAATATCTTTGGTCGGTAATCCTATTGTACTCACGTCAAAGTCTACACTTCCCAAATGAACTGTCGTGGCATGACGATATTATTCTTCCAAAACAACAGATACGTTTATCTTGCCGATTAGATGGATGTGAGTGAAATCTTGTTCGTCATCAGATGCGAGTATCGCCGTCAATTCATGTTCATCAAAAAATAATCAACTCATTATTTCTCTGACAAAAAAATGATCAAGCGGACTCAAAACTATCAATGTCGTGACGAGTGGAGGAACGCAAACTTTTTCTATGAATCTTATTCGACAGGAGGATTTTTCTACGCTTGCCAATAAGGCTAAACAAGACTATATCAATAGAAAATGACTCACTACATCGTCTCAATCTATCACCAAAATCACTTCAAAAATATCTCTTTCTGATGTTGCTACATTGACTGAACTACCACTCAACATCTTGCTCTACGAACTCAGTACGAGCTACCCGAGATTTGAAATTTCTTGTGATGGAGGATGTACTATCAAAGCCGATGATAAAGTATATACCGATACTGCGCCTGTTGTAGAAACAAGTAATGGACTTGTATATCTTACGCTTCCTCGTTTTGAAAATGCTTTGGCGGTCAAGGTTTTGGATATTTCTTCGGTAGATGGATGACTAGTCCGTGTAAACAATTACAGCAGGAAATCATATGGAGGTGTCGCGCGAAATACATTCAGATGATCTTTGATTTGGAAAAAAGATACCCTCAAAAATCTTGCTGCAGGAAAATATTTGGAGCAGGCAATAGTGACTAACAAAACAACATTTGACAATTATATGAAGGGGATTGCAGAGACGAGTGATAGTGACAATATTCAGAAGCAAACATTAGTATTGCTCCTTGCCAAGATGTATACCTTGTTTTATATCAACGGCAAAAATACTCATCCATCTATCCCTGCAGGAGCGAGTTATCAAGCTATCGACAATCCTGATATGTTCCAAAAATATGTTTGAGCATGACGAGAAAAGACAAGTAAAATGTCTGCGAGTTTGTTGGCAGATATTGAAAATAAAGTAGTGATGTATGATGGCTATGTGCCTATTTTGCCATATTTTAGCTGTTCAGCTGGATTCACTCGATCAGCAAAAGAGAAACGATGACGAAGTGATACGCCGTATTTGCAGTCTAAATTAGATTTTGCAGCATGTTTTGATTTTAGTGGACATGGTGTCGGACTTAGTGGAAAATGAGCTCAATATCTCGCAGAAAAGTGATGGACGGTAGAACAGATTTTGCAGTATTATTATCCGGGAGTAGAATTGGAGAGTATGTAATTAATACATTTTAATTTCTGTATTCTGAATTTTACATTCTAAATTAATTTCCTCGTGTACAAAAAAATCCTCGCTACCATATTTCAATGAACTGCTGATCAGGCGTGTCAACGTATGCTTGATCTCTATGACAAACAGGGGTTTTGTGTTGTAGATTATCTGTATTTTGCAAATATTTCTGGGAAGCAATTATTTTCTTCTCATACACGTACTCATTGAGTAGAGGAGTTTCGTGAAGCGTTGCTTGCGGATTATAAGACCATCGATTTTGACGGAATATACAAGCTGTATCAGAATGCCATTCTTGAC
>CAYXTU010000091.1:0-3334 GCA_964468245.1 uncultured Candidatus Peribacteria bacterium | reverse complement strand
CTTCGCTGATAGCATTGAGCGTACCCGAAATTAAATAATCTATTGTTTCATTATTCATGATAACCATAGGAGCATCTTTTAATTGATAATTTGGATGCTCTAAGTACTTTATTGATTGTCCTAATGTCAACTTAGACATACCAATCAAATCTTTAATTGTTATTTTTTTCATTTTTTTATTGTTTTTATTGTTTTTATTTTTTTTATTATATATATATTTGACCTATTAAATCAATTTCTTAGTAATGATAACTTTTCCCCTGTTCTATGGTCGAAATTCTATATAATTGTTCCAATAAAATTACTTTCGCTAGACCATGAGGCAAGGTGATAGCGCCAAAAGAAATTTTGCCATCTATATGTTTAGCTAATGCTGGTTCATTCAATCCATACGGTCCGCCGATAATGAAAACCACATTTTGGTTCATAAGAAATTTATGCAATGCTAAAGTATCAAACTGCTTCCCTTCTTTGGATAACAAAATTTTTTTATATTCTGAAAATTTTTGCAGCCTGACAATGATATTCTCCGTATCGGCTTGAATCATCTGCTCGGTATTTCCTTTTCTCGAAGGGGTAATATTTTCTATTTTGACTGATTTGCCTAAACGCTTGGTATACTCCTCGACGACTGTGTTCCAGTGTTTATCGCTGTCTGAAATGTTTAAAATAACGAACATTGTCGTCGAAATGAAAAATTAAAAATTAATAATGAATAATGTTTGTATTTGTTTTATATCACCTATTGTAATTTACAATAGTCTATTTTAGCAATTCCTTCATTTTTCATTATGCATCATTCATTATTCATCATTCATTATTCATTAGTTTTTTAGTATTGTATATATCTTGGTTCTAATCAACTATATGGACTCAACATTTTCAAGATATCACCTTTTTGAATTCCTCTATTTTCAAATTCATCAAGCATCCCACTTTCTCCCATTTTTTTTCGAAATCGTCCTTCTGCTTCGTCATTTCCTCGTGGAAGTTGTCGAACAAGTTTGGCTATATCTTCATTATATACTTCCCAGACATTGATATATTGCGCATCGGTAGCAGTGATATATTGATTCTCAATCAAGAATTCTTTTTCAGTTTCACTGATATTTTTGATGGAATCTTGTCTTTGTCTTGCTTCTTTATGTTGAATATTTTCAAAATGATACACTTCTTTGGTATCTGTTTTCTTTAACATTTCTACCACATGTTTGAGCCAATCATCTACGCCGAGATGAGTCGCCGCAGAGATCGTAAAAGTATGTTGCGTTAAAAGTTTTTTCGTGATTTTGGCTCAGATTTTATTCTTTTTAAAAAATGCTAAGATTTCTTTTCGGAGCTGTTCTTGATATTCTTTGAGAATCTCTTTATCGTTGATGAGATCATATTTGTTGATCAAAAACATCATCCTTTTTTCTATAACAAGATTTCCCTCTTCATATGCATAAAAAGTAATAAATCCCTCATTCTCTCTGATCTGGACTTCGAGATATTTATCCTCGCCTCCGAGTTTATTGTTGGCATATGCAATAATTTCTTCGAGCAAATCAGGTATTTCTGTAATTCATTGGTCGTATCTAGAAATATCACACATCAAACAAAATACTCTCGCTTTGAGAATATGACGCAGAAACGCATTTCCCAATCACTTACCTTCCGCAGCACCTTTTATAAGCCCTGGAATATCTATGACATTGAAATTGGTTTTTTGTACCGTCACCGATCCAAGATTTGGGATCAAGGTAGTAAATGGATAATCAGCAACCTTTGCTTTGGTATTTGAAATACTATTTATCAAGCTGGTTTTGCCCACACTCGGTGTTCAAATAAGTGCAACATCAGCTAATAACTGTAATTCGAGAACGATCTCCTTCTTGTTGCCCGGTTCGCCAAGCAAACAAAAGTTGGGATACTGATGAATAGCATCCTTGAAATGCATATTCCCGATTCCACCATCTCATCACTGTACTGCTGTCCGCTGTTCGCCGTCTTGTGTAAATGCATGAAGTATTTCATCCGTCTGTTTATCTCTAATGATCGTTCATACTGGTACCGTAAGTATAAGATTTTCTGCATTTGCACCGTACTGATCTCTCGACCTTCCTGGCTCTCCTGGCAGTGCTTTGAAATTGGATTTGTACCTATATGCTTGGAGGGTATTTTCATCTTTGGCTGCTTTGAGAATCACGGATCCTCCGCTTCCCCCATTACCTCCTGATGGTCATCCCATAGGTACTCACGCCTCTCTCCTTCCTGTCACCACACCATCTCCTCATTTTCCAGATTGGACGGCTATAGTTATTTCATCATAAAAACGCATGATTTTGAATGCAGAATGTAAAATTCATAATTCAGAATTCAAAGCTGAATTATATAGTATCAGTGTAATGAAGTCCTTGGGAAAAACAATTAAAAAACTTGCCCCAAATATAGAGGCAAGGATTATACACGGTTAATACTATAGTACTTTTAGAGGACTTCTCCGGCCAATTTTGCTAGAGGGCCTCGTTCGCTTTTTATCAGGTTTACTATTCCAACAATGTCGTGCCCAGACATTTTGGCTATCACATAACTTAAACCGTTGGATGTCCTGTCAAGATAATTACAATCAATCTGTCCAATGTCGCCTAGTATAATCACCTTGGTATTATCACAGGCGCGGGTAATTATGGTCTTTGCTTCATGTCGTGTCAGATTCTGCACTTCATCCACAATAACTACTGCATCAAACAAATTTGCTCCTCGCAAGTAAGCAATAGGCTCTATAATTATTTCTCCGTGCTCCAAAGAAAGAGAAAAATAGCCTGTTGGTTGTTCTTTTGATTCCGCATTCTTTGAGTTTTTTTTTGTTGAGTTTTTTTTTGTTGAGTTTTTTGTTGGTTGTGATTGAGGCACTGCTTCATTCCTTTCATTCTCGGTAATCTTTTTTAGATTACTCGTAAAGCCCTTCATAAAAGGCGTCACTTTTTCTATTGCAGAACCTGGTAAGGCTCCCATTTCTTTATTACCTACAGTCACCATTGCACTAGATAAAAATATTCGTTTATACAGCTTTTTTTTCAAAAGCTCCAAAGCAGCAGCAATCGCTAGAAGGCTTTTCCCTGTGCCTGCTGGTCCTTGAGCAGCAATAAGCAATATTGAAGGATCCATAATGGCGTTTACCAAAAATACTTGTTCGCTATTTCGTGGCGTAATACCAGAAACAGTAATTTTCTTTACTAAAATAATTTTTTCTTTTTTGCAAATGCACAAAGCATTTTTAGTTCGTGTTTTTAGTATAAATGACTTATTTGTGTATAAGGCATTTTTTGGGAGCAAATTTTCAAGAACACTT
>CAYXTU010000090.1:0-3454 GCA_964468245.1 uncultured Candidatus Peribacteria bacterium | reverse complement strand
ATCTTATTGCCAAACAGCAAAGAAATACTTATGATTCTGATAGGTATTTTGTCTTCGCCATCAATTATGGAGGAAGAAATGAAATAGTCAGAGGAATCCAAAAATTAGCACAAGAAAACAAAGATTTGACCAATATTACCGAAGAAGATATTAGTACATCACTGGATCTTTGAAATATTCCTCCTATCGAATTAGTTATTAGGACAAAAGGAGATCAAGCACAGAGAACATCAGGATTTATGTCATGGTGGATTGGATACGCAGAATTGTATTTTACCACAAAAAAATGTCCAGAATTTGATGTCTCAGAATACAAAAAAGCATTGACCTGGTTCAACGAAATCGCAGATCTACGCAACTACGGAAAATAACCAAAACCACACCACGTCATTCCCGCAAAAGCGGGAATCCAGTTTGCCATATAGCAAGTTGGATTCCCTTTTACAAGGGAATGACGTCAATGTAGTAGTAATCTTTTAGTCTATTAATCATCAAGTATCATGAAAATCACTATCGAAACAGCAAAAATTCTTGAAGTCATAGATCTCGGATTGAGATTTGTTTCCAAAAACGCAACATTACCGATTTTGCAAAACTTTTATTTCAAGGCATCTATCGATACATTGCTTTTGAGAGCTACTGATATGGAAAAATATATTGAAATAGAAATTCCATGCACCGTAGGTATGGAGTGAGCTATCACCGTCAACGCAAGAATGTTTTCTGATATTATCAAAACTATCGAAGAAAAAAATATGGAAATAAGTGTAGATCAAAAAACACAAATTATGACAATAAAATCAGCAAAAGATACCTTTGACATCAATGGTATTTCGGCAAGTGAATATGTTGCATTACCAGAAATGCCAAATGAAAATACGCTTTCTGTAGAAGCACAACTTTTTGCAGAGGGAGTATCCAAAGTAGAATATGCAATCACAGAAAAAAACTTTAGCCCAGTATTGACAGGAGTTTTACTCAAAGCCAAAGAAGATAGCATTACGTTCGTAGGCACAGACTCATTTAGATTATCAGAATTCAAAGCACCTTCCCATATCAAAGACACTGACTTTTCACTTATCGTGCCAAAGGTCACCATGACAGATATTCAAAAAATCTCTGAATATGCGACAAACAACGAAGCGGAGAATCTCACCGTTAAATATTCAGAAAATTTGATTGCTTTCCAAGTACAGGTCAAAGATATGAAAATCTTGGCTACTTCATTGCTCATCCAAGGAAATTTTCCTGAATACGATAGAGAAGAAATCATGCCAAGAGCATTCAATACCAAAATTTTGGTAGACAAAGGTCTCTGCGAAAAAGCTATTAGAAAAATTGGAATTTTGACAAGAGATATCAACAATTATATTCAGATCGAAACCAACAACGACAGCATTATCATATCTTCAGGAAAAACCGACAAAGGAGCAGGTACTACCAACATCCCTGCAATTATAGAATGACCAGCAGTAAGCTTTGGAATCAATGGAAAATATATCACCGACTTCATCAAAATTATCAAAGGTGACGAACTAACATTCAATGTTATCGACAACCAAAAACCACTTATCCTTATGGACAAAGATGAAACTAATTATAGATACGTTGTAAGACCACTTATAAATTCATAGACAACTAATGAATAATGAATAGTGAAGAATGAATAATGTATGATTTTGTTTGATAATAGACTATTGTATCATACAGTAGTTAATAAATATACAATTCCATCATTTTTCACCTGTCCTCGGTGAAACCGGGATTATTAATTTTTAATTTTTCATTATTTTTTTATCCATGGATAAAAAAAGTTGATTTAGCTTTCTGGAGATGCTCATCGTAATAATGATTGTAAGCATTATCTTCGTAGCATTTAGATCTACATTTCAAGTAAAAAACAAAGACATAGTATATGGACAAGCCTGCATAGAGACACTGTACGGACAAGTGAATAATTTTTTGCATGCGGGATTGAGCAGCAAATCTATAAATTCATGAGGTACACAAATTTTCCCTGATAAATACATCATTAGTTTCCAACCAACACAACAACGCATAGAGTTGAAATACAACCAACAGGGGAGTGAACATATATATAGTAGTATAGAGTTGACGGGAAATAGTAATATCATGTATTGTAGTAGCAATAGTTACACGATACAATTAAGCGGAGAAACCTACGAGCTTCACATAAACAAATGACTCCAAGAAAATACAACATTACAATCTTTGTATCTCACAGGAACTAGCTCAATAAGTACATGATGAAGCATGTTTTTGCAATGCGACACATCAACATGATGCAAAGCTATGGCATATTTTGAAAGTGATACAAGAACAATTAGCATAAAAAAACAGATGTGTCTGAGTTTTAGCGATACCGGTGATTGTCTTGAATGGGATAATTAATTTAGTACAGTACAAGTAATTTACACTACTATATAGTATATGCCACAAAAATTATAATAAAAAAAGTTATAGACGAATCTGTCAAAACTAATATTGACAATAAAAAGGAGATTATTATGATCAAAATCAAGATACGTTTATCTTCTATAACGAAAAAATGACAGAAAGTACAGCTATTGCAATTTTTGAAGAAAAAAAAGTGAGAAAAGTTTGGCATCTAAATCAACGATTTTTTTCTGTGATTGATATCATTTTTGCTCTTACAGATAGCATAAATCCTCGTGACTACTGGTACAAAATGAAAATTCGTATCAAAGAAGAAGATTGATTTGAACCGTCGACAATTTGTCTACAGTTGAAATTACAATCTCCAGACGGTAAAATGAGAGAAACTGATTGTGCTAACACCGAAGATATTTTACGTCTTATTCAATCTATTCCATCACCCAAAGCAGAACCATTCAAAAGATGGCTCGCTAAAGTATGATATGAAAGGATTGAAGAAATAGAAAATCCAGAACTCGCTCAAGAAAGAATGAAAGAACTTTATGAAAAAAAAGGGTATCCACAAGAACGAATCGACAAAAGACTTCGCGGAATTGCTATTCGTCAAAATCTGACTGATGAATGGAAACAAAGAGGTATTAGCCAAAAAACAGATTATGCAATACTTACTGCAGAGATTAGTAAAGCAACTTTTGGGATTACTCCGAGTGAATACAAAAAACTCAAAAAAATACCAGACAAATCTAAAACCAACCTCAGAGACCACATGACAGATCTTGAACTGATTTTTACCATGCTTGGCGAAAAAGTAACTACAGAAATTTCATCCAAGGAACAACCAGATGATTTTAAAAAAAGCAAAAAAGTAGCATATAGAGGCGGTAAAGTAGCAGGAAATGCTCGCAAAGAAACAGAAAAAGAATTATGAAGAAGTATAATCTCTGACAAGAATTTTTTAGAAAACAATCAACAAAACAATCTATCCACCAATTAGCAACAACCTTTTAACTTTTTAACCTTTCAACTTTTTTTTGTC
>CAYXTU010000089.1:0-3502 GCA_964468245.1 uncultured Candidatus Peribacteria bacterium | reverse complement strand
TTAGCCGAAGCTGATCTACCGATACGGGAGGACTCTCACACTATATATATCAGGTATACAACAATAGCGGAATGGTTTCTGGATTACTCTTTAATGGTACACAAACAGGTACTACAAAGCTTCTCGATCTATCATCGCTTGCATTATGAACATATTATGTAAAGGTAACTGCTGTAGATATAGTAGGTAATACCTCAGTTGCTAGCGCCACAAGTTTTACTACATCACAACAATATTGTCCCTCAGGAACAGGAGTCGTTATCGTTTCTCCAACCATCTGGCTGAGAAATGTAAATCTTGATACTATATATAGATCAGATCCTATTTTTGTCCTTGGACTTACTGGACCAACGCTTGTAAGTGTATCCAAATGAATGCTCATCATCAATAACGGAACCGGAGTCGCTTCTACATGAATAATCACTTCATCAGATACTTTATATATAGAACTCGTTTCTAGTGACAAATATAATACTACCGTAAGTTCCGAAATAACACTACTTGGATTGACAGGAACGTTTTCTCTCACTACCAAAAAAAGTAATTGTACCTTGAGCGTAGGAGAAAAACTTGTTATTCAAAATATTTATGAAAATCTCAAAGAAGAATACAATAATAATCTTTCTAAACTTTCTGAATTTTTGAACACATTCCAAAATATGGTACAAGACGAATCAGAGCTTACCAATAGTTGTACCCTTGAATATCTTCTAGAACTTATCCAAGCTGACTATGGTAACCAATGAGTAGATACCAGCAATCATATCGCACCAAACTGCAAGGAATATACTATAGGATATGACAACGGTCAACGTGCATATTATGCACCGGAAATGATGAATAGATATTATTTTGTAAATCGTGAATCGCTCATCAGACACATAGATTATTACAATCCAGGTGATTGCCATATCAATACCTATACTAATAATTATCGACCACAAGATACAAGTGATCCGATGAGACATATCGCTCCAAATGGAAAAATATATCATCTGATAGGACAATACGGAGGATTCTCAGCAACAGAATTTGCTAGCTCAAAATATTTTGATTCCCTTCAAGGTATCAAAACCTATATTGATCTCAGAAATCCATCAAAAGAAATCTGGAATCACTCACTGGATACTACCTTCACTCCTATCGTCTATGCTGCGCCAAACGGAAGAGAATATAAAATATACAAAACCAATAGATGATTTATGTCCTACAAACTTATGAAAGTAAAATACTATTCTACCTTGACTGAATTAAAAGCATATATCAATAAGAACAATCCGAGTAAGTATTAAATCAACCGTATTGACGTCATTCTCGGCCCGATCGGGAATCCATACACAGCAAACTAGATTCCCGCTTTCGCGGGAATGACGTGAATCACTTATTAGTATTCTAAATCCTTTACCCCCTAGTATCTTAGTTTATGCAGTCACCAATTCGTCATTTTATTCATCCACAAGGGCTCTTTGATCATTTTTACCAGAAAATACATCATACTTTTGTCGTTGTTGTATTGGCGATTGTAGGAATGTTGTGGGGTGCTTCTAATATTTTGTCTACGACTTCTGCTAGCTGGCAGTGGTGAGGATTTTTGTCTTCAGAATTTTGGAATCAAAATCCTAGCAACGAAAATATTATCTATACCCTTTTTGGAGATGGAACGGTATGATCTACTGCCTATACACAAAGCTGGGATGCTAGTTGCATACCTACGAGTGTAACTGTACTTTCTACTGGATATGCGTGAGGAAGTTTGGGAAGTAGCAATACTATATATATCTTTACTGCAGGAAATTATACACTTACACAAGATATTACGGTGAATAGCGATTGTATCGCACTTGTTGGAAAGCCCAATACGTTTGTTAATCAGTGAAATCATAGTCTTGTCATCAATAACAAAAATAAGGTTATTGTAGATGGAATATTTTTTAAAGGAAACCTAGCTTCTACAGGAATACAACTCAATGGAAGTACAAATATAACGTTGAACAATCTAGACCTTACCCGACACAACAAAGCGATATCCAATACAACTACATGATTTGTGATGCTTAGCAATTCTAGAGTATTTTATAATGTCTATGGTGCTTATATATACGATGGTATTTCTTCCGCTATTGGACTATTGGTGAACAACTCCCAGATATACAATAACAATGAAGGTATCGTTTCGTCTATTTCACTGGTAAACAATTCACAGATATACAACAATACTACGTGAGTATCTGCTGTTTTCTGAATACTTAACAATAGTGCACTCTACAATAATATTTTGTGAGCATCATATCAAACAGCGCTCAATACCTGACTTTTCTTTATCAACAATAGTTTACTCTACAACAACACGTTGGCGCTCAAAACCAATGGTACCAACTATTATTTTGGGACGGTAAAGTTTTTTGGGAATGATAGCAATATCGGATCATCGACTGTTTTGAGTGGAGAATCCCCTCTTGAAATAGGGTCATGGGTTCCTGGACAACTCGAAACATGAGATGTAGTATTGGATTATCAATGGTTTACCAATCCCCAAGATGGAAGTGGAAACTGGCTGCTTAGCTGAGCAATTGGCTCGTTGAAATGAGTAAGAAACAATAACACCACCTCGTTTTCTGGAGATAAGAGACCGATAAGATATATTTTTTGAAGCAATGTCTTGAAACAAACCGCACCGCTTCTGGCAGATATTGGTCAATCAATATTTTCTGATTATGGTATGGACAAAGCAGATTATACGACAACAAAATATATTGCTGAGCCAGAATCAAGCTTGCCTCTCGAACAACAAACGCTTGTTGATCAATATTTTGGATCAGATTCTGCCTTTACTCAAAACTGGGAAACGAATGGATGTTCTCTTTCTGCATTTCAAATAAAAACACTGGATCCGGGGACATTTAATTCTACTAATAATAAGTTTGAAGACCATACTATATATATACTGACTGGCGGTGAATATAAATCAACAGTAGGATGAATAAGCAATGGCTTTATATTCGATGGAAACTGTATCGCTCTTGTAGGAAATTCACAAACAGTATTTACAAAACGATCTCGACCAACAGACAATATATTTTATGCCAACAATAAACACAATCTCATTATCGATAATATACGCATTAATGCCCTTGGTGCATGAAGTCTTTCTTCACGTGGAGCAATAAAATTTGATGGAACAACCAACAACTCTACTATAAACAATGTCCAAGCTGCCAATACTTCACAGTATGGAATATTCCTTGGTATAGGTTCACATCACAATACTATTATAAATTCCCAAGTATTCAACAATACGATTGCATGAATATATTTTTACTATTCATCCAATTATAATGTCATCAACAATACGCAGACCTACAATAATGGATCATACGGAATACGATTTGCCAATGGTTCCAAGAGAAACACTATGAACAATTTCCAAGCATACAACAATACTATCTGAGTATACGGCGATCTTACTAGTCAAGAAAATGTAATTAATAGAGCTGCTATCTAT
>CAYXTU010000088.1:0-3651 GCA_964468245.1 uncultured Candidatus Peribacteria bacterium | reverse complement strand
TAGCAAGATAGATTCCCTCTGGAGTTTATCCCGCAAAGCGGGGCGGGAATGACGTCTACATGGGTATTAAAAAAATCCCGAGAAAATTCCCGAGATTATAATGTATTCAACAAAACTATTTTACCAGTGATTGTCCTGTTTGAAAATTTCAAGTTCAAAGTCTCATATCACATTTATTTCCATTTCCTTTACATCACTGCATTTGTCATTGCATCATATTTTCTCTTCCCATCATTGGCATCATTCCTCATTTGTTAAATCATCTTTCGTGTCCACCATTAGACACACCAATGATTGATAAAATAAGAGCAGTAATACTTATAAATCCAAGACTAACAAAAGCAATAAGTGTGTGTTTTTCCATGAGTAATTATACAAAAAATAAAAAAGTGTCATTATGACGATGTTCACTATACATATCAACCTTAAATCAATCTTAAGCAAAAAAACCCGGCCATGCGTTCCGGGTTTCCTTATCCCAGGATATACAATAACCTTAAACAAAACTAAAGATTACCTTAAACGAAATTTAATGTATGATGAATGATGAAAGATGAATGATTATTGAATCGTAAACGTATAAACTATCATAATTTACAATAGTTCATACAAAGCAATTCCAACATTATTAATTATTCATTATTAATTTTTCATTAGTTTGGTATTTGGTATCCGAAGCCTTTTATCGTCTCTATAATCATCTTGCCCAATTTTTTTCTCAGCATAGAAATATAGACATCGAGTTTTGCATCTTCTTCAAAAATTTGATCATTGCCTCGGATTTCTTCTATGATTTCTGTTCTGGAAATACTCCTTCATTTTCTCTCCAAAAGATATTCAATAATCTGAAATTCTTTCAAGGTCAGTTTGATTTCTTTGTTATTTTTGAATATTTTTTTCTGATCTTTTTCGAGACGAATAGTTTTGTACTCAATGCTATTTGCAGTTCCGGATCTCTTGGCTATGGCTTGTATCCTAGCATCAAGCTCTTTCAAATCAAATGGTTTCACAATATAATCGTCTGCGCCACAAGCAAATCATTCGAGTTTGTCATCGAGTTCTCACTTTGCAGTAGACATGATAATCGGTGTCGTTGCATGAGTTTTTTTGATATGTTTACACAAAGTAATTCCATCCATTCCTGGCAACATAAGATCCAAAATAATTACATCAAAAACATGATGCTTAGAAATTTCTAGTGCATACAAGCCGTTTTCGGCTCGCACTACTTCGTTGTGTTCTAGTTCAAGATATTTTTTGATATTGTTTCCGATAGTTTTATTATCTTCTACAAGAAGGATTTTCATGATAAATAATTAGGTAACTAAAAGACGTTCCTCCTTTATTGAAAGGAGGGGGACCCGAAGGGTGGAGGATTTAAAGTAAAATCTCCCATCCTAAAGGATACCTCCCTCTTTAAAATAAAGAGGGTACGTTATTTTAGAAATTAATAATACACACAGTTCACTTACCAACCTTACTACTCATAGTTATCTTCCATCAATGTTTTTCTACGAGCAACTTCGTGAGATAGAGTCACAATCCAAAACTTTTGGTATCGGTTTTTGATCTATCTGCCTGCCAAAATCTCTCCCAAATGTGAGGGAGGTCGCTCGCGGCGATTCCCTTTCCGGTATCTTTTATGGTGAGTTTATTCATATCCAAACTGACGTCTATCGCTCATCATGCTGGTGTAAACTTATACGCATTTTCCAAAATATTTTTTACAATAATATGTCGACTATCTTTGTTTATTTTTTTGGAAATATTTTTTTGTATATGCGTGATGAGGGTAATATTTTGTTCTTGATAAATTCTTTGTACCTCATGTACGATAGTTTCTGTACTGGTAGTCAGGTCTACGGATTCTTTTTTTAACGTGTCCAATGCTTCCAATTTACTAATAGTTACGAGCGTTTCCAGAAGTGTATTCATTCATTTCAGTTGTTGTTTTACATTATTCAATCATTGCTCATATCTTTTGGTCTTCATCGCATAATCGATTTCCGTACTCATGCTCATCAGCGGAGTTTTCAATTCATGGGAAGCATTCGTGACAAAGTCTTTGAGACTCAACGTTTGTATATGAATTTTTTCAAATGCTTCATTAAATTTTTGGCTGACTCTATTGATCTCATCATCGGGATGTCCGAAGATATTTATTTTTTTATCCAGATTGTCGATGTGAATGTTGTCGAGAAATCAGAGTAATTCGTTGAGTTTTTTAAGTGAAGATCTAACAAAAAAACGAGAGAGGAGATAGGCAATAGCTCAGAAAAGAAGCATTAAATATATACTGATCCATATCAAGTTCCTCTGTACGACGATGTGCGGCGTGACATTAGTCACAACCAATTTATTCCCAATTTTTTTGTACATAAAATACATATCATCGATTTTCGCAATAGATTTTATTCGACGAGATTTTTGTAGTGTATATCATTCGTCACTATCGATATCAAATATTTCAGCTTCTGGCATCCTATTTCTCCCCAAGACCATTTTTTGTATCATAGCAGTATTGGGTGCAGGGGGCAAAATTCCTTGTTGTTTATTGTATCGGTTTTGAAAAAAAAACGCATTAGCCAAAATACTAAACAACAACACTTGTAGCATCGTAAACAAGGTAAACTTCACACTAATCTGTGTTGAAGTTTTAAGGTTCGAAAATGAAAGTTTTTCTCGCATGGTTATATAGTTAGAATTTAGAATTTATATAGAGTATACTAACTATTGACCTTAAATAAACATTAAATACAAAATTGCTAGATTGAAAAAAAAACTACGTTTGAAAAATCAAACGTAGTCTATTATAGTAATATATTCTTACAAAAATTAGCCCAAAATTTTGTTTATTGAATAATTACTTTTTGTGTCCCAGTAGTATTGTTGTGGTCAGTAATTTTGATCATATATATACCATGGGTAAGTTGAAATTTTGTCGTACCATATATTTCTTCGGTAGAGATAAGCTCACCGAGGACATTATAAATAGATATTATCCCTTTGGCAGATATGGTAAATGTACCAGTATTTGGATTGGGATAGATAGATATCGTGCTTGCTGTAGTAATAGCTGGTATGTATGCAACTAATGGATTGCTAACTACATTGGATAATGCTAGTGTATTTGTTGTTGTTTTGTTACCCATCATTTCAGCTCCCACAACAAACATAGAATTTGTTATTGTTGGTAAATTATAACTAGTTACCGTGCCAGATACAGTTGCGATATATATTGGTGCCCAGTTAGTCCCTAGTCCATCAACAGCAAATATGTGGTAATTAGAAACATTTTTGTTTCCATTTTTTGCTGCTTCTATTTTGTATTCAGTCCATTCAATTCTATATCCATTAGGGATAAGAGGAGTGGTTGCTGTACTAATAGTTTGGTGGTAGGGTGATTGTACTGACTCATTGCCACATGTATCAATAGTGCTAATTTTGTATCGCCAGGTTTGATTGGTAGAACTAACAGTATCAGTCCATGAACCATTAATATAGGCTGTATTACCTATTAGTTCATAGGTATCTGTACTTACCTCTCGGTAAATGTTTGTTGTGACATCTGTCGATCCTTCAGTTTCCCAAGTGATTTTGTTGTATCCACTAATAGTATCGATAGTAAGAAGAAAAATTTCTTCTCCATCG
>CAYXTU010000087.1:0-3660 GCA_964468245.1 uncultured Candidatus Peribacteria bacterium | reverse complement strand
ACCATCACCACAATACAATACTATGGTGTCGATATTTTCTCGATAGACAATAATATTCACGGTATTATTTTCGTTGTCTTTGGCTTGCATGGTACAACTATCGGTACCCGTTTGATTAAGATTTGGAGTATAGGTAATATCGTTGCCTGATACGTTACATACTCATTTTGTCGCTTGAGTAACCATTCCGCTATAACTGATATCTGTATTTCCACAAGATCATTCTTGTATTATAGATTGAGTTATCCAATCAGCTGTTTTACTAGTGCTGGATACATTACTACTTCCCGTAAAATTACTTGCTATTGGTAAAGCATCGTAAAACGTAAATATAGATACTTTGTATGATGAATTTCCTAAGTCATCTCTTACTCGTCATGTTCTTGTTTGTGTTCAAGGCTGTTGTGTGGCTATGTTTATAGTAGCGTTTCCCGTCCATGTTATACCATCAAAACTATAGGGTATACTTGATAATCATGCTCATGTGTCTATTGCGGGTGTTGCAGATGCTATAGTTAAATAAGCTGAAGTTATACATTCATTTCCTCATCTACTAGGAAATTCAAAACTAGGCGGAGTTTGGTCCAAAATCGTAGTCGTCTGGAAATGCGTTGCAAAAGATCAGTAAATTTGTGTGATAATATTTTTTTGTCCATCGCCCGTAGTGAGCTTGATGCCTGTGCTTATTCATATAGTATTGTTGTATGGTGTCCCTAGTATATTTCCAAAAAGTGTATATCCCGTAGCGATTGATGCTAGTGGTTGTACGGTATATATTCCTGTACTATTAGTTCGTGTAGGAATAGTTCATGAAAGACTTCCGGTGAGTTTTGTTGTGTTGGATCAAATATATTGTGTCGGATTAAACGTTCATGAATTGATGAGCTCAGTAGTTCCACTCCAGATAACTGGTTGTACTTGCGTAAATATTCCACTACCAAACGAATATGCTTGAGTAAGTGATCAAGAATATGTTGATTTGTGTCATCATATACTGGTCCAATCACCTGACCATGGGAGTAAATAATTACCAGAAGTATTGAGTGGATTTGTGATAAGATCCCACGACATAGTTCCTGTAGTGATGATGTTACCGGTTGTTCGTCAGAGTCATTGCACAAGAGCATCGTTAGCATATCAGGTAGATAAGTTGCCAGATGTACCTCATACACCAGAATTAAAATTAGCAAAAAAAGTAAGGTCACCATAATATATATTCCCGGTTGCATATGCATCTAAGTATATTGCATAATTATAATTATTGAATATCATAACATTGTTTATGATATTATTTGTAGATGCTAGTAGCTCTATTCAACGTATGCTATTGTTGTATATTTGTGTGTTTTTAATTAGATTATAATTTGAAGAAGATTCAATTTTTATTCAATCTTTTGTGTTGTTGTATGATTGAAAATTGTTGATAGCATTGTTTGAAGAAGATTGTAAATAAACTCCAATTGAACTATTGTTATAAGTTTGAGAGTTGTTAATAGTGTTATTTGAAGAAGAATTTAATTTTATTCCATTATTAGTGTTGTTATAACTAGAAATATTATCTACAATATTTCCATTTGATGACATAGTTATATAAATTCCATCCAAATTACTGTAGGCTAAATTATCTACAATGGTGTTGTTGTTCGAATTGCCTTGTAAATATATTCATACATTATCATTTCTGTATGCTTGAGTATGAGCAATAGTATTGTTTTTGGCTATCTCCAATCAAATTCCATTCCCATTGTTATAAGATTGAACATGTACAACAGTAGTGTTTGAAGAATTTAAAATATAAACACCATAGCTATTGCTATCGTGACTTAATCATAAGCCATCATTTCTACCATCTAGAATAATATTATCAATAATTACATCACGTTTATTTGATGTAGTAAATGATGAAAAAAGAGATCCAGTGCTAAAAAATGTAGTTCAGCTGATGTTTTTGCTGATTACCGCACTACAATTATTTAAATTTCTCGTACTAGGTACAATAGCTTGTTCTCCGGTGAGGACGTAGATAGTATTTGCTGTTAATGTCGCTGGTAAGTTACTTACTCATGTTACCGACATACTAGATAAACATGATCACGAAGTATATCCACTTCGATAGTTGGTGTAAGCGGTACCCGTATCAGTAGTGGTTCCATAGAGTGCTTCGATGATACATTTGTCTGCTGGGTTGGTATTCCAAAAAGCTCAGGTAATGAAATTGTCATTGTTTCGAGTGTTGCTACACACGGTAGAATCTACAGTAAATCCTCGAGTTTCACTTCGTGATCACGTATTCCCTATAGTATCGATTGCATAGACATGCCACTGGTAATTACCATCAGTGATTCATGTGATAGTAGTTCATGTTTGTATCAAAAATCCACTATAATTTGTTCAAACTATTTCAAAATAATATCAACTGATTCCTACTCACGTATCGATTGCCGAACTTCGTACAAGAGGAACATCACCTGTAGTCAAACTATTTCACGAACTAGGAGAAATAAGCGTAACTTGTGATGGAGGAGTAGCATCTATGGTAAATCCTCGAGTCTCACTCACTGCACCAGTATTGCCAAAAGCGTCTTTTGCATATACATTTCGTGTGTACACACCATCAGGCAAATCAAAGGAAAAGAGATATCCTGTACTATCATTACAATCTCATCAAATATCAACAGCGTTTAAATATCCACGATGACAATATTGAAGAGGAGATCAAACATCCACCAATGGATATCGGAATAGTCAAGTGATATTCCCCGTGGCAAATACCTCGCCAGAATAGGGACTAAATAACTGTACTTGATCGGGTATCATAGTATCTAGTATCGTAGTTGTTTCAAAATGCGTAGCAAAATATATAGCTCAAAACAATTGCGTAACGATTCTCTTTTCTCAATCACCAGCAGTAAAGGTAATTTCTGTTGATGTGCCTGGTATGTTATATTCAGAAGAACTAATATTTCAGAAAAGTGAGTAATTATTTACTAGATTGTCACTGCTATTTCCTGTGACGGTAAAATTCAATCCGTTCGTCATAGCAGGGAGTCCAAGAAGTTCACCTGTCACTTTGACCACATCAGATCAGATATATTTTGTTGCATCAAAAGATCATGAGCTAATTAAATCAGTAGTTCAGCTCCAAATAACTGGTTGTGTTTGCAATAATATTCCGCTACCAAAAGAATATTTGTCGGTCACCGTTCCAGAATAACTGAGTTTTGTTGATCTCAGACTAGTCCAACTATCAGACCAAGAAAGTAAATAATCTCCAACAGTGTTGAGTGGATTCGTAATATAATCCCACGACATGGTTCCTGTAGTAATTAATTCTCCTGTAGCTCGACCTAATGATTGAACGGGTTGATCGTTAGCATATCCAGTAGAAAAGTTGCCAGAAGCTTGCCCTATTCCAGGGATTCAATTGGCAAATAAAGATACTTTCCCATAGTAGAGATTTCCTGTTGAATTTACACTCGAAGAAAATCAGTTATTCATGTTATTGTAACCTTGAAAGTTGTTTATAATATTGTTTGAAGAATTATTGAAATAGATTCCATTAATGTAATTGTTATAACATTGAGCATTGTTGATGGTATTGTTGGTCGTCAAAGAAAACCAAATACCATTTCCATTATTGTTATATGCTTGGATATTGTT
>CAYXTU010000086.1:0-3720 GCA_964468245.1 uncultured Candidatus Peribacteria bacterium | reverse complement strand
CAGTAGTTGAGCAAGCTCCAGTTGTTGAACCTGTTGTTGAACAAGTTCCTATTACTGAACCGGTTATTGAAGAAGTACCAATTATTGAAGAAGCGCCAATAGTTGAGCAAATAATTGAACAAGTGCCAGTTATTGAGCAAGCTCCAGTTGTTGAAGAAATAATCAAATCATCTGACATCATCTGAGAAAATCCTCTGACATCATCAGAAGCTCCTCTGACAGTAGTTGAAGAAATCACTCAGCCTGAATGAGAAATGCTTCCCACATCATCTTCTTTGGAAGCAGACAAAAAAATGATTGAAGAACTTGAATGACACGCAAGCGCTGGTGGATTAGCTCCAGAAGCAAAAACAGAACCACAACCACAAAATATTTCTGAACAACCAAAAACATTTGATCTCGATGCTATGCTCGGCACTACACCACCAACTACAACTCCAACTCCGATAGCAACTGAAGGCCCCCTTGATATAAAAGGAAACCAAACGGAGTGAAGTCCCGCTTCAGCGGGAGAAGGAAGATTTGAAACTCCTACACCTATACAACAAACAACACAACTTCCACCAATGATTTGATCACCCATCATCCAAACTACACCGACTATACCAACAACAACTATCCAACCAAAACCAAATGGATGAGTAAAAATATTACTCTTTGTAGTACTTTTTATGGGACTTGGATTTACTACATTTTTCATTCTCAAGACCATGTATCCTATCGAATTTAGCAACCTCTTTGGCAGCGATATAACTACCATACAAGAAATACCAGCACCCGTAGATATGTCATGAGCAATAGATATGTCATGAACGGTAGCTACAGGAGAAGAAGGGATTATCGATGAAATGAATGATGATATAGTTACCGGGATAGATACCCACGAAAGTGCTGACAATGCCAACTTTGGAGAACTCAACGATCTAACAAGCAGTACTCCTGAAGACGCCATACCAAACGACATCAGCAAATTAACCGAGTATGCTACCCAAGGAAACAATTTCCTTACTCAAGGAAAAGAAATAAACAACAAGACCATTATCAAATATGGACTCTATATTTCCAAAAAAGCAACATCGCTCTTGGATGATATTGCAAATGGGAAAGAAATAAATAATCTGACTGGATACTTTGCACAATTTGACCAATACATTGAGCAGCTCCAAAAATTACTTACTACTCAAACTCCAGTTTCAGCAACTACCACCACAACCAATGGATTTGAAGAAACACCAGACACAAACGAAGCTACAACACCGTTCACCGGACAATAAAAATTTTTTCAAAAATAAAATTTCCTGAACCACCATCAGCACTCTCCTAGAAAAATACGTTTTCTATCTCCAATACGAAAAAAATGTCAGCCCAAAAACGATTGAGAATTATAGCTTACGACTCAATAGATTTTTGGAGTTTTGTGGTGATATCGAAATCAGCAAAGTAAACCGTATGCAGCTCCTCGACTACAGAATGGCTTTGCACCAAAACAACTTAAATGTAAAAACTATAAATTATCACATCGTCGCTATCAGAGCATTTCTCAGATTTATTTTGAAAAACGATATCGACTGTATGAGTCCCGACAAGCTGGAACTCGCCAAAACTCCGCCAAGAGAAGTAAATTATCTCGACGAAAACGATATCGAAAAAATCCTCGCAGCACCGCTTGAATACACAAAAAACGAGCTACAACAAGCGAGGGATTTTGCAATTTTACAATTTTTGTACGGCACAGGACTGAGGGTGACAGAATTAATTATGCTCCAAAAAAAAGATATTAAACTGGATTCCAATCAATTTTCGGTTGTTGGAAAATGATCGAAACTCCGCTCCGTCTTTGCGACAAAACACGCCATCGAAGCATTGAAAAAACGAAATAAAATCAGAAATGATTCTTCCCCCTATTTATTTATCAGTCTCTCGAGAAACGGTTTTGGTGAACATCTCAGCAGAAATAGCATCGAAGACATCGTCAAAAAATACGCAAAATTTTGATGAATCGCCAAGAGAGTAACACCACACACGCTGCGTCATAGCTTCGCTACCAGCCTCATCAGAAAATGAGCGGACATCAGAGCCGTCCAGACATTATTGTGACACACATCCATCACCACCACACAAATTTATACCCACGTAGATGACAAGCATTTGCAAAAAGTACATGAATTATTAGACTTATAACGATAAAAAATAGCATTTTTTGCTCATAATAAAAAAATGATAATAGCTCAAACAAAAAGACTTATTGCAAGAATATTCAAACCCAAATTGAGCTACAGAGCAAACACCGCCTTTATATAAGAAAAGACACTATGCACAACAAGATTTCTATCAGATTCTATGATGATAAAGAGGTCAGAGCTATTTGGGATGAAGAAAATTCCAAATGGTGGTTTTCTGTCGTGGATATAGTTTCAGCGATCACCGATAGTCCAAACCCAAGAAAGTATCGGAGCGTACTCAAATTAAGACTCAAAAAGGAAAAGAACGAGTTGACTACAAAATGTAGTCAACTGAAATTAGTTTCTCCTGATGGGAAAAAATACGCAACAGATTGTTTTTCACAAGATGATATTATAGAAGTTATTAAAATCATACCAAGTAAAAAATCTATGAAGTTCCTTGATCGGTTTACATATAGTGATAACAGCATCGATGGACAGAGCAAGAAAAAAGCATACACACTGTTTGAAAGCAATTTAATAAGTAAAATTGAAATAGGTACAGCCAAAGGTTTGAAACAAATACATGCATATCTCTTTGGTGGGTTATATGATTTTGCAGGAAAAATCAGACAAAGAAATATCTCCAAATGATGATTTAAATTTGCTAACGCAGAATTTTTGGAAAAGACGTTGGCGAATATCGAAAAGATGCCTGAACAAACCTTTGACGACGTCATAAAAAAATATGTAGAAACCAATATAGCTCATCCGTTTATGGAAGGAAATGGAAGAACAACAAGGATCTGGCTCGATCTCATCCTGAGAAAAAGACTTAAGAAATGTGTAGATTGGAGTCAAATAAGCAAAGCTGATTATTTGGATGCGATGATAGAAAGTGTGCGTGATGCTTCAAAAATCAAGAAATTTATACAACACGCTTTGACGGATAAGATACACGATAGAGATATATTTATGAAAGGGATTGATTATAGTTATTATTATGAAGAAGAATAATTTTAAAGCCCCATTATCGCTTCTATGACGACATTTAGAGCCTGTCCCGTACTTACTACGGTGTCGCCATTTGTACCATTATCGCTTCTATGACGACATATATGTCGCACAAAAGCTAGTTGTCGGACATCTACTTTTTGTTTCAAATAAGGAATCGAGAGTGGAGATTTTTTATTCTGCAAAACAGCTCTATTAATAACTCAGAGAAATTATTGGTTTCAAAATCTTACCTTAATTGCTAATTTATGCTATCAAATTTGTAAAAAATATTTTTTTTCTTATAATTGATATAGTTTTAAACTCTAATTCCTAAAACATGTTAGAAATAGGATTAACAAACAGTTTTCAAGACGAAAGTTTAAAAAACGTATATAAAGAAACCAAGAATAATCTTTCTTGTTTAAAAAGTTCTATAGAAACAGATGAAAATAAAAATTGAATCTATATGCGAAAAGACAAAGAAGGGAAAGTACACAAATCAATTTTTTTAGATGGAAAACGATTGCAAGACAAGCCAGATAAATCCATAACAACCATTTAC
>CAYXTU010000085.1:0-3784 GCA_964468245.1 uncultured Candidatus Peribacteria bacterium | reverse complement strand
CAAGTATATTCGCTCCGCTGTTTATTTGCAAAAAATACAGAAAAAAGACGCCTTTTTTGCGTCTTTTGACTGTACAAATCAATGAAATATGATTTAATGTGGTATTGTTCCCTATGGTCACGCCATTCCCAACTTGATTGGGAATCCAACTTGCTATATAGCCGATTGGATATTTATTTTACTTATTTTTTCAAACCCCCTAAATCCCTCCCGGCTTCCGAGGACTTCACTTCGTTCGCCTTGACAGGGGGACTTAAAGGAAAAATATTTATTTTATATATTTTCCTTTGGCCTCCCTGACAAGGCAAAGGTGAATTGAACTTGTTCAAGAGAGGGTGCCCTGGGGCAGAGGTCGTGTGGGTTTGAAAAAAAATTAGTTTTTAAATTTAATCTTTTCTATACTCGAGAATACAATTATTTGATACTAGTAATATAATATATTTTCTTGGCTGCGATATCATAGATTTCTATCATAGCACCTCAGGTAGTATATCCCTTTTCTGTCATATATTTTGCAATAGCTGGATAGACTTTCATAGGACCGATCATGTATGATACGTTGTTTTTTAGGGGAAACTCTACGACTATGCTTGGTTTTTCTGAAAGTGTGGTAAGTTTGATAGCGCTTTTTTTGTTTAATTTGGTAATATCTCGTAGATCTATCACCGCTCCGACATCGCTTCTAAGCTCAGTTCATGAAATTAGTGCTGGATCATCATAATAGATTCCGATACCCGTAGAAGAGGTAACACCTGCGCCAGAAAGCACATCGTATACCATAGTCATTGAAGGTCATACCTTTGCGTATGCACCAGTAAATTGTGTATATGCTATAGTGTAAGGTCACATATTTTGTTCTTTGACCTCAATCTTACTAAAACCACCAACATACCATATATTAGCAAGTCCCAAAAGAACAAAAAGACCAAGAAAAATTCAGATGTTTTTTAAGATGTTTTTCAAAAGTTTCATGATTACATAAGTAAAAGATAAAACGTAATTTGCCTACGGCGTAATACATCGTAATTTGGGCTGTCCGGTGAAATACCGAGACCAGGTCTCCCGTAATTGGTTAAATTAATTACGCGAAGTAAATTACATCAAAGATATATTACGCGAGCATAGCGAGTGAATTACACACTTTTTTATATTTTGATTACTGCGATCTTACCATCATTGTCGATACCTTTGATTTTTACTCTGATAGTTTCAAAGAGTTTGAAATGGTTGGTCAAAGGAAGATCGTATCTTGCTCCAAGATTGGAGATATGACAAAGACCATTTTTTCCTTTTGGAAGTGCTACAAACAATCCGTAGTCTTCTATTCTCTTAATCTTTGCATCAAATTCTTGTCCTACTTCGAGGTCAGAGGCTATCTCTAAAACAATCGCTTCAACCTCATCGATAACTGATTGATCCATATGTCCGATATAACATGTTCCATCATCTTCAAAATCAATTTTTACTCCTGGATGTTTGTCGATGATACCGTTGATAACATCACCACCCTTTCCAATAACCTCTCTTACTTTTTCTGGTTTGATGTGGATTATTTTGAGTTTTGGTGCATATTGTCCAACGGTCGGTCTTGGTGTTGCTATCGTTTCTAGCATAACGTCCATGATTTCTTTGTATCCTTCAAATGCTCTATCAATTGTTTCATGGATGATCTCCATAGTCAATCCTTTGAGTTTTGTATCGAGTTGAATTGCTGTCATACCGTCTTTGGTTCCTGCAACTTTGAAATCCATATCTCCAGTAAAATCTTCTGTAGCCATCAAGTCGTTGAGTACGATATGTTTGGTAATATTGTCATCGTCATCATGATCAGTCATAAGTCCCATAGCGATACCCGCTACTGGCTTTTTGATAGGTACTCCCGCATCCATAAGTGCAAGTGTAGATCCACATACTGATCCCATAGATGTCGAACCTCCTGACCCTAAACATTCAGAAACTGATCTAATAGTATATGGGAATTCTTCCATAGTAGGAAGAACCTTTTCCAACGCTTTTTCTGCTAATCTTCCATGTCCAATCTCTCTTCTTCCTGTTCCTCTTGTTCCTTTTGCTTCTCCTACGCTAAATGGAGGGAAATTGTAGTGATGGATATATCTCTGATGAATACCATCGTTTTCCATGTCGTCGAGAATCAGATATTCTTTTGGTCCTCATAAAGTAACGGTATTTAGTACTTGCGTATCTCATCTTCGAAACAATCCACTTCCGTGTACTCTTGGCAAAATGCCTACTTCACACATAATTGGTCTAATTTCTTTTTGATCTCTATCATCGATTCTCTTTCCCGTGTCTAATGTGCGATGACGAAGAAAATATTTGATAACGTTGAATACTGCCATTTTGACTTTGGTTTCTGTAAAGTCTGTTTGTTCAGCATCAGCTATTTTTTCTTTGGCAAGTTCCAATACTTCTTTTTCGTATTGTGAAGATAATGCATTGAAGGGAACTTTTGAATTTCCTGTCATTGCCTGCAATTTGTCTGCGGTAAGGATTTTGCTTACATAAGCAATAAGGTCTTCAGATGGTTTGTTATATACGATTTCTTGAATTGTTGGAGTAACAGTTTTGAGAAACTCTGTTTGGAAATCACATGATGCGTCGATAGCTTTTTGCCCTACTAGAAATGCCTGTTTGAGCAAGTCTGCTGGTACTTCGTTTCCTTCAGCTTCGATCATATTGATTGATCCTTTCTTTCCTGCGACCAACAATAAAAAGAAACTTTTTTCTGACTCTGCTTTGGTCGGATTGATAATAAATTGTCCGTCAATATATCCTATTTGCGCTGCTCCTACTGGCCCATCAAATGGAATACCTGCAACCATAATAGACAATGATGATCCAATAATAGTAGAAACTCACAAATCCAATGTTTGATCTATTGCCAATGGCGTGATAGTAATTACTACGTCGTTGATCATTCCCTTGGGAAACATAGGTCTAAGTGCTCTATCAGTAAGTCTACAGTACAAGATATTTTGATCGGAAGGTCTGCTTTCTCTTCTTCTGTATGCTGCTCATCCCAATCTTCCTGCTGCAGAAAAACTTTCTCTAAAATCAATCATTAAGGGAAGGAAATCTGAATCTGATCTTGGGTTTTTTTCCATAACAGTAGAACACAAGATAACGTTGTCTTGCAATTGCATTCTCAATGAACAGTCAGCTTGTACTGCCAGTTTTCCCGTCTCAAACGAGAGCTTTTTTCCTTCTCGATCGAAGGATTGTGTGTGGAGGGTAAACTCCTTTTTTTTGATAGCCATACTAAAAAAAATAATGAGAGTAAAAGATTGAAAGAAAGTACATAATTAGACAGATTAAAAGGACCAATGAACATAATAACAAAGCTTTAAGCATAAAGCTTTAAGCATAAAGTTTTAAGCATAAAGCCGCTTCTTTAGCTAAAATACAACTTTGAACTTGTAGCTTTCAACTTTGGGCTATCTATCTCCTTCAGTCGTTTTAATCTGTCTCGCTAATTGATGAGGATTTCCTTCGTAGGAAATATAGCAATTAGGAGTTAAATTGCAAAGCATTTCCACTCGGGTGGAAACTTTGGTAATATAGTTTTTGTAGCAACTTTTGTAACCATAGCATCCAGGTGCAATTAACAAAAAAGGAGACAAATATGCCTCCATAGTTTCTTAAACAAATATTGCTTGAGGTGATAGTTTTGGTGGAAAGACTATAAGAATAGTCTTCACATCCAATTGTATTTTTTGTATAATACATTCACCATCGGCAGTAAATGAGATTTCGCCATCTTCGC
>CAYXTU010000084.1:0-3869 GCA_964468245.1 uncultured Candidatus Peribacteria bacterium | reverse complement strand
CAAGATATTCCGAAGAATTTACCTGATGAGTAAAAATATCTGTAGTAGGCAATATAGATCAAGAAACAGCAAAAAAAGACATTCTTGAATATATGGATGGTAAATGATACCAAGACAATAATATAGCTATAGAAGCAGACAATACTATTACAAAAATATCTGTGAGAACACAGGTACAAAAGGACGAACAAGTAAATGTTCTTTCTCAAGACATCCAGTCTGTACTAATCCAAAAAGGATATATCAAAAGCACAAACGATGTGGTAGAACAATCTATCACTGGTCCAAGTGTTGGATCATATATGCAAAAATCAGCCAAAAATGCACTAATTGTATGATTAATATTGATGGCTATCTATATGCTATTTTCGTTTGCAGGAATTAGAAAGGAGATTTCACCAGCATTGTTGGCGTGAGTAGTTATCGCTACTATGGTATTTGATGTTGGAATACCAGCATGAGCATACGGGCTTTGGATGGCAATAGACAAAACTGTTGCAATAGACACTATCTTTATTATCGCTGTTTTGACAAACATGTGATATAGTATCAACGACACAATTATCGTATTTGATAGAATTAGAGAAAATATCAAAAATAAATCAGGGCAAAAAGATATGTTGTTTGGTAAAGTATTTGAAGAAAGTATCCGACAAACCATGAGAAGATCATTTGGTACGGTTATAACAACATTATTAGTGATTATAGCTATGTATATATTATGATCAGGAGTTATCCAACAGTTTGCATTTACTATCGGTATCTGAGTTATTGCGGGATCATATTCTTCTATCTTCATCGCTGCTCCACTTACCTACATATTATTAGGTAAATACCGCAAAGAAAGAAAACAAATGCTAGCTACCAAAACAAAAGAACAAAGCAAATAAAACAAATTACGTGAAATATATTACACAAAGTTAATTACGCAACCAATGGGAGATTACACGAAGTATATTACATCAAAGATATATTACGCGACCAACGGGAGCAAAGTACATTTATCTATTCATATACTATTTTGGATTTGCTCTCGCAAATAATATGTTACCACAACGATGATTTTTATGTAATGTGGAAACCAAGTCCCCTGCCGACAACTTTTGGCAAAGAGACATGTTTTTTGGATATACTATCAGGCAAAACAACCAACCCAAATACTGACTTTTCTATCCCAGAATTTCTCGTTCCCTACATTGACCTACCCGACTTCAAAACGTGTCCACTCACCCAATCCTTGATCCAACATCAATTTACTGTTTTTGGCAAAGACAAGGAATTAGGCTTACTCAATAGATTAGACAACGAGACTTCAGGGTTTTTATATTTTGCCAAAACCCAAGAAGCATTCGACAGATATAGACAGCTCCAAAGCGAAGGAAAAGTAAATAAACGATATATAGCCCAAATCCAGTGAATACCAAAGGAATCTGCATTTGAAATCAATATCCCCATCATGCATCACAAGCACAAGGAAGATAGAATGATTTTCATTCGCAATCCAAAAGATGAAGCAAAAGGCAGAAGCAAAGTACATCACCCAAGCACTATAGTCAAGGTCTTACATAGCAACCCTTCTACCAACATTACTACCCTGCTCGTAGGTATCTACAAGGGAGTTAGACACCAAATCAGAGTACATCTTGCAGGTATTGGCTACCCCGTCATAGGAGATCCTCTCTATGGCAAAGAAAATGACAAAGGAAATCTTCGTCTCTGGAGCGTTGGCTTTCAGATCCAAGAATAATAATTTCTTCAAAAAAGTTTATTTATAATCCCTCAGTATATTTTATTTCAAATAAGGAATCGAGAGCGTAGACTTATTAGAGGTCACGAGGGTTGACTTTTTATAGGAAAAACATATATATTCAAACACAAACCAAATCGTAAATATATGAGTAAAATTAAAATCATCTCAACTCCTCCTGGCTTCGCACCAGAGGAAATTCGCAAACAATGGATTGGTATTGAAATGCCAATACTAGGAATCGAAGATCCAAAAACGGCCGGAAACATTAGAACGGGAGTAGAAAATCTAGGTGGATATGAGGTTTCACCCAAAGAAGCCATTGAAGCTTTAAAAAAAGCCGGCAAGCATGAGGCTGCAGAGTTTTGGGCTCCATATGCCAATGCTCCAAAGTTTGTATTCAAAAAAGATGTTTGCGAGTTGATTGAGTAATCTCAATTACACAAAAAATTTAGGCTAGGAAACTGGCCTTTTTTCATATTCTTAAAATCTTATGTATATTTTCAAGTGGCGGGATTCAAAATTTAATCTACATAAAACTTACCTTTGATTGAATTATGGGTAAATATGTTTTTTTCAAAAAAATTTGTCCATCATATTTCAAAAGCATATTTTAATGATTTTGATTAAATGATGAATAAATTTTTTTTCTTCAAAAAAATTTGCATTTTTCCTGTCTATTCTATATAATAGACATGTATTTTTAATATTTTGCAAACAAATGGGAGAAGATGATAAAAAAAGATGGGATTCTGGTTTGTCTTCATTGGAAGATATACAGGATCAAAGAGAAAAAAATATAATACAAGGTGAAATCAAAGAGTTAACAACAGAACTTGATAAATATCAAAGCGATATTTTTGGAGAAATAGTCAAAAATACCCATTTTTCTAGTGAAAAATGATCACAAACACTCCAAAAAACCATCAAAAACATACTTGAATCCAAAAAATATCTTGAAAATACATCTTCTTACCAAAAATACAAAACATTTTTCTCTAGCCGGGAAGATATAAAAGATGGATATATCCAAGTGCTTCAAGATATATTTACCGAATGATTATCCAACGAACAAATAGACGATATAGTAAAAAATTATCAAAAGTTTTTATCAAAATATCGGAATGAATTATTCCCAAAGGATATAGTCGATGTCAATCTTTCAGACAAAGAAAATTTTTTGGCAGGAACAGGAAAAATTAAAGCTCCATTCTATGATATTGCCAAAGTAAGCATCTTTTTGGACAAACTACTCCCGGCTTTTGAAAAAAAAGAAATCTACGCTATCCAAATGGGAGGAGAAAAAAATTTGTATGCAAACCTTTCTCGTATGGACGAATATGCTAGTGAAATTACAGATACTATCAAAGAGTTGAAGCAAAATTTTATGGACGCTGAAATAACCAACACACTCAATGATGAAGAAAAAAAACAAATTCAAGAACAAGCAATAGCAAAGTTTGGTAAAGATCACAAACAAGAGATTGATGAAGACAAGATAAGTCTCTCTGATATAGAAAGATATATAAACACAAAAAAGCAAAAGTAAAACAGATAAATAATATTATTACAAATATGTCAAGTATAGATGAAAATGTAGGAGATTCCTAGCAAAAACGCTTAGGAATTTTTTATTTTAGTCTACAATATAGACAAATGTCTATGTGTCTATATGCAGTCATAAGTATTTCAAAGTTTCAAATATTTTTTTTTGTGATAGTTAAAAAAAACTACCCTTCTTCTTGATCAAAAAAATTTTTTCAAAATACGTATACTTTATGTTTATTTTTTTCATCAATTATACAAAAATTTTTTCAAAAAAAGAGTTACAGAATAAAAAAAGCGTCTGGATTTTCTAAAAAATTCATTATAAATCTTCACGTATAAGGGTATTTGAAATTTTTATATACCAAAAAAACTATACAATAGTATATAATATACAAAAACGATCATATTGTCTCTATATACACCAACAATACACAAAATTAGAAGGTAATAGGATATAAATGACCTAAAAATTCGCTACTTCATGGAATGAGTAAGTATAAAATAGTATCATACAACAGTAAAAATCACTATTTCATAGAAATAGTGAAATGTACTATATATAAGGGGCTTGTGA
>CAYXTU010000083.1:0-3977 GCA_964468245.1 uncultured Candidatus Peribacteria bacterium | reverse complement strand
GCTTTTCCACAGACCATCATTTTCATTCCTTATTTTTACTAGAAGAATATCTGATTTGATCTTTTGTTGATAATTTCCAATCTAATTTTTTCAATTCATTTCATTTTTTATCTTGATTAACATCAACCGTATAAGAAAAAACATAATATCAGTCGATATATTCAATTTTTATAGATGAAATGAATTTTTTAGTATCTTTTATATTACTATATTTTTTATAAACGTTTTTTCTAAATCCACATATTGGACATGTCGTAGAAGTATAACCAGCTTGAGTATAAAACACTATACCAGTTTGTGCATAAATATCTTGAAAGTCATTTATTTTAGGAGTCAACTGATATGCTTTATATAAGCCACCTAATTCATTTTTATTTTTTTCTTTAGAAAAAACATAATTCAATTTTTTAGCCAAAGCCAATTCAAATTTTTGATATACTTGTCTTTCAACCTTTTGTCTTCATCTTTTAAATCAGCTATTTAAATCTTCCATAACTATAATCGCATTATTATTTATAGCCATTTCAACTATCTTATGAACGATCTGAGAAATATATCATTCCTTCAATTCTTTTATAGTTTCTATTTCATCCCAATCTTTTCTTTCTTTGTCTCTATTTCATTCTTTTTCTATTAGTTTTTCTGCATATGGCACTTTTTTTTCAATTCAATCTGCTCACATTGAAATCAACGTGTTCATAGTATTAATTTCCTTTATTTTTCAATCTTGATCTATCAAAGAATAATATAAAAGATGTTTTTCTCATCTATCTATTCAAATCACATTCATTTTATTATTTTTAGCATATTCCCTAACCTTATCATTTACCTTAAAATCTTTTTTGTTCACAAAATTTATGGTAATGGGACAATGAAACAAAATTTTATTTTCTGTATACCTCTTTTTTTCTATTGCAGATTCATTTTGTTTGATGATAAGATTTTTTTGTTTTTTCTCCTCTATACTTCTAGGTCTAAAAAATATTTCCGCTTGTCAATTTAATTTAAAAATAGTCCCATTTTCAAAATTTTGATTTTCAAACAAAGCTTTCCAATACATCGTATGAATCTTTTCGTTTCATTTTGCATGTTTTGCAAAATCTTTGTTATATATCTGAAAAAGATATAAATCTCAATTTTTTACTGCATCATTCAAAATATTTTCATTTATTTTTACTTTATCTATTTTATATCATTGAGATTCTACATCATAATAAAACTCATTAATTTTATTATACTTTTCTGTATCTTTAAATTTAAAACAAAATTGAGACCAATCCGGATGCTTATTTATAGATTTTTTCATAAAATCAATCCACTTATGTAAATCACCAATTGAAAAATTATCTCATTGCTTAAATGTTTCCTTTTCTCTAATAAATAATATTTCACTTCATGGATTATAATAATTAACATTTTTAGCTGAGAAAAAAACTTTAGGAAGCATTTTATTAGGTCATGGTAATAATTTATAATTTATCTTTTCATAAAAATTTCAACTTATTTCATATAATCAATGATTTTTTATTTCATCAAAGAATTTATTATGTCATTTTTTCATAAGAGCGAGAAAATAATTTCAATCTTTCATAAGCAAAATTCAATAATTATCAGATTCTTTATTTTTATCCCAACCATCAAGCAAAGTAGAATTATCAAAATTCAACTTAATTTTATCGGTAGAATAACGTTTTTTTGTTAAAAAATTCCTTACAGAATTATAAACCTTAAATGGCGAATAATCCTGATCATATTCATCTTTTTTATTATAAAAATCAGTATCTTTATTTTCCACTTCTATTTCTGACTTATTTTCTCATTGTCATTTTGTTAAACTAAATAGATTTACTAATCTATCAAAACTTAAGACACTATCCAAATAATCTTTAATAATATTTTTTCTATTAAACATGAGTCCGCCCTTTTCTATATCTTTTGTAGAATTATTCAAATTCAACTCAAAATCTCATTTCAATAAATAGTTTTCATAAAATTCTTTACTTTTTTGGATTTGTCACATGAGAGATTCAGCATCAACTTGTAAAGAGTGAATAAATAAATCAAAATAGCTTTTTCATTCTTGGGAATAATCAGATTTAAACAATTCTTGTCACAATTCTGTAGTATCGAAAGCGTTTTTTATTTCTTGCAAGGAAATAACATCTTCTTCAGATTTCTTTTCAACTTTTCATTCATCATCTACTTTTGGCAACAATTTATCTAATGTAGAATAATTTGATAAATATTTATTGGATAGTATCTTCAAATTAGATTTTTTAAGATATATACCACTCAAATCAAATTTTAGCATATTGTTAAATATTTCTTGTTTTACTAATTCATTTTTTTTATTAGAAAGTTGTATAAAAGAATTTATGATATTTTTAAGATCTTGCGGAGATTCAATAATAGAATCGACAAAATCGCTAACAGATCATTTTTCTATTTTTGCCAAAATTTGTTTATACAAGACCTGCAATTTAGGAAGTTTATGGTTTCAAGTTAAACTATTCTTTTGATTATATTGATTGATAAGAGAATTTAGCTCTCATATTTTTTTATTGTAAAGTTCTATACCTTTTTGATTGAGATAATTATTAAAAGAAACTATATCAAAAACTTCTTTTTGTTCGGCACTTAAAATGCAATTTTTTTCTATTTTATCATGATAAAAAAGTTTATTTTGGAAAAATCTAGATAGATTTTCATCTATTGCTCTCGTAGCAACTCTAGAAGCTTTCCCATCATCTTTATAAAGGTTAGATCTATTAGTGTTAAAATTTGAAAGATAAGTAAAAAATCACTTAAAATAGGTTTCTATTAAATCTTTATATGTTTTACCTAACAAATCTTCATTTTCATACTTCTTTTTATCGTCTTGCTTTTCATAAATTTGATGTCCATTAAATTTAACAATAATATCTATAACTCACTTATCCATAAGCTCCTTAAATCATTTTGCATATTGGAATTTAGAATTTTGCATAAAATTTACTATTTCCTTTCTCAATTGCTTTTTATACCTCTTATAATCATCACTATTTTTATCTTTTTTACATTCTTCAAAAACATTTTCATTCAAAGTACCCAGCAAAACTCCATTTAGACTTTCTTCGATAAGTTGACTATGAAGCTCATTTAAACAAGGTTTAATAATGTTTTGATATATTTCCTCTATTCTTTTATCTTTTGGGAAAAGTTTATCTTCAAAACCTGGGAAAAATCAATTATTTTCATTAAGCAACTCCTTAGTTTTACCTATCGGTTTTAATTCAAACCTTAAAGTTTTAGAAAGTTCATACAAATTACTAAACTCCTTAAATACAGAATCAGCCATAAGAAAATGATTAAAGGATAAACATGAGGATAATATCCAAAACACTAAAGAAAGCAATTATATCTTTGCGTGTTTTTTCAGATTTTTCAGACATTTTTCAGATTTATCAGATATGTAAATCCCAATTAATCTCATATTCTCCTCTTCACTTCAAAATTTCATTCACCTTTGAGAAATGTTTACAACCAAAAAATCAGGTATGAGCTGAAAATGGTGATGGATGTGGACACTCCAAAACAATATGTCTACTAGTGTCTATAAGTTCTTTCTTTTTCTGCGCAAAAGCTCATCGAAGCAAAAAGATTACCCCATCTTTTTTATCTGAAATTGTTTTAATGACAGCATCAGTAAACCTATGTCGACCAATATCTTTGTGTGAATTAGGCTGGTCTTTTCTTACGGTAAGACTAGCATTCAATAGAAAAACACCTTGTTTAGCCCAAGGAATCAAATCACCAGTTTTTCAGATTTTTCAGACATCTTTCAGATTTTTCAGATCATCATTAAGTTCTTTGAAAATATTTTTTAATGACGGTGGTTGTCTTACTCAATTTTGGACAGAAAAACATAATCCATGAGCCTCTCACTCACCATGATAGGGATCTTGTCAGAGAATTACGACTTTCACCTTGTCAAAAGG
>CAYXTU010000082.1:0-4060 GCA_964468245.1 uncultured Candidatus Peribacteria bacterium | reverse complement strand
ATAAACAGCGGAGCGAATATACTTGGATATACAAGCATTCGACTATATATACAGAGATTTTATTCCATAAATAATGAGTCAATTCGTTCGATGAAATTCTTAGCAAAAAATTCAGTACATTCGAAATCGCATATCCAGAAAAATATTTTGGGAAGATTTTTTGTATGATCCAAAAATATACTATTCAAAACAGTACTTCTTGCCTTTGGTTTGGTGAGTATGCTGGGAAGTACACATGCATTATTCAACGGGACAGTTGGATTAGACCTAGGCTTCAATATATTGTCTCCGGTAGAATTCAATGCGGAAGTCAGAGGTGTAGTTATTCAAAGTGATGGTAAGGTGCTTATAGGAGGTGCGTTTACGATATATAGTGGAGAAGCAACAAGTAGAATTGCTCGTTTCAATCCGGATGGGAGTAGAGATACATCATTTCTTGGTGCAGGAACTAATAATCCGGTATATGCAGTAGATATACAAAGTGATGGTAAAATACTTATAGGATGATCATTTGTTCGATATGATTGAACTACGTCCAATAGGATTGCTCGTCTCAATAGTAATGGGACAATAGATACATGATTTGTTATATGATGATGATTTAATGATGCTGTCTATGATATCAAAGTACAATCAGACGGCAAAATATTGGTAGCAGGAGTTTTTACTACGTATAGCTGAGTATCAGCGCCATATTTTATCCGTCTCAATAGTGATGGAACCAGAGATACTTCATTTACCAATTTTACATTCAATAGTTATGTTTATAATATTGCTATACAAGGCGATGACAAAATAGTTGTCTGATGAGCTTTTACATTGTATAGCTGAGTAGCAGCCAATAGAATTATCCGTCTCAATAGTGATGGAACGAGAGATACCTCCTTTCTTGGTGTAGGTGCAGGTAATGGAGTTGTATATGCAGTAGGCATACAATCAGATGATAAAATTATTATAGGAGGATCTTTTACGAGTTATAATGGATGATGAATAGCGAGAATACTTCGTCTAAATACCGATGGAACAAAAGATACATCATTTCTTAGCGCAGGAGCTAATGCTGTAGTGTGGTCATTGGCAATCCAAAGTGGTGACAAAATAGTGGTCTGAGGTGCATTTACTACGTACAATAGCGTGGCTACCAATAGAATTGTTGGTCTCAATGCTGATGGAACAACTGATACAAACTTTGTCGTAGGAAATGGTGCTGATGGTATTGTATATGCGTTAAATATCCAATGAGATGGGAAAATTGTCATAGGGGGAGCGTTTACTCAATATAATGGATTGGGTGCCAACTATTTTGTTCGTCTCAATACCGATGGCTCCAAAGACACAAGTCCAGCAGGATATGGATTTAATTCGTATGTTTTGACATTAGCAATCCAAGCTGATCAAAAAATACTTGCTGGTGGTGATTTTACGGTATATAGCTGAACAATAGCCAACAAAATAGTTCGTCTTAATAGTGATGGAACAAGAGATTCTACGTTTTCTGTAGGAAATGGATGTGTAGGAAATGTATATGCATTTGCTGTACAGAGTGATGGTAAGATCTTGGTGGGGGGAGATTGTACGAATTATGATGGGGTGACTGCCAATAGAATATTTCGTCTCAATAGTGATGGAACAAGAGACACGTCATTTCTTGGTGCAGGAGCCAATGGAACCGTCTATGATATCAAAATACAATCAGATGGTAAGATCTTGGTAGCAGGAAACTTTACTACCTATAGTGGGGCATCATCTCCGTATCTTCTTCGTCTCAATACTGATGGAACAAAAGATACTTCATTCGTTCCAGGTACATTTAACGCATTTGTGTATTCTGTAGATATACAATCAGATGGTAAAATAGTTGCAGGAGGAAACTTTACTACGCACAATACTATCACAACAAATAGACTTATTCGTCTTACCAGTACAGGAGCAAGAGATACATCATTTAGCATCTGAGCAGGTTTGAGTGCGTATCCACAAAAAATAATTGTACAGGAAGACCAAAAAATACTTATCTGAGGAACATTTGGAACCTATAGTGGAACAACGGTAAATAGAATAGTTCGTCTCAATAGTGATGGAACAAGAGATACATCATTTGTTTGAGGTACAGCGTTTAATGGTTCGACAAGAGGAATTATTATACAAAGTGATGGAAAAATGATTGTAGGATGAGCGTATACTTCTTATAACGGAGTATTGCGCAATAGAATAGTACGTATCAATACCGATGGGTCGCCAGATATAAGTTTCTCTATTTGATGATGATTCAATGAACAAATATACGCACTAGCAGCGCAAGCAAATGGTAGAATTCTGGTAGGATGAAACTTTACCCAATACGATGGAGCATTGGCAGGATTTATTTCTTCTTTGTATGTCCTTCAACCACCGACACTGCTTTCTCCTTTGAGTGGAGATGTCGATCAGAGTACGAGCAAGGATTTTCTTCGAAGTCCCTCTGCAGATTCTTGAGTATTGGGATATATCTATCAGGTGAGTACAGATTCATGATTTTCTACATTTATTGCTTCATGAACTACAACACAAACAGGAATTTCTCTGACCTGATTAACGGAAGGACTCTACTATCGAAGAGTCGCTGCCTATGATAGCGCAGGGAATACCTGACTACGAAGTGACATACGAAATTTTAGTGTAGATCTTCCTTCGACACTTATATTTACCTGATCTACTCCTGTAGACAATGCTTGGATAAATTCTTCTTCTTTCACTGCACAACTTGATATAACCGAAAATTTTCTCACACAATTTTCTCGATCACGAAATGGAACACAATATCCTATGTATGATTCATGATTAGTTCTTATGATGAACTTTGACAAAGTTGCTGCACTATGAGAAACGGATATTATTGTCAAAGACTTTTCTTCTTTATGAGTAAATGGAACTTGATATCTATGAGTAACTTGGACATGATGAAAATACTGATGAGCGTATCAAATTGGCTCTAATGTACAATATGTGGGTACTCCTACAAGAGTATTGTGAGCGAGTGCAACCATCATTGCACGAGCAAAAACTTCAACGACAACTCCTAATATGTTATGGAATCATCCTACTAATGCGTCAACATCATATTTTGATTTATATTTTACTGCAGGGAAAATATATTTCAATGCCGGTGATGGTACGACAAATCCATTTAAATTATGAGCAGTAGATGTTGTGCAGCCATCACTTAATGAATGGCATCAGTATGTTACTGTGGCCGATGCTATAAACAATAAAATGTATCTCTATATCGATGGTAGTTTAGTAGGGTCAGCAAACTATAAAAATCCTACAAGTACTGCGGCGAGAGTTTTTTCTGTCTGATGACCAAATACAACATATAGACGAAGCTGATATGTTGATGAGCCGCGTATCTACAACCGCGCTCTTTCTGCTGATGAAATATCTGTACTCTACAATTCCAATCTCAATAAATATGACACCAACAAATGGAATTTCACTATTTTTCAAACGTGAATGGTGCCAGGTGGTAATTATGGATATTCGTGAATAGTGACTGATTTTGTAAATATAACAAGTACGGGAAGAACGATATGATATGCTGCTCCGATAACAGCACCGGTTTTAGTGAGCCCAGTAAGCTGAAGTATAATAACAGTATCTGGTAGCAATTTTGTTTGGAATCCATCGCCAGAATCATCAGTAAGCGGATATATATATCAAATAAGTGTAAACTCATGATTTACTATATTTTTCGCTTCATGAACTACTGTGAATACAGGTATTTTCTTGACAGGACTTGTCGATTGAACCTATTATCGAAGAGTGGCTGCTTATAGTAATGTAGGATATATTTGAGATCGAAGTTCAGGATGGAATTTTATCGTAGATGTACCACCGGTACTATATCGGACATGATCTACTCCGACAAACAACGCATGGATAAATTCTTCTTCTTTTGCAGCACAACTTGATATAATAGAAACTAATTTTACACAATTTTCTCGATCACGAAGTGGAACAGAATATTCTATGTATGATTCCTGATTAGTTCTTATGATGAACTTTGACAAAGTTGCTGCAC
>CAYXTU010000081.1:0-4115 GCA_964468245.1 uncultured Candidatus Peribacteria bacterium | reverse complement strand
GGAAATGAAAAAGTTCGTACACAGATAAAGACTATCGTAGAAAAACTTCCTGAAGAAGATCAATCAAAAATAGAAGTGATTCCCGTAGAAGGACTACAAAATGTCGATATTTCTGGGGAAGTAGCAGAGTATGGAGAAATTACTTCAAAAGTAAAACTTCCTTATGATAAGATAGCAGATAAGACTGCAATAGAAGCAAGTTTGCCAGAAGAGTTAAATCGTATATTGGAAAATGAATCATTCACTATTATAGGTTGAGAAATATATGGTTCAGCAAGTTATCAGCACACGATATATACACAAGATAATAATTTAAAATATTTTGGAGATGATAAAGATGCTGAATTTTCTATACAAAACAAAACCATAGATGGAAAACAAGTACAACAACAATCGACTACGGATACAGGTCCATGATCAGTGACCAACAATCCTACCTTGGCGAGAGATAGAGCATTAACATTTTTGGACTATATAAATACTTTGCCATGAGCAAATAAAGAAAAAATACCAAATATTGCTAGCATAGCAGTTGCTTATGGGGTTAATGGACCTACCCTACAGGAAGCTATGAAAACCATAGAGACAACAAACAATGTAGATCCAAGATTGCAATCAATATTTGAAGAATATCAATATACAACACTCAATTTAAAATACAAAAAAATACAAACAATTCAAACAAGAATAATTCCTTTAACTGCTGTTGCTACTTCAACAGAATGATTTCAGATTTCAATGAAATCAGAAGCTGATCAAAAGGTTAAAAAAAAGAGAAGAACAGGTATACAAAATTTTTGGTGAGACTGAACTATTCAGATTCCACAATGAAAATCCCTTTGTCCTGCGTATGGAAATCGATGAGGACAATAAAAAAATTATTTGATTACTCCAAACATATTTACTCGATATCCACGACAATATCCAGCTCAAAATCTAGAAGTTCTAGGATCCATAAGTGTTTGATAATGTCCATAAGATGTTTTCCACATATGTATAGCATTTTCTATAGAATAACCAGAAAACAATATATTTTCTCCAACAAGATCATTGGGATATCATGCTGCCATAGCTCTATTGGCTGGTTCACGTCAATCTTTTCAGGTATGACCAAAATTTCTAGTTTCAGCCATTTCTTCTGCATAGAGCTGCGATGCTTTGATAAGACTTGTATCCAAGAATAGTGGTTGTACTCATTTTTCTATTCTAAGTTTGTTGATTTCTTCAAACAAACATTTCTGTATAATTTCTATAGTCTTTTCTTTACCATATTTTTTTTCTATTTCCCATATTTCCAACTTTTTTACTGCTTCATAATTTATAGTATCTTTTGTTACTGTATATGTCTTAGCACTATTTTTACCCGTATTCACTTGCTTACTACTTGTAGGCTTTTGTCCGACAGGCTTTTTTTGTTGATTTTGACCAAAGCTCGGACTAGCAAAAAACATGCTTCCCGCCAAAGCAGCCGTAGTAGCCAAAGTGACAAGTGTAGAAGCTTTTGATGGTTTTTTATCGTGTGTTTGATCGGTATTTACTGTTGTTTTCATACGCAATATACGAGATAAATATATCTATTATACACAAAATAATTGATTTGTCAAATAAAACTATTGCTTTTATACAAAAAATATGTATAGTATTTTTATAAGAAGACAAAAAATATATAAAAATATAAATCAACTCCCTCCTCCTAGGGGCTTATCCTGAAAACAGGGTGTAATTGCTGGTGGTGTTGTGTTGATTCATGGGGTAAGGTAATTGGAGATATTATCCGTGCTAGGCCCCACCTTATAAAACAGTTTCTTTGTGTTTCGAGAGACTGTTTTTCTTTTTCAAAAATTTGTCCATCATCCTTGAAAATTAGATTTCAGTTTTCATTGAATGATATATAAATTTCATCTCCTGAAATTTGCAAAATTTTTATTTCTGATTATACTTAAATAGTACAAATTTACTTTACAAAAATCACGTATGGATATTACCTCAGCAGTACAAGAGTTTAGTAAGCTGACCTTTGATCAACAAAAAGAAAAGTTGATAGCGATGGTTGCACAAATAAAAGATTCAGATCCTATGTTTTTGGATTTGTTTGATCTTCTCCAAAAGAGTCAAAATCTCGATGCGGCTTTTTTGATAGGAATATATCAAGATATTATGCAATTTGGACAAGCGATCCAAGAGTACAACAAAGAAGGACAACAAAAAATACTCTCATCACTCCAAAATAGGCTTGAAGAAATGCACCAAAGAGAAGCCAAAGAAAGAGTAATAGAGCTCCAACAAGTAGAACAACTTATCGCAAATATCTAAAAAACTTTTTATTATGTAAATTACAACTACTATGGCTATTTCATCACCAGAAACAAATTCATCAGAAAAATTATCTCCTGTAGAAAAAATACAGTCAGAAGAAAAGAAAACATTGAGCGATGTCAAAGAATTTACTAGTACAGAAAAAGGTAAGTCTTTGATCAATGGAGAAACACCAGCAACAACAGCTGGAGAAAAAAATGTAAAAGAAAAGGCAGATGTATTGAGAAAAAATATTGAGCAAATGAAAAATACGACAACATTTACTGGTGACGTAAAAAGAGAAATGATAGCAACAAACGAAATACCAAACGAATTTGTCAAAACGATCAATACGATTGATATTAGAAATGAAAATTACAATTTAAAAAATAGATGACAAACGCTTGGTGAGGCAAATGTGTTTGATCCATCTGATGAAAATATTAAAAATACAAAAAATAAGATTCTGGAAGTAATGAATGATCCCAAGAGTGATACAAAGATTTCTATTGTTTGACGCTCAGATGCAAACCCATTTAAGTGGTCAGAGCAACCAAATTCTCAGTCTCAAAAATTACTTAGAGATCATGCCAATCTTATGAATACTCTGCAAAATGATTTACCACAAGACAAAAAGGCTACACTTACTATGCCAGCTATGCCAGACAAAAACAATCCTGAAGCAATGAGTGATCGATTAAATACCGTATTGGCTCAAGCAAGAGCATTGAAAGCTATCAATGGACTAAAATCTCTCTTGTGAGAAAAGTTCAAAGACTTTATCGCAAAGGCGGATCTGAGTATAAACGCTGCTGTACCAAATAGTTATTATGGAGAAGATAGATGAGTAGGAATACTTTTTACTACAGAAAAAAAAGAAGAAGGAACATCAATAATAGAAAATCCAAAAAAGTTTGTAGAAACAAAAGAAAATATCCATAATCAATATAGTATATACAAAATGATAACTGATGTACCAAATGGTGGAAACAATACAACTACACGTATTATGGAGTGTAAGGTAAGTGAGGTTGTTATCAAACAATCAGGAAAGCCAGATAAAATCAAGGTACATGGTGATCGAAGTGTTGTAGAAAATGCGAGTACAAAATTAAAAAACAATCCAAACATAAACGATTTAGTTTCTACATTGCCAATAAGATCAAGTAGTTCTATAACAGAAACAACAACCACACAAATTGGATTAGACAAAGATAAACAGCCAAAGACAATCGTTTCAAAAAAAGAAGAAACAAATTGGATACCATGAACCAAGATTATATTACCTACAGAATCAATTTCAAAAGTGAAGGAAATCACACAAGATGCAGAAGACAATAAATTGCCAAAAATAGATAGCTGATCAACTTCAGAATTAGTAAGTTATTTTAATGCAAGATATCCACTCAATCAAGATGAAAAATCTCAATGAACATTAACCATGATCAAAAAGAGAGGTCAAAATACAAACAATGTGCCTTCATTTAATTAATTATATCTCTACTTATGAATAAAATTATCAACTCTTTACTTGTTTCGTGAATGCTTTTGGGGTGAGTACAACAGTGAATATCTGCACAAACGCAAAAGCCAACCAAAGTACCACAAAGCAAAAATATTCAGCACAAACAAGCAACTCAAAAAAAAGTAGCAGAGGTTTTAGTGATGGATCATGATACCATTATCAAACAAAGTTTTTCTAATATCTTGAAAATATATGGAAAAGAGGCAGGGACAGATACTATCAAACAACACATTTTGATAGAGATGAATAAAGAAAGAGCCAAAGCAGGGGCTGCTCCGTATCGCCGGTGTCGGGG
>CAYXTU010000080.1:0-4199 GCA_964468245.1 uncultured Candidatus Peribacteria bacterium | reverse complement strand
GCTCCACTTAAGTTAGATTCTAACCTCCAGATAGCTGCAACAGATCATGTTAATTTTTTGTATAACAACCGAGATGATTATGTTGATGATAATGGAAATCCAACAGGAAATGGGCATTGGCAGTGGATTGGTAAGGGAAAAGATAGATCATTTTTTGAAAGGATAATAGATTCATGATATCTTGGAATTGATACCGATGAAATTGTTTTTTTTGGAAAAAAATTAGTGGGAGGAAATGCAGAGACGAGAAAAGATGGAAAAAAAAATATAAAGGAATTTATGACGGTAGTATGGTCATCTAAACCACATAGAGAGGCTATGTTAAATAAAATCTATGAAGATATTGGTATAGATGTTGTGGGTGATGTTGTAGTAATAGTTTTTGGTAAAAAAGATGGGAAAAAAGTAAAGCGAACAATTACCAAAAGTTAATCTCAAAAAACACTTGCTTTCTATTGGAAAATATATATAGTAATGTTTACTAGACAAGAATCAATGGAGTGTGATGGATGTTTTTGTTTATTCTTATTGTTCATTCATCCGTATACACGTAAGAAGTTTTTTTGTGCCATCACGCGCCCATTATGAGTCTACAAAGTCTCGCCTATATTTGGTGAGACTTTTTTTCAAAAAAAAATAAACAACAATCACTTGTTTTGTGTCTACAAAAAACTATAGTTTTGTCGTCATGTTTTTTTTGCTAATATTATAACATGACAATCTATATAATAACAACGCATACTGCGCATACAGAGTCTCTGATTATTTCAGGGGCTCTGCTTTTTTTAACTCAAAAAAACTATTTTTTTATTCCCAATCCACACGGCATTTTTTTAACAAGAAAGAGATAATAGTTGACGCCAAAGAAAACGAGAGCCATGACGACAAAAATTATAATCTTGTTCAATCTGTCCGTTCATTGGATCAGAATAAATATCATCATAATCAGAGATCGAATCCACACAAATCCCCTAATTTCTTTTCTTCCTCGTCCAAGTCCAAGCAACCTATGATGCAAATGAGTATAGTCGCCCTTGAGGGGACTTTTTTTCATGACAAACATTCTCCATAATCAGACCCATATCGCGTCGAAGATTACCAACGACAACGCTACGATCAGTGTTCCTATTTTGGCTCACCCTATCACGGAAAGATACGCCAGACTAAATCCAAAAAACATTATTCCTACATCTCTAATCAATCACAATGGCTTGTATTCTACTACAGTTGCTACGAGACTGATACAAAACAAAACAAACGACATATTTTTGACGAACAACAATATTTGCATATTTGCATCGGTAAAATTTGTATAATGTCTAAATACTACAAACTCAATCAGCAAAAATATAGTAAGAAATCCCACTCCAGAAACACCGCTTGCTTGAGCATAAATTCCATCAAATCGGTTGATAGCATTGATACACAAGATAGACCATCAGACGAATCCGAGAGCCACAAGTCGCTGAGGTATGATATAGATATGTCCACTGACAATAAATTCCTGCGCTCAGATATTACCTATCCAAACTGCCAACAACGCACCTGCAACATGTCCAAGCAATCTCAATGCAGGATGAATCTTAAACGATATTTTTCCGAGATAACTTAGTTCTTCAAAGAGTTCAAAAATCACAATAGGCAACGAACCTAGTATCAATCACCAAAACAAATTGCTATGTATATACTGAGGAAAGAGGATTGCTACGATAGCAAAAAATCCCACATAGACAAAAACTCCCTGGATAGTCGGTACGGGTTTTCTTGTATTTTTCAAATCATTCCCTGGCTTATCAAGCACTTTCAGCCGACGAAAGAGTTTCAATCCAATTCGAGCAATAGCTGCTGCAATAATGGGGACGAGAATATAATTCATGAGAGATGAAAAATGATAAATGATAGATTTGACTTCAAGCTTTACGTAAAAAGCCGTGTTTTAGCTAATAAGCAGCTTTCTGCTTTCTACTTTCTACTTTCTACTAAAAAAGATTGTAGTGTTTTGGAACAAAATTTCTAATCAAAAATCATCTTGTTTTCCTAGCAAAAAAAACTAGTATCATCACTATGAAAACAACTGCTTCAACAACTACAACGACTACCACAACAACCATTGCATAATGGTAGGAGTTTGTTATTGAAAAAATCTATAACTCCTACTAACTAGCTTACGTAGGATTTTTCTTTAAAAAACAATGATAGATTTATCAATTTATCGGCGGAAAGCCTTTTATCATTTTATCAATAATTATGGAAGAAGCGATATTGAAACCACGTCATTCATTATCACATGTATTGGCGCAAGCAGTCCAGAGATCAGTAGATCCACATGCAAAACTCGGTATCGGACCTGCAATAGATGTCTGATTTTACTATGATTTTATTTTCTCTGATGGCGTAGAATTCAAGGAAGATAACCTCAAGGAGCTCAACAAGATGATGGTCAAAATCGTGAAGGAAAGCCAGATATTTCATAGAATAGATTTGAATTATGATCAAGCCAAAGAGATTATCACTATGCTCGGAGAAGAATTCAAAATCGAGTTGATCGATGAATTCAAAGCCAACGGTGAAACTAAATTTTCTTACTATCTCAACACCATCCCGACTTCTGCAAAAGACAATCTCCTCAAAGGCAGCAATCCTGACTACCTCAAAAAATATGAAAACATCAACAACTATATTGCAACTTTGAACTTGCAACTTTGAACTTTGAACTTAGAAAATAATTTTATTGTTTTCTTGGATATGTGCGAATGACCTCATGTAGAGAGTACAAAAGAAATCAATCCTGACGCATTCAAACTCGAAAAAATTGCTGGAGCGTACTGGAGATGAAGTGAAAAAAATCCGATGATGACAAGAATTTACGGACTCGCTTTTGAAGATAAAGAAGCACTCAAAAATTATATCGAGATGATGGAAGAAGCAAGAAAACGTGATCATAGGAGATTGGGGAAAGAATTACATATTTACGCTTTCGATGACGAGGTGGGTGCTTGATTGCCACTTTGGTTGCCAAATGGAACTATTATTGCTGATGAAGTAGAAAATTTGGCGAAAGAAACAGAAGCGAGATATGAATATAAAAGAGTTCGTACACCACATATTGCGAAGCAAGAATTGTATCTTAGATCAGGACATTTACCATACTATGCAGAAAGCATGTTCCCACCTATGCAATTAGATGGGGAAACATATTATCTCAAAGCGATGAACTGTCCACATCATCATAAAATTTATGATGCTGAACCAAAAAGTTATAGAGATCTTCCTATTAGATTGGCTGAATATGGACATTGTTATAGGTATGAAGATTCTGGATCATTATTTGGACTTATGAGAGTAAGATCTATGGCAATGAATGACGCACATATTTATTGTACAGAAGAACAATTTGAAGAAGAATTTATGAAGGTAGTAGAAATGTACAAATATTATTTCGACCTATTTGGAGTGGATAAATATCAGATGAGACTTTCTACTCATGGCAAAGAATGATTAGGAAAAAAATATGTAGACAATGAAGAATTGTGGATAAAAACCGAAAATCAAGTCAGAGATATATTGGTAAAAAATAAAGTTCCTTTTGTAGAAGTAGCCAATGAAGCTGCATTTTACGGTCCAAAAATCGATGTACAAATATGGTCTGCTATTGGAAGAGAATTTACTCTGGCGACTAATCAGGTAGATTTTGCGGTTCCAGAAAGGTTTAATCTTACATATACAGACAAGGATGGAGTAGAAAAAACTCCTATTTGTATTCATAGAGCTCCGCTCAGTACACATGAAAGATTTATTTGATTTTTACTAGAACATTTTGCGGGAGCGTTTCCATTACGATTGGCTCCGCAACAAATCAAGATTGTGCCAGTCGCAGAACCATTCGTAGATTATGCAAAACAGGTAGAAAAAGAAATGAAAGATAAATGAATCAGAGCGAGTGTAGATACAGGAGACGACTCTTTCAGCAAAAAAATTCGTAACGCAGAGGTAGAAAAGATTCCTTATATTGTTATTGTAGGAGAAAAAGAAGAAACTACAAAAACACTTTCCATCCGCGAATACAAGACCAAAAACCAATACGAAACTGGACTTACAGAGTTTGTCGACAAGTGTCTACTTGAGATCAAGAATAGAACATTATAAAATTTTCCTCATCTGTAGTATTTCCTCACCCCCTTTCTCCCCCTCTCCTTCAG
>CAYXTU010000079.1:0-4232 GCA_964468245.1 uncultured Candidatus Peribacteria bacterium | reverse complement strand
TCCCGACTATCTATTTTTATTGGAATCTCGGGACGTCGGGCGAGAGCCGCCGTTAGAGGAAATCAGAAAATCCTTATTTAGTAATAATCTTCTATATGGAACTTTCAAAATGATATATTACTTTGGAGACATCTGAAACATCAGAAAGTAATTTTGATAATATAAAAAAAACGATAGAATCTATAATTCAGGATGAAGACATGGAATTTACAAATAATCCTCACATAACACTTGATTTCATGTGAATTATTAAGCTAGAAAGTGCTATTAAAAAATTAAAGGACATACAACCAAGTATAAATCAAGATATGATTAATAGCATCAAAAGTATAAAAATATGAGCTTTTGAAAGTTTTATGAGCAACAAAAACTGAAAAAGAATATTCTATTTAAATATAGAATGATGAGATATATTTTTTGAACATATTAGAAAAATATGATATTCTTTACAGATTCCTCATCTTACAATTTTTGAAACAAATAGTGTATCTTCTGAAGACCAAATAAATGATATATTACAAAAGCTAAACACTAATCCTGAATTAAACAATTACATAAGAAGATTATTCTTAGACAAAGATAATATATATTTGAGAAATAAAACTGAATGAAAAGAATCAGAAATTATAGAAGTTTTAAAGCTAGGATTTCCTGACTCAAGCCTCATTTAAATTCGGTCCTCTAACAGAGCTTATCTAGACATCCCTCCTCTAAAAATTTCTTCGGAGGTCGGGACGTCAGACCAAGCTCAGACGTTATAGGTCATAGTCCTAGTAAAAATGAAAAATAATAGAAGAGAAGGAAGGGCTCTTTTTTATTTTAATTTAGATTTTTTTAGAAGAAAATGACTTTTCTCGCCCAATTAATTGTTTACTGATAGACTCGATCATCTGATTAATAACAACAAAATTTTTCAAATCAATTTCTCTCAAATCCTTACACAATCTTATCAATAATCTCACTACTTCGATATATCCTCTTGCTTGCTCAAGATAATGCTGTTTTTCTATATGAGAATTAGCACGATAAATAGAGATTATCAAGTCAATAACTTCTTTTTTGATCGTTTCTCCCAGCGTATATTTATAGTCTCTTTTGAAATTACGTACAACTAAAAATAATTTTTGAAGTAAATCGTAGGAAACTTTGTAGACAGGTAAATTATCGTATGTTGCCATGATAAAATCATTGAGGATAAAGATTTTTCACTTCGGAAGATTTGAGTTTTCTAATGTTAGGAATTACTTTTGCATACGATTTCGTGAAATGGAATTGCGACCAAAATCTATTGGAGAAATTACCGATTACTTTTTTTCTGATGTTGTACGTTTTGTAATGACTGAGAATTCATAGGTAAGAATTAACGATTGATTGAATAAGTTCTTTATCAAAAACTTCGTGTTTATTTACTTCCTGCACTTTTTTGTAAAAATTCCCAATCGTTCTTTTGCGGATATAGGTACGATACGGCTTGATATATGCTCAAAGAAATTGTGCTCACTTGGTATAATGTTGAAAATAGATTTTTTTGGGATGTAAAGTTAAGCGAAGCTTATCGTTCAGAAAATCTCTGATTTTGGGAATCACAGAAAGCAATTTTTGTTTGTCAGTATCAATGATGATGAAGTCATCGACATATCTGCCATAATACGAAAATCACAGTTCATACTTGATATGTTTATCCAAACTATCCAAATAAATATTGGCGAATAGTTGACTCGTGAGATTTCAAATTGCGAGACCAGTGTCCTTCGACGAATGAAACAAACTTTTGTCATCAGGCAATCAATTTCGATCAGATTTGGATCATTTGATAATACAATTTTGAGTTGAATCGTGAAAAATGACTTGATGAATAAGTTTGATGAGAAAATTGTAATCGATAGTCAGTTGCTCTTTTTTAAATCCTCCACCCTGTGGGTCCCCCTCCTTTGAAATAAAGGAGGACAGAAAACTCTGGATTTTTTCAAACAAAATATATTTGTCGATGTGCATAAAAAATCATTTGATATCGAATTTAAGAATATAAGCATCACGACTATAATTTTGCGAGCAGGAACGAAGGAAGTGTTCTATTCTTTTGATACCAAAATGTGTTCATTTTTCTAGTCTGCAACTATAACTGTCATAGATAAAATGACGATCAAACAGTTCGTAAATATAATTATAAATTAAGTGATGAATTATTCTATCACGAAAATTAGCAGCGAAAACCTCTCTTTGGAATGGATCTTTGATGATAAAGCAAATGCTTGGACTAACGATGTAAGTTCAATTCACTAAATCATCTCGTAGTTCAAGAATTGTTGATTCATAATTCATTTCAAAATTCACAGCACTAGTGGTATTTCTCTTGTGCTGGCGAGTATCGTAATACGCTTGAAATAAGTCGCAAAGCAATTTATCTGTGTCGAGCATACTGAAAATAATTTTTATAAAAGCTGACCATGAAGATCAGCTCCCAATTAACCAGTCCTTAAGACAACGAACGGAAAATCCATAATTCTTATTTCATTTGTTATTGTTTCATTTATTTCTATTTCCGTTGAAGTACGAACCATCGGCGCAACGCAGATTGAATTCATTATTGATATTGTTGAATTTCTTGTTATTTGGATTACGCCAACCGGGAAAAGTAAACATAGCCACTAACTTTGTCATGATATCGTAACCAATACCATGATCTTTTACTACTCCGGCGAACCGGAGTGGGCTATTGGACTAGAGATGCGCACTCCATTATCCCGTAAGATAACGAACTCTGGCAATTTCATGATAAGGAAAAATGGACAGAATGCTTTGCATTCTGTCCACCGATATTTTTCTGAATTAGATTTTTTTCGTTGAAATAGTCAAATAGACAAATAGTCGAATACTTGGCTCTAGTCCTTAAGACAACGAACGGAAAATCCATAATTCTTACCTCATCCGTTATCGCCCCATCCATTCCTACTTCCGCGGAAGCACGAACCATCGGCGCAACGCAGACCGAATCCATCATTGATACCGTAGGATTTCTTGTCATCCGGATGACGCCAACCGGGAAAAGTCATATTTTCTCATTTCAAGAAATCTTGATAATTTCATTCGTATTTTTTTTCTATAATATCTCTATATGTTGTCCATGAAGCTGGCAATATTTTTCCTGCCTTATTTGCTTCTCTTAGAGCCGAATCTTGCGTAAATAATTGCTCTCATTTACAATCTCCTTCTAAGTATTCTCGCACATCTCATTCAAGATTTTCCAATACTTTCACTCCATTTGGATCGGTCATCTCTTTCCAACCTTTCGTATTTTCAACTCTAAAATTTTTGTCTGCCAATTCTGGAAGTCATTCGATTTTTTCTTTGGCTTCTTTTTTATCTGATTTTCACATAATCATAACCCTTAATTCTTCTTCATTATCAAAACCCAATTCTTTAGCTTTTTTTATCAATTCTTTGAGATTTTCTTCATTAAGTTTTTTTTGTGTATAAAGCTCTTGATATTTTGCTATCAAATCTTTGTTGTCTTCTTTAAACTTTTGTGTAAGTTCTTTCCTTTCTTGAAGTTTAGCTCAATATGTCTGTTTGTAAATTTTATTTATTTGATCTTTTTCTACTCATCATTTCAACATATCTACAAAAACTTGTTTTTGGTCTTTTGATAAGCCAAATACTTCTTTTTTTTCTTGTGCAAGTTGAGCTGTTGAAGAAGATAATTCTCATTTAGTTTTGTTGTATTCATTTAAAGTGTTTTTTGGATTTGCCATGATAGTAAAGTTAATGGTAAAATGGAATCGTATACTTCAATTATAATCAGAATTGAAAAAATTGCAAATTTTTGAAAAAGAAAATTTATCCATTCTTCAATCAAAAATAAAATACATTTTTGAAGGAGAATGTACAAATTTTTGAGAGAGAAAATTTTACTGGTAAAATCGATCCGTTTTAGTTAGATTTTAACACTTAAGTGTTTGTAAAATTTCCTACAAGTTTTAATAATTTGCTCTTGATTTTATTTTATGAATTCTTATATTTTTATCGGAAAAGACAAACTAAATATTTACGTATAATCGCTAATAAATGGCTAATTTGAAAGAAAAATTAAGTAGTTTAAACAAAGAAATACTAAAAAAAGATTTTTTGGAAAAATTAGTAAAGAGATTTTGATATACCTACGAAATGGACGATTTATCCAATCTTGGCTATATTTCTGTGATAAAAAACGGTAAACGATATTATAATAATCA
>CAYXTU010000078.1:0-4337 GCA_964468245.1 uncultured Candidatus Peribacteria bacterium | reverse complement strand
CTTTAGGTGCGAATGTTCTCATACTTTTGAGGCTATTTTGATTCATTTTACAACTTCACATATTTTATCACTTCTTCTTTTTCTTTATACACATTATGCAAGTATTCCCAGTTCTCGAGCTTATTTATATCTCGTTCGCCGATACTCGTTCTTCTGAGCTGGATCAATGTTCAACCGAGTCACAACTCTTTCCCAAGCCAATAAGCGATAGATCTGATATAGGTTCACGATCCGACATCCAATTTTAACTGCAAAATAGGAAAATCATATTTCAAAATTTCATATTTCTGGACCTTCATCATCTTGTTTTCTTCCCTTATTTTGCCTGCTCTTGCATCATCGTACGACTTTTTTCACGCAATTTTTTTTGCACTAAAAGCGGGGAGTGGAAGCTCATATTCTGGGATCAACTTGTCCAACTTTCTGCTTATCTCCCCCAGGCTTGGCGCTTCGACACTTCACGACTCCATTTCCAGCCCTACAATTTTTCAATTCTGCATTCTGTATTCAAAATTCTGAATTTTTTCTCGTATTTCCATATCTCGCGTGTCGGTCAATTTGGAAAAATCAATGGTAGCGATGTAGGATTTGTCCAGTCAGATTAGTTCTGTTAGTTTTTTGGTATCTTTGTCGAGTGCGAGAATCATCAGTCCTGTAGCCATAGGATCAAGCGTCCCACTATGTCACATTTTCTGTTTGGGAAAATGACGTCTAAAAATGCGGATCACATCAAAACTGGTTATTCGTGCTGGTTTATCGACTGCCAAAAACATACAATATCAGTGAATAGGTAAAAGTGAATAGTGATTGAATCGTTCTATATGGACTATTGTTATATAATAATAGTTGGTAATTTTACAATTCAATAATTATTCACCTGCCCTCGGTGAGCCGGAGTTATTTATTATTCATTTGTTCAAAAATAGTTGATTTTGTTGCAAAAACCAGTATCACTAATGATAGTTTTTTAGATTTTAAACAAAATGATGAAAAAGTTTTCTCTATTGTTTTTTTTGAGTGTTGTATGTTGCACAGCAGGATGCGCAATCAAAGCTCCAGCTACAGGAGAAATCACTGGTGATGTCCAACAACAAACAGGAATAATAGATACAGGATTGCTTGCTACAGGTATTTCCAATATTAATATTCCTACAGAGTGATTTACCGGACAAATAGATCTGTGAATAGTTCCAGTTGTGACTTGAAGTGAAACCGTTGTCCCTGAGCAAACAGAAATCAAAAAATCAGTAGATACGCTCATCAAAAAAAGAGAAACTCAACCCAAAGATGATACTAAACTTACCGAAGAAGATATCGATCTTATGGAACAAATTATCCAAAAAATATCTGACATGAACAAATAAAAACATGATAGTACAAGTGATTTTTACATTGTTTTACCTATAGTATGAATATATTCTTTGAGATTATTAAATGAATTTTTTTCTTCCTCACCGTACTTGTAGGTATATTCCTTTTGAGAGGAAACGTTATGTTCGGTCCAGAAAATTATATTCTCATAAAACAAATAATTATGCCAGGATACTTAGTTTTTTGTGGTACGATGTTTGGATATATCGCAGCACGCATACAGCTTGGATACGAAGAAGATCATCCTCACAAAAATAAAATCTATGTAAGATCTTTCGTATTTGGCGTAGTATTGGGTATGATTTTGGCAATTATCTATATGTTTATCTAAAAATAAATGCTAAATGCTAAATGCTAAATGCTAAATGCTAAATGCTAAATGCTAAATGAAAGAATTGTTTACTTATAAACTATTGTTATATTACAATAGTCCATACAATACAAAGTCCTACATTCAACATTTAAAATTTAAAATTTAAAATTAAAATTTTTCCATGAAACGATATTGACTGATTATATTGCCTGTGGTAATTGTTTTGAGTGGATGTATTTCCAAATCATCTTTCCCAATTACTTTTGATGATTTTTCTGCAACTATCTTAGACAACAAAAAACCTTATGTATCTACGTTTTCATCTACGATCATCCCAGGAATAACTATCCTCAAAGAAATCAAAGAGGATGTCGTACAATGAGATACAGGATTTGTTAATTCTTTGGTAGTTATCAAAACAACTATTCAATCATGAGGAGATATCAAAGAGCTTGTAGATTCCAATACCAAAAGATTACAGCTTAAATTATTCAAATATACTGCTAGTGAAAATACTGATAAAAACATAGCATGTGATGATAAACAATATTCTTGATATATAACTGCTTTTTCCTATCAATTGGGTGATGAAATTTTGTATGATGCACAGTACTTTTTTATACAAGATGAGACACTATACAGTATGTCATTGAGTAGTGACGATCAAAAAGACATCAAAGCATTTATCAAAAGTATAGACACAATAACGTGTAATTAAATTCTTAGACTATTAGACGCTTAGAGGTTTAGTCCTAACCCGTCTAACCCGTCTAACCCATCTAACCCGTCTAACCCATCTAATGTCTTTTAATTTTTATAAAAGTAATCATGGCAGCGCAATCAGATTTTTTCAATGAACCAAGCAATCTTAGTGGATGGCAATTGGTAGGTAAAGTAGCTATCGGCATCCTTATAGGAGGAGTAATTGCAGCATTGTTATTTGTCATTCTTTCATTTATGGGAGGAATGTTTACGAGTGCTTTTGGTCAACAAGCAGGATCTACAGTCAATCCATTGTTGTCGTTGGTATTGTTGTTTATATGATTTTTGAGTACATTTATTGGAAATATAGCAGTAGGTGGTATCTACAGTCTTTTCTATAATAGGAGATATTACAATACGAGCAAAATGTTTGGACTCTTGTTCTTGACCAACGGGATTCTTTTCTTCTTTCTTGCTCCTATCTATATCGTGTTTGCAAGTCAGATAGATATTCTTTTCTTCATATTGGGTTTCCATGTATTGTTTTCTGTATTTACGTCAGCAGCACAAATAGAATTTTCTACCAATCCAAACTATAGCGCTTCAGCACTCATGGGAAGTATTCTGTGATTTGCATTAGCATTTTTTGCATACGCATTGATTTACAAAGTTTCTGGTGGCGCAGAAGTACAGCAAAAAATTTATTTATTTATGTTGCTTCCTCCTGTACTTGGCTATGGATTGATCCCTTTGTGAGCAAGTATCCGAGAAAAAATTTATTACAAATTTTATGAACTAGGAAACAATGGTCTCTATATACCAACATACACACAAGCAGAAGAAGAAACGCAAACTGAAGATACTACGACAAGTAGCGATGATATAAACATTGAAAACTAATTATTCTACATTACTGCTTTAAGCTTTAGGCTTTGAGCTTTAGGCTTTGTGCTTTAAGCTTTAGGCTTTGTGCTTTAAGCTTTAGGCTTTGTGCTTTAAGCTTTAGGCTTTGAGCAAGATGTTTATTTATCATTAGTTATCGAGTATGTATTTATATCACATAGCATCACTAATAAAAGTAGTCCTTGGTACGCTTATTATCTTGATTACGTATACTTCTATCAATGTATATGAAGATCCTATGATTGGTATTGGACTAGGTATCCTCTGATTGTTTATCGCTTCACGATGAGCAAGCTTTTATTTGTTTCTCGGTATCCAAAAGCTTTTTCGTGAAATTACTCCAGATCGTCTCATCAAAGATAGTTACAAACTCTCATTACTCTTTGGTATTTTTGTACTTATCAATGCATTGTTTCTTCTCTTATGATATCGAAGCAAATTTCTTTGAATCATTTTACTCGTAGGATTTATCGTTTTGCAAGTCACTTTATTCTCTGAGCACAAAAAAACTACCCATGAATTCCCAGACTTCTAGCACATTACAAAAGATAGAGGAAAAACTCAAGACCGTCTATGATCCAGAATTTCCTATGATCGACATGTATACTTTGTGACTTATTTACAAGGTAGATCTTGATGAAACAAAAAAAATAGTGGACATTCTCATGACCTTTACTACGCCATTTTGTCCTATGGCAGATATGATAAAAGAAATGATTCAGAATGCTATTCTCGAGGTAGTACCTACATTCACTGTTGAGATAGAAGTGACCTTCGAACCACCTCGGAATCAGACCATGATCAAAGATGAAGACTTACAAAAAATGTTTCAATAAGCTCCTCCGAGAAATCGGAGTCGCGATAAAAGTTCGCTTACACGAACGATAAAATGATAAAAGCGCTATGCGCGATAAAATAATAAAATTTCTCCAATATAGATTCTATATCGGAGGGCGAATATCTTTCCCGAAACCATACCACGTCATTCCCGACCTGATCGGGAATCCAGTTGGCTATATAGCAAGATAGATTCCCTCTGGAGTTTATC
>CAYXTU010000077.1:0-4383 GCA_964468245.1 uncultured Candidatus Peribacteria bacterium | reverse complement strand
CTGTTTTTCCTTTGATAAATTTTCTATATCTGGCTACTATTTTTTCTATCGTGTCTTTGGCGTTGAGAACATCAAGAAGCTTTCCCCATCGAGATCTTTGGATCTGTGCTTTGTCTTGTTCGTCTTCATAGTATGGGACTATGATATAAAATTCTTTGTTGTAAATAAGTCCTTGTTGCATATCGATATTTTGGAGAAATCTATAATATGCTTCGCCTTGTGACTTCAAAACTGGGTTTTCTATATTGTTTACATTTCATTGTATATAGGTAAGGTAGTTGGAAAGGTCGAGGAAGGTATTGCGAATAAGTATCTGAATAGGATATTCCAATCAGTTTAAAAATTTTTTGTATTGTTCGAGTACAATCTGCTGTTCATCACCATTTTTGAGATCAAGATTGATACCATTGATTTTCAAAATAGCTCTCATACCGCCATCTTTCATGATGAGCGTATCATTTCTAATCTCAGAAATAGGCAACATAGTCTCCGTATTGAAGAGATTATCTTGCTTTTTTTTCTGTATCTTGGATTTTTCTCCCATAGGTAAGAACATGTACTAGTGATGAAAAGAATAAAAATTTATACGGTTACGGTTGTGTAGATATTGAAGAAGAAGCTTGCGATAAATCGTGAGAGTCCCATGATGGCAAGTGCTATCGCTACACCAACGAGAATTTTTTTTGCTTTGCCGACAGCCTCTTCACCTTTGGAAAAGAAGATGAGATAAAAAGCAAATACGATCATCACCAGTGAAAGCAAACTCACCAATCCTAGCAATATATTGAGTATCCATTTGACGTAATTTGTAGCAGGAGTAGTAGTATTGCTCGGATTATATGGAGTTTCACTCAGTCTAAAAAGATCCGTAAGTCTAGAAAGCAAACTCGTAGATTCGTTGGTATCTGGCTTGATAAGCTCTGTAGCTAGATTTGTAGGAGCATCCTCCGTTGAAACATAATCTGTTCATTGAATCTCATACGGAAATCCTGAATCGCTAAACTGCTGTCCTAGAGCAATATTTGGAAGTAATACAATCAATGCAAACAGTCCTCATACTAGCATGAAGCTCGTGTGACGTACTGTCTGAATAGCTGTTTTTATACTGTTTTTCATAGATTAATGACTAAGCGAATAAATAAGTATTATACAATATTTGGAGTAATAATTAGCGCAAGCAACCAGAAGATCATACTTACTATCAGCCGACTTGCTCATATCCCGACAATAGCTATCGCAGCATATTTTGCGCCAGCGATTCATTTTTTGTATTGGGTATCATCACCTGCGGCTGTCACAATCAAAAATCCATGGTAGATCAAATATACGAGTGCAATAAGGGTAAGCATTCACAATGCGTAGTTGATAGCGTTTTTGATTATTTTCATCGTTTTGTTTTTGGCTATTTCATGACTAGAAATCTTTTCTTCTGTAGCCGTAAGTCAAGCTAATTCTCCTGTTCCCGTCACTGGACTCACTATATTGTATGCACCATCTCTCAAGGGATCACCAATGTTTTCTGTATTGAGTACTTGCTGATCATTTTCATTGAGAATATAATTTTCTGAATCAGGAATGATGAGCTGACCGCAGGTCAACGACAATACTCCCATAACTATGATTACTATGCTTACTAAGACTTTTTTCATAAGATTAATGATAAACTGATAAATGCTTTGCGATAAATTGATAAATGCTTTGCGATAAATTGATAAATGCTAAATGCTAAATGCTAATTTCTAAATTTTCCCTTCCTTGGTTTCTATAGTCTATTTTACCCGTTTTTGTGGAATTTGCAAATTTTTAGCTTGAAAACTACCCCCTATTGTATATATATACCGATATATAGGTAAAATTAGTTGACATTTTTACTTAATGTTATCAAAAAAAACATGAAAAAGAACCTCTTTCTTTTGTTTAGTATCTATTTCTTTGTTTTTCAACCCGTAATTATCTGAATATTGCGAGGACAAGGAACTTTTTTTCGATTGTGAGCTATCAACTTGGTAGCTATTGTATTGATAGGAATGTTGTACAATACGGTAGAATCTAGTGGCTGAGAAGAAAAAGTTGAACATGAAAAAAGAACAGCTCCCATAGTCAAAGAAGCCAAAGTAGCGTTTCACGATCATTTTCGTGTCGCAGTCAAAGAACGCAAAAAGAAATCAGAATTATTTTTTCCTGGTATCATAGGTGCAATCGTTGGTATCCTTATTTACTTTATGTTTCAGTACAATAGCACAGCAACAGCAGTCATCCTCTTGTCTGCGATATCACTTGGGTTTATTGTCTATCTTTGATTGACATTACTATTCAAACATCGTATCACTACTAGTTTTTGGAGATTGTTGTGAACCAAAATATATATCGTTGCCTTGGTGTTTGGTATCGTACTTACTGCGTATGACTACTACCAGGTATACAAAGATTATGGTGCTAGTTTCGAGGATTACGTAGCACAAAATGTCCTTGGACAAGAAAGAATCCCAACCGATGGATATGTATTTACTGGTGAGGGAAGTATTATAGGAAGTGGTTTATGAAGTACTACTGGTGCACAAGACATTTCCACTGACATGCTTAGCGGTTTGATAACATCAGATATTCAAGAAGAAACCGGAACAGTTTTGTGAACATCTACATCTACAACTAACAGTGAACAACTAACAACTAACACTATTTCTCCTAGTACTGTAGGTAATCAAAAGCTTATGGACGCGGTTATTTATCTTTTGAAAAAATATAACATCCCATTGATAACCAAAAAAGATTTGACGTTCACGTATGTGACTACAAAAAATCCTTATTATGCAGAACGAAGAACAGCTTATGCAAACAAACTCATTTGAAAAACCACTAACCCAAGCAAATATATCGTCTGCGAAAGTTATATCGTGATGAAGTGAATATTGGAAAAACGAAATGTAGTATACACCTCTAGTAATGTATTGACCAAGTTTCGAGATGAAGCAGTCAAGAGAGACGCCTTGAATGGATGTGTAAAAGGTAAGATAGTGACTGACAAGACGTTGTAAAATAAAATTTCTAACTTTTAATTTTTTTTCTTCGAAGACAAGTAATTTTAAAAAAAACCGGTCAAAAATCGCCGGTTTTTTTATATTACATCCAACTCCTTGATGAGCATCTTGATATGTATCACTTGGAGTTTTTTTAGATTTTCGTCTATGCGATATTTTCTTTCGAGAAATCATTTTTTTTGTTCAGCGGTATAATTTTCTTTGTCTTGAGCAAAAAGAAAAATAGCATATGATAAATTATCAGAAGCTTCTTCAATCAGTTTGATACGGCGATACCTTCTATGATTTTTTGGAAACTCGTGAATTGCTGTATGAATAAGAATATCTGCCGATCATAAAATATATGCCGATGGTGGCAAATGTAAGGTATCTTTGGTGAGTGTTATGCTCTCGTCTGCTTTTATGCTCATGGAATCGAGTGAAGTAAATAGTTTTTTTATATGTATTTGTAGTAATAAGTCAATATATATTTTATAGCGATTTAATGTTGACTTTTTATTTACTATACTTATAGTATTTAGTAGCCCAAATATAAACAAATAAATAAAAAGGAGGATCTTTAACATGAAAAAATTTTTAATAAGTATTTTTATACTTGCAAGTTTATCGCTTTCTGCAACCCATGAACATTTAACACTAAGTAGTTCGACTAATGAACAAACTTACACTTATTGTAATACTATTGATACCGTAATTATCTATAAACCCTTATCATTTGATACAATACAAGATTGTGTTTGGCGTCGTTCTGTTCCTCTTGGATACGAATATCAATATGGTGATAGTATGATTTATATCAATAATGGCCTATCAGGATATGTAATTTGCTATAATAATAATGGAGGTCAGGTTTATCATTTTAACATTGCTTTCACCGCACCTATTGCATCATGTAATATAACAGTGCATCAAAGATTAGAAGAATATGGATTTTATGAATATATACCCTATAATGATAGCATGAAGTGTCCCGAAACAATATTAAAATTTAAAGCAATTACTACTGGTGGTTCTTCTGGTTCTTTCATATGGAATACTCAAGGTAATGGTAGCCAGACCATTCCCACCACTATCCCAGGCACATATTCGGTAACAGCAACCAATGTTTGTGGTATTTCGTTTAGCGATTCTGTTACAATTTATAATTATGTACCATCTATACATCTAGGTCCAGATATTATTTCTTGCAATGGAAATACAGTACTACTCACTGGTGGAGATTTTACTAGTTATCATTGGAATACAGGAGATACTACTCAAGAAATTTCTGTAGATACTAGTGGCATCTACTATGTTGGTATTGTTGATACTAATGGATGTATTCAAAACGATACTATTGCCATAG
>CAYXTU010000076.1:0-4851 GCA_964468245.1 uncultured Candidatus Peribacteria bacterium | reverse complement strand
GGGGTAGATGATATGTCCTAATTGTTGCTCTTGAAGGAGAATATCTTCGATATGCACAAAATATGGCTGAACGAATTCATCTGCTAAAACATTTTTTCGAGAATCGTGAATATCAACCATAATACTAATGGCACTAACAATCTAAATAGAGAATAGAATTATTTTCTAAGTGGAGTATGACCCTTAGACGCTGGATACAAAAGTGTAAACCCTGTAGAAATTCACACAATAATGTAGATCAAACGAGCAAAAAATCCATATCCAAAAATCCATGCTACAACATCAAAATTGAACAATCACATCAATCATCGATTGAGTCATCCAATAATCAAAAGCACCCAAGCAACTTTTCTAAATGTTTCAGCGTTTTTAAAATTTTTCATACTATATATGAATAAAATAAAGAACATTACTATATAATATATTTAGAACACAAATGCAAGAAATAGTTTTAAAAACTTGTATTGAAAGGTTAAAAAGTTAAAAGGTTGAAGGTTAAAAGGTTAACTCCATATTTTTTTAACATTTTAACTTGCAACGTTTTAACCTGCAACGTTTGATCATTTAGTCGTTTTATCATTTTATCGCGTAGCTTTTATCGCGAACACAGTGAGCTTTTATCGTTTTATCGTTTCATATGTCTATGACCGAAGAAGAAGTTAAAAAACTTCAAGGACTTTCTACCAAACAGGTACATCAACAATTAGCCAAAGACGGATATAACGAACTTCCTTCTGCCAAAAAGAAAAACATTTTTGGCGTTATGCGAGAAGTCGTCAAAGAACCAATGCTACTACTCTTAATAGCGTGTGGAACGCTCTATATATTTCTTGGAGATATCCAGGAAGCAATAATACTTTTGGGATCGATTTTTTTTATCATAGCGATTGCTATCTATCAAGAGAATAAAACAGAAAATGCATTGCAAGCACTCAAAGATCTCTCTAGCCCGAGAGCATTGGTTATCAGAAATGGAGAACAAATAAGAATTCCTGGTAGAGAAGTTGTGAGAGATGATATTATTATCATGAATGAAGGAGACAAAATACCAGCAGATTGTATTATCTTACGAAGCAGAAATTGTAGTGTCGATGAGTCTTTACTCACCGGAGAATCTGTCCCCGTGAGAAAATCAGCTTCTGAAAAAATAGATTATGAAAAAAGTAGACCAGGAGGAGATGATCTACCATTCATCTTTTCAGGAAGTATGATGGTCCAATGACAATGCGTAGCACAAGTAATTTCCACAGGGATACATACAGAAATGGGACGCATAGGAAAAGCACTCGGCGAAATAACTAGCGAAAAAACATTACTCCAAAAAGAAGTCAAAAAAATAGTAACCGCAGCATTTATCATCGCGATTTCCTTGTGTATAGTAATCTTCGCGATTTATGTGGTAATGTACGCCGACCGAATCAAAGGATTACTTTCGTGACTAACCCTAGCAATGGCAATATTACCAGAAGAATTCCCCGTAGTACTGACGGTATTTCTCGCCATTGGTGCACGAAGAATGTCCAAAAAAAATGTCCTCACCAGAAAGATGGCAGCGGTAGAAACCCTATGAGCAGCAACCGTTCTCTGTACCGACAAAACAGGAACGATCACGCGAAATAAAATGACCGTCAAAAAACTCTATACGGACGACAAGTTTTTGGATATAAATGATAAAGAATCTATTCCTGAAGATTTTCACAAGCTCATAGAATACGGAATCCTCGCAAGCAAAAAAGACCCTTTCGATCCTATGGAAAAAGCATTAATACTCACAGGAAAAAATATTGATGCTGACCACATTCACGACTTTACTTTGATCCAAGAATACCCGCTTACCAAAGAATTGCTCGCACTTTCTCACGTCTGGAAACAACAAGACGGCAACCTATCTATAGCAAGTAAGTGAGCACCAGAAGCAATTATGCAGCTTTGCAAAATGAATGAAGTCCAAAAAAAACATATTCAAAAACAGATAGAAACTATGGCAAAAGAGTGATTGAGAATTCTCGGAGTAGCCAAAGCAAGCTTGAACGGAGACAAATTACCGACAACACAAAGTGAATTAACCTTTGAATTTATCGGACTCATAGGATGGATTGATCCGATTAGAGAAACCGTTCCTCAAGCGATACAAGAATGTTATCGTGCGGGAATTAGAGTGATAATGATAACCGGTGACTACCCTACTACAGCACAACACATCGCCAAGCAGATCGGTCTCAAAAATCCAGAAAATGTGTTGATAGGAGAAGACCTCGAACATCTTTCAGAAAAACAGTTATTGAAAAAAATAGAAAATACGAATATACTCGCAAGAGTCGCTCCTGAAGAAAAACTGATCATCGTAAATTTATTGAAAAAACACGGCGATTTCGTAGCCATGACGGGCGATTGAGTCAACGACGCTCCGGCATTGAAATCAGCACATATAGGAATAGCAATGGGACAAAGAGGAACAGACGTCGCAAGAGAAGCATCAGCGATTGTACTCCTCGACGACGATTTCTCGTCTATAGTCCGTTGAGTAAAAATGGGAAGAAGAGTATTCGACAATCTCAAAAAAGCAATGATCTATATTGTAAGTGTACATATTCCCATAGCAGGAATGGCGATATTACCGATACTATTTTGACGACCCGTCATCCTCTATCCAATTCATATCGTTTTTATGGAACTCCTTATTGACCCGGCCTGCTCTATAATATTCGAATGAGAACAAGAAGAAAGCAACACAATGTCTCGTCCTCCTCGTAATCCAAAAGAACCACTCTTTGGCAAAAGAACATTATTCCTGAGCGTATTGCAAGGAACATTTGCTTTGCTCATGGTACTCCTGATGTTCAAACTTTTTCTCCGACTCGGTCAATCAGAAACCGAAGCCAAGACAGCTGCTTTCGTGACACTAATCATAGGAAATATTTCTCTTATCTTGGTCAATCGTTCACGACATCACACTATAATCCGTATGCTTAAAATAAAAAATGCAGCATTATTGCCAGTCGTCATAGGTGCAGTAATCTTCTTGGTCTTGATGGTCTACGTACCAGTAGTACAAAACACCTTCCACTTCACTTCAATGCCTATACACTATTTTCTGCTCGCTATAGGATGATGACTCTTTAGTATCGCACGATTTGAATGAGTCAAATTTTTCTTCAATAGAAAAGGTATGGAATTGTTGAAGAACTAAATTCTTGTTGAATTATCCATACATTTCATTAAAAGAAGTTGGTCCAAATAGTGTATAGCTCAGCACCAAATATGAATTCAGTCATATACATCTAAATAACTATATGATTTAACTTATATTTGGTGCTGAGAGGAAAGTCCTGACACCACAAAACAGGTAACATCTAACGGATGTTGAATACCGAAAGGGTAAATGAAAGTGCCACAGAAACGTAAACTACCCCGCACCAAATTTAGATTTAACTTACAAAATGTATTTTGTATATGTACTCTACAACAAAACAACTAAAAAATTCTATGTTTGAGTAACACAGAATATAGAGAAAAGGTTTGAAGAGCATAAAGCTTGAGCAAATCTATCTACTAAATATTGTTGTAAAGATCGAAATCTTGTGTATTATGAGTATTACAAACACAAAATTGATGCATATACTAGAGAAAAAAAGCTAAAACATCATGGAAAGTGAATTTATCTTATTAAATCCAGAATTAGCAATACATTAAGTGATTTAGCCTAAATTTGGTGCGGGGGAAAGATGCAACGTGAAGATGGGTCATTTATGATTCTACTTCTCCTCAGTTTCCCTGATAGGGATTCGAGTGGTAAACCATACCTGGTGCAAGCTTACCCCGCACCTTTTCTTAGGGGAAAATTATTCATGGGAAAAGGTGCGGGGAAAGTGCAATATACTGGCTATAAGCCGGAATAGACACATTATACTTTATACAGAATCAGGCTTATTGTTTGGACATATTAGAAAGAAAATGAACGATAGAACAATAGAACGATAGAGAACTATTTCCATCGCTCCAAGAATCCATCGTTCTAAAAAACTAAATAGGGCCGTAGCTCAGCGGTAGAGCGGAAGTCTCCAAAGCTTCGCGTCGAGGGTTCAACTCCTTCCGGTCCTGAATTTATATAAAATAACATCCAATATAACATAAACCGATAACTCTTTGTTATCAAAAGAAAAAAATAATCCACAAATAGTGGGATTTTTTTTATAAGTCAATTATAAAGTAATAAAAACAACAAACAGTACGATAAAATTTTTGCATATTCAAAAATACTGACTATACTTAGAGTAACATAATTACTTATCGTATGGATTCACTACACGGTACCTTGGTATAGGTAAATATGTTGGAGGTATTTCCTCCTTAAACACTATCTACATCTTATACCCAATAAGATTGGATAGACCAAGAGAGAGTATCGGGGCTCTATAAATTCTATACCAATAATCAGCTCCGTTGATTCTTACTATAGGCTGTATGAAGCCTATCCCGATGCTCCCTCGTTAAAAAAAGCAGTAAGAGGCAAAAATATAAACACTGATGGTATCCATTCGGTGTTTTTTTGAATTAATTTGAGAAAATATGTTTGTAATCGCTTCGTAAAAATCTACAATACTCACACAACATCATTTCATCGTTTAAGCGTTTCATCGTTTAAGCGCTAAAGTTGTTTCAAACTCCTCACATATACTTACTTATGAATTACCACGTATTACACGATAACCAAGATGAAGATCTACTAACCAGATTATTCAAAGTAAGATGAATCGATGATAATATCGAATCTTTTTTAAATCCAAAACTTTCGGATTACCGATTGGACCCATTTTTACTCAACGACATGCAAAAAGCCGTCGACAGAAT
>CAYXTU010000075.1:0-4987 GCA_964468245.1 uncultured Candidatus Peribacteria bacterium | reverse complement strand
TTGAGAGGATATTATGGATACAAAAATTTTTGAGATGAACTCTTGTTTTTTGGAGTAATCAAAGAATTGTTTGTCAAATATTCTCTCACAAAACTCTTTGTAGAAGTAGGAAATAAACAGTGGATGGAAGATCGAGTCTGGGAAAATTATCAGGGTCTTCTTACAGAAAAGCAACTCAATAGTATAAAGTTTGTTGGTGCTAAACAACACAAATACAAATTAGTTACCCATATCATAAATTTTTTGGGTCTGGGAAAATATAAAAAAACATTCAAATTTTTTGGTGGCGGAGAAGTGCTTTCTGATGAAAGACCGTTTCCTCATGATGGACGAAATATTCCTCTCTTATTCAATTATAGTGTTCAAAAAAAGCAGTTTGTTCTTTTGGGGGGAATAGGTAAATCTACAAAGTGGCAAACAGAAAAACTTTATAATTACCTTCTGCCAAGGGCAGAAAAAATTGTTGTCAGAGATAGAGATTCATACCAAATAGCCAAAAAATTCAATCCAGAAAACACAGTTCTCTACAATGATTTTGCCCAGGAAACTATAGAAAGCTTCAAGCCAAAAGCTTCAAGTTCAAAGCAAAAATATATCCTAATCAATATCAACAAGCAAATGGTCAATCACGAAAATGTCTCCAAAATCAAAGCGTTTTGTGCAAAATATCCCAATCACAAAAAGATATTTTTCCCTTGTGATATGAACGATGATACCAACTGTTTTCCTATTATAAAAAAATATATTTCTGATCTTGAAAACTACGATTGGACAAAATATCCTTTGGCTGAGTCACTTTCACTATTTCACCATGCCGACGCTGGAATCTGAGCAAGACTTCATTTTCTCTTGCCGTTGAAGCTCTACGATAAGCCTATTGTGGCGATACCATACGCGGACAAGATAAACAAATTAATGAATTCAGGGACAAGAAACTAGGAACGAGGGACAAGTCCCACACAACAGTCTCCACGCCCCATATATATATGGCTTGATTTTTTTAAAAAAATGTGTATACTAATTGTATTACATTTATATACTAATTGTATGATATGTCTTCCACCAAAGTAATCGCAAATTTGAGAGTAGATAGTCTGCTAAAAGCACAAGCTGGAGATGTTGCACAGCAAATGTGACTGTCTTTGTCTACAGTGATGTCAATATTACTGAGAAAGTTTGTGCGTGAAAAAAAACTAGAAATTGGTTTAGACAAAAACGGATTTACTCCAGAAAAAAGAAAGGTGATGAAATCTGCTATGGAAGAAGTAAGAACTACAGGAAAAAAAATCAACGTCATTAGTGATCTTTTAGATGATTAATGTTATAATGTATGAAGTATTGGTGAGTTCTCAGTTTAAAAAAGATATAAAATCATATAGATATATGCAAAAAATTATTACAACTACACAGTCTGTTATTGAAAATATTCGTTCACAAAAATTATTGCCCAAAAAATATAATGATCATGGACTCAAATGAATATTTTCTGGAGTGAGAGAATGTCATATTTTTCCTGATGTGTTGTTGATGTACGAAATTGATAAAAAAAATAATTGTCTCCGTTTGATTAGAATAGGTTCTCACAGCGAAATATTCGGATAATATTTATTGTGATTTCATTTGTTTGTATCTCTTTGTAACGGGACAAACTCCAGACAGAGAGGTTTGTAGACAATATGCTACAATAGTCCATAAATCCTCCACCCTAAAGGGTACCCCCTCCTTTACAAAGGAGGACAGTTTTATAATATAATAGTTATTATGTTTATACTATTTTTTCTAGTATTCACCTTAATTTTCACGTTGTTTGAAAACGCAATTATTGCGGGTAGTTTTCTTTTGCTTGTTGGCGTGGTATTAACAATATATCAGTCTATAAGCCAAAAAAAAATACTCACGAAAAAGACTCTAGTACTTTTGTTTCTCGCTTTTTTCCTAGCAGCAGGAGCGTTTTGAATCAAAGAACGAAGATACTATAGAACGATGGAAACAGCAACCAATACAAAAACATTCATTTGAACAGGAACTATCACCGATCTTTCCAATAAATGAAAATACGTTTTCGTGGCTCAAGACAACGAATATCTTCTCTATTCCAAAAAAGAATATCAGATTGGAAATCAACTTCGACTCGTAGGAAAATTTACTCCCCCTGCCCCCTCTAAAATAGAGGAGTGATGATTTTGGAAGATTGCCCCATCGACATTCAACATTCCACTATTTTCCTGAACTTTCGACTACCCGAAACGACTCAAAATGAAATGACGAAAAGGTACAATCTATGAGACGAATTCATTACAGCTTAAAGCTTGAAGCTTGAAGCTTGAAGCTGTTTGAGTCATCAAATCTATGAAAAAGTCTATTCAAGAAAAAGTAATCCAGGCCTACGGAAAAAATAAAATATCGTGATTGTTATTGGGGATGTTGATAGGAGACAAATCGCAAATTCCAGAATCAGAATATCAGTTTTTTATTAATTCAGGACTAGTGCATTTGATAGCGGTGAGTGGAGGAAATATTTTGATGATCGTTGTTTTTCTGCAATGTGTGTTGTTTTTTTTGCCATTTTATATCAGACTTGGACTGATACTATTCACGATAATTGGTTACAGTTTGATCTGCGGAATGGATTCGAGTGTGTTTCGTGCGGTGCTGATGTGAGGCATGAATATGCTAGCTTTGTTTCGATGAAGAGAAATTCCGATCTGGAGATTGTTATCGATGAGTTGTATTGTTATGTTGATGATTAATCCCTATTTTCTCGCTTACGATGTGGGATTTCTTTTGTCTTATGGTGCGCTGATTGGACTGATATACTTTGCTGACGAAACGACAAAAAAAGAAGACAAAAAAGAAAAAACAATAAATCCCCCATCCGCATCGGCGGATACCTCCCCCTTTCTAAAAGGGGGACAAAGAGTAGTTACGTACATCTACAAAAACTACCTTTCGCCTAGCATCGGAGCGAGCATAGGAATATTTCCGATCATTATATTTTTTATGGGGAAGATTAATTTGCTAGGTATTATAGGCAATCTTTTCGTCCTCCCAATAGTTCCCTTCGTGATGATTTACGGCTTCATAAGTGTTCGAATCTACCAATTATTCGGCTGGCAACGACTCCTTTGGATTGAAAAAATACTTATACAATATATCTGCAAAATTTCTGAACTGCTCTCGGAGTTTGGGCTTTATATCTCGGTTACCTGACTTCGATGTAAGTATGTTTTTCTCGTGATATGTTTGGTGGGATTTGTTTATCGACGTTATAAAATTGCCAAACAGTAGCCGAATAATTGCCGAAAGGTTGACGAAAGGTAGTATGTCATTTAGTCAATAAATCAATTCGTTATGGAAAAATCAGAAAAAATATTTGATCAATGGAATCAAGAAAAAAAGAAGGTTCATTGTGAGGGTGCGACAGGTTTTCGTAATATGTTTTTTGTTCAAGAAAAAGAAATATGGTATGTAAAATTGTGAATAAATATTGGGTATGAAGAAGATGGAAAATCAGAATATAAGAGGGCGGTATTGGTTATCAAAAGAATGGGAAATTTATTTTTGGTTGTTCCTATGACGACCAAAGAAAAAAACAATATCTATCATTATAAGTTAGAAAGTTTTGTTGGAAGATCCTCTTGGTTGATACTCTCACAAATCAAGACGATAGACAAAAAAAGATATATACAAAAGATTTGAGAAATTTCAGGTCAAGAGCTCAAAAAAATTAAAAAAAATCTGAGCGAGTATTATTTCTCAGATTCCTAATTTTTTGTAGCCCCGATATGATCGGGGGGGATCCCTAGGTGGGACATTTGTATAATCAACTATATAGATTTTCTTTTGAAATGCAAGATGAATGAAAGAAGGGACGAACAGTAGCCGAAAAATTGCCAAACAGTAGCCGAAAGGTTGACGAAAGGTTGACGAAAGGTAGTAGGTCATTTAGTCAATAAATCAATTCGTTATGGAAAAATCAGAAAAAATATTTCAAGAATGGAATCAAGAAAAACAAAAAATCGATGAGAAGGTACTCTGTGTTTTTGCGAAGCCTAGGGATGTATGTTATATTAAACTTGGATATAATATTTGATATGAAGAAAATGGAAAAAGTTGATTTTTGAGACCAGTAGTAATTATAAATAAGATAGGAAGTTTATATTTTGTAATTCCATTGACCTCAAAAAGTAAATATAATCTATATCATTATCAGTTATGTTCAGTGTGTTTTAACAACAAAAAGTCTTTTGCTATATTGTCACAAGATAGAATAATCGATGGAAGGAGATTGATAGAAAAGAAGTGAATCTGTAGTAAAGAAGAGTTTTGTACATTAAAAAAAATCCTGAGAAACATGTATTTCCCAGAATAATTGTTCCTTCAAAAGCACTAGTGCACTTCTGAAGATAGCCCTTGGGGCATTTGTACAATCAACTATAGAGATTTTCTTTTGAAATGCAAGATGAATGAAAGAAGGGACGAACAGTAGTCAAACAGTAGCCGAAAGGTTGACGAAAGGTTACTTAAAATAGCATAAAATAGCCAAAAGACTGACAATAATGTTGTCTAGATTGATAACCATAATATATCAAGACTATATCAAGTTGACAGGTATAGACAGGGGTTTTCTGACATTTTACTATCATTTTTGATGAAAGAATGTTAAAAAACTACTATATAATAACGACGAAACGATAAAACGATAAAACGACGAAACGATGTATTTTAGTTTATTAATGTATTAGCATGCAGTTTGAAGAATTAAAGATATGGCAGGATAGAAAAACTACTATAACGTTCCCTCTTTGTTGTAAAGAGGGGGGGACCCGCAGGGTGCGAGATTTAACTATAACAGCATTGTAATGTTTATTCGTTATAAACACTATCTAAAATCTTATGCTCAAACAAATAGAAAACTATGTACCAAGTCAGAATGATTAGTTTGGAATTGTTTTTTAAAATGAGATAAGATTTGATATAGATTCCT
>CAYXTU010000074.1:0-5051 GCA_964468245.1 uncultured Candidatus Peribacteria bacterium | reverse complement strand
TTGAAATCTTTTTCTCTTTACCATTAACATTTTCATAATACATAAATTTACCTTGGAAAGTGCTTTTTGTAGGCATGTTATTTTGTATTAAAAAATAAAAAGATGATAAATTCATAAAAAAATACACACAAAAATCAAGAAAATCTAACCCATTCAATCAAAAAAAAATCAGAAAATTAATGTAATTATTTATAAATAAGTCAAACAGTTATATTATTTTATCAAATATTTGACAAATAAATAATTTACCATATAATTATTATATAAAAAGTCAGAAGAAAATTCTTCAAGCTTCAAACTTTACACTTTAAGCTAATATGTATATGACAGAACAAATATTTACTGCACTTAGCATTATTATCTGAATTGTACTCTTAAGTACAGGAATAATGAAACTTTTGAAACAACCAATGATTATATGATATATCATTGCAGGTACAGCAATTAGTATATGTATCCCTGGATTACTCCAAGCAAATACAGCATTTCAATCATTTGGAAATTTAGGTATTAGTTTGTTGCTTTTTATGGTTGGTATGGAACTCAATCCAACGATCATCAAAGATCTAGGGAAAACCTCATTACTCGCAGGATTTTTTCAAGTAATAACCACCTGAGTAGTAGGATATTTCGTAGCTTCACTATTATGATTTAGTGGTATTACTGGGATATTTCTTGCAATAGGATTTGCATTTAGTAGCACCATTGTGGTATTAAAACTTCTTTCCGACAACAATGAAATGGAATCCATTTCAGGAAGACTTAGTATAGGAATACTTATTGTGCAAGATATTATAGTAATGCTCCTTATGATAGGAATGGCAACGTTCAAAAGCATAGGCACTGACCAATCATTTGGCGTAATTGCCATAATAATAGCCAAACTTATAGGAAGTATCGGAGGAGTATATCTATTGAGTAAATATATTATTCCAAAAATAACAAAAAAAATAGCTGAATCTCAAGAATATTTATTCTTATTTTCTATAGGACGATGTTTCATTCTCGGAGCAATATTTCATCGATTGGGCTTTGGAATAGAAATAGGGACACTTATCGCAGGTATCACTCTGGCAAATTCTTCGTATAGATTTGAAATTACAAGTAGGATAAAACCACTAAGAGATTTTTTTATCGTAATATTTTTTGTATTACTGGGTTCTCATGTAAACTTTGCTACGACAAATGTAACAATGATACTTCCCTTACTCGTTTTTGTTCTTTTTGTTCTTATTATAAAACCGATAATTACTATGATAGTACTTGGTATACTTGGTCATGCCAGAAAAAATAACTTTCTTACCGGAATATCATTGGGACAAATTAGTGAATTCTCATTTATAGTAATTACTATAGGTATTGCTTCAGGATATATCAAAGATCCAACAATTTTATCTATGATAACATTACTAGGATTGATAACTATTGCAGGATCAAGTTATTTTATTGTCTATGGAGAAAAACTGTATGCAATAATAAAACCACTATTACATCTCTTGCCAGGAGTACGAAACACAAAACACAAAAAAGCAAATAAGAAAGAATATGAAATTATTCTCTTCGGATATGGAAGATTTGGAAGTAATATATATACAACCATTCACAAAAATCACAAAAATATCCTAGTTATAGACGAACATCCAGGCATTATTACTCACTTACAAAACAAAAAAATCCCTTGTATGTATGGTGATGTGAGTGATGCAGATTTTCTTCAAGAATTAAACTTTAAAAATACAAAAATGATTATTAGTACAATAAAAAATTTTGATGAAAATATGATAGTACTCAAAACAATCAAACAACAAAATTCAAAAATAATCATTGTTCTTGTGTCCAATCACATCCAAGAAGCAATAAAACTTTATGAACAAGGAGCAGACTATGTTATTCTCCCTCATTATATTGGGGTAGATCATACGTCACTTATGTTGGAAGAATATGGATTTGATATTCAAAAATTTATGGAAAACAAAAAAACACTGGTCCATAACCTCAAAGATAGACACCAAGATTTGATGATAGAAACATTACAAAAATAATTACATAAAAACAAAGAAACGACTTGACTTTAACATATAAATAAGTATTAAGATAAACAATACATTTACTACATGTAAGTAATTTTTTATATAGTATATCTACCAAAAAAATGAGTCAATTAGGAAAAATAGTAACTTTTGATGAACTATTAGGAAACTGAAGAAAAAACAAAGTAGAAAACATACAAGAAGAAGTACAAACAACCAAGAATAAGACAAAAAAAGAATTATTTAATGAAATAAATAGTATAGATACTGGGTTTGATATTCACGAAGAAAACACATTAACATTAGACCTAGACGTAATATAAAGTATATATGAGTTTCTTGAAAAACCAACCACACACTTTTTTAAGTATACCCCAAATTCAATAAATAGTCTAAAATTCACGGACTATTTTTTATTAGAAACAAAAAAACTATCGCACCTAAAGTACAATAGTTTATAATAAGACAATACATTCACTTTTCACTTTTCACTTTTCACTTTTCACTAATTTTAGTTCATCCCTGGTATTCAGCCACCACCCAACATGTTCGCCATATCAGAAGGATCTACTCACAAAATTTCTTTGGTTTTTTCACCGACTATTTCTTGAGCTTTTTCTTGTGCTTTTTGAAAACACTTGAGAATAAGTCCTTCAAGCTCAGATTTTTTTGCAGGAGACAAAAGAGCATCATCATTGATATGCAATTCTCTTAATTTCATTTCTCCACTAATATCTACAACAATAGCATCTTGCTCAGTACCATCTGATCAAATAAATTTTCCTTCTTTTCCTCTAATAACTAGATTTTTTAGGGCTTTTTGTAAGGTTTTGTACTTATCATACATTTTTTTCATTTCTCATAATTTTCCAAACATTCTAATTATATAACAAAATAAAATATTACGACAATACTATATAAACCATTTACGTTTTCAACTACAATTAACCTTGATAAAGACTCACCTTTGGATAGCGATAAATGCTCACTACGTTCGCGATAAAATGATAAATCTATCAATTCATCGCCCGTTAGTGCATTTATCGAGCGAAACTCATTTATCGACCGAAGGTCTAATTATTTCTCTATCAACGAATAATTGACAATAAAATTTGCTAATTCTCCAAATATTTTACCTGCAGTAGCAAATCACCATAGATTTTGTCTTGGTCTACGTACTTGAACCACAATAACATACCTTGGATTATTCTTGGTAATTATTCATACAAACGAACCATTTGTCCATCCAATTCCTTGCATATATTTTCCTTTGTATGCAATCTGTGACGTTCATGTTTTTCCACCAAGCTGATATCATTCTACTTTTGCATATTGCAATTCTGGATTTTGTTCCATCAAACTAAACAATCAATTTTTGAGTGCATCTGCAGTTTCTTTTCTAAATATTTGTTTACTTATTTGTGTAGTATTGGCATAATAACTATTAGTTTTTCTATCAAAGGTTCATTTTACAATAGTAGGTTTTACATAATATCATCAATTAACAAGAGCACCATACGCAGCAGCCAATTGTATTGGTGTCGCAAGCAATCACTGTCCAAAAGTATTATTAAAAAATTTAGCATCAGAAACCGTTGTCACTCACTCAACATATCAAGCATCTTCATTGGCCAACTCTATTCACGTAAGTTTTCCAAATCAAAGCTTTTCTACATAATTATAAAATATTTCTTTACCCAAAAGTTGTGCTATTCTTATCATACCCACATTACATGACCAAACAAACGCATGTAAATAATTCCAATCACCCATACAGACATCCTCTGCATTTTTGATAGTAAATGGTCATACTCTTACCTTCCCAGGATCGTAATAAGGATCATAAAATCTAATTTCATCAGTATCCAATCATATAGCAACAGTAAATGCTTTAAATACACTTCCTGGCTCATACGCCATACGTGTATTTTTATCCACCAAAACTTGAGAACCATATACGTTTTTTGCAATATATTTTTCCAAAGTAGTATCAGTTCTTTCGTAGGTAGTAGCGACTCTATATTCTCATCACGTTTTGATAAATACAGGATTTTCTATATAACTCATATCATCAACCATATATCCATGTTCCGGTCAAAGAGGTTGCAAAGTAAAGGCATCATTATAATTGTTGGGATTATACGAAGGATAGTTGGCTGACGCTTTAACTTGTCAATTAAAAGGATCATATACCAAAATACTTATAGAATCATCTTTGAGGAGATCATGATATCTTTTGATAATACTTTCTGCTTCTTTTTGGATACCGATATCTATCGTAAGATATACATCATTACCATCTTGCACATCATCAATCTGAAATTCATTCGCGCCAACTGGACCAATCCACGCAGATGCACGTCACACGATTTTTCCATCTTTTCCACGCAACGAATCATCAAAATATTGTTCTATCCCATAAAACGCATTATTGTTTTTGTCCACGTATCACAAAACATTGGAAAGAAACGATCCATATTGATAATATCTTTTGGTATATGACTCCATACCCAATCCATGCAAGAGAGGAATCCTATCTTTGGAGCGAGTCTGATAGTATTTTAATTTCAGATCTTTAATTTTTTGTGCTATCAGAGGATTAGCATCAGAAATAATTTTTACGTATCTATTTTCTTGTTGATAAAATACTTTTTCTAGACTAGGAAAGTTTTTGAGATAGCCATATTTTTCAAGTATTTTTTGAAGCGGGACTATATCTTTGGTTACACTACCGACATTGTCAGGGATTATATATACATAATTTTTGCTTTGTATATCGACATAATCAAGATTAAGCTTTGCCAAATCTGCCAAAAAATTGGTATTAGCAAAAAATCATACATAGTTTTTTGGTTTGATACCGACATAAATCATAGAACTTAATCTTGTTTTTATGAGATTGGAAGCAGTAGCCAAAGTAAATCAAGTTAAGATTTGTTGAAGCTGAAGTGCGTATCATGTGTGATCATACGTCAAAAATCAAGACGATATAATACCACTTCCATAATAAAAAAATTGTGG
>CAYXTU010000073.1:0-5130 GCA_964468245.1 uncultured Candidatus Peribacteria bacterium | reverse complement strand
CTTTGGTTGTAGGTACAGAGTATGATTTTGCTCATAGTAGTTATTTGCCATTGTTTGCTAGTCATGGAAGTTTTACGTTTGAAAATACACAGACGTATTGATATATTCGAGATAGTTATGGTGGAATAGCGTATGTGCATTGATCATGATTGGATATCCAATATGCTTGTGGAAATGATATACTAGAAGGTGATGAACAGTGTGATGATGGTTCAAAAAACAATACTATGTGATATTGCAACGATTCATGTAATGGTATGACTTTTTCTGTTTGTGGTGATGGTATCGTGCAGAGTAGTTATGAAGTTTGTGATAGCTGATCTGGTCACAATGGTAGTCCTGGATATTGTAATCTTGCGTGTACAAGTATGATTCCAGTAGTCGTTCCTCCACCAAGTGGATGATGATGAGGTGGATGATTACCATCACCTACCAAAGATATTTGTCCAAACAACAAAGACTGTTCATCTAGTTTGTATGATGGTTCTTGTGGAACTTGTTCGCCTATAGCAAAAATTATCGATACCTTGCTCCATGGAGCAGCCAATGACAAACTAGTAGCAAGTATTGTCTGATCTCCGTATTCTGATGAGCTCAATCAAGCATATCTTCGAGCATACGCAAATGGAATTACTACTGTGCCTACAGTTCAAAAAGCTAATCTCACTGGTTCATTGCTGAGAAAACATGCAGCCAAGATGATTAGTCAGTTTGCTCTCAATGTTTTAGAAAAAAAAGAAAATGATCTCTTTGTTTGTTCGTTTTCTGATATGTCTACTGAGTCTCCTGAGATGCAATATAATGCAAGACTTGCTTGTAAACTTGGTTTGATGGGACTTACGTCTGATGGTTCTCCTGACACCAAATTCAATCCAAATGGTGAAGTGACGAGAGCACAATTTGGGACTATGCTTTCTAGATTGTTGTATAATAGCACATATAATACTACTTCATGACTTCGATATGCAAAACATCTTGCTGCACTCAAAGATGCTGGTGTTATGACCAAGATTTCCAATCCAATGATGTTGGAATTGAGAGGTTGGGTGATGGTGATGTTGATGAGAGTGGAAAATTAACTAACAACTAACAGTGAATAACTAATAACGATGGTATTTTTTTGATAAACGATAAATTCTCGTGATGTGGTGTTGCGGGGATTTTTTTGAGACTATATTATTTAATGGATTTTTTTGAGGAGATGAGTTTGCTATTTTGTTGGGTTTTTGTATAGTGAATTTTGTTTTATTTATTGCTAAGATATGATAGTCCATACGCCCGTTATGCTCAAAGAAGTTTGTGAGTATATGCCACTAGAAACTAAGCTTATCGTAGATTGTACACTTTGACATGGTGGACACGCTATGGCACTTTTGTCTATTGCAAAGAATGCGAAGTTGATTGGATTTGATGTGGATGAAAAAATGATGGACAAAGCTCGCTTACAGCTCGCGACGAAAATTGACGAAAATGGACAAAAATTGCTAGATGTTGCTAGTAGAATAGATTTTTTTCATGGGAATTATGCGGATATCGGGGTGGTGTTGGCGTGAAGAAAAGCAGATTATATTTTGAATGATTTGTGAGTCAATCTCGAGCATTTCAAAGATGTGGAGCGTGGGTTTAGTATTAGGTGAGAGGCGGCGTTGGATATGAGATTTGATACGTCGACGTGACCTTCAGCGGCTGATATTCTTGCTTCTTACACGATAGACCAACTTACACATATTTTCCAGGAATATGCAGATTTTTCTTTAGCAAAAGCTATTGAACTTGCCAAACATATTGTTACTACAAGAAAGGAAAAACCGATTGTGACAACCCAAGATTTGAAACTGATTTTAAATTCGTGTGGATTGGGAGATAAGGCATGTACTGTTATTTTTCAATCGTTGAGAATCGAAACCAACCACGAACTTGATAATCTCAAAAAGTTTTTGTCTGCGTTTCCTGAGACCTTGAATTTGGCTTGAAGATGTTGTATGATTACCTATCATAGCATCGAAGATAGATTGGTAAAACAAGCGTTCAATGAGTTGGTTGCTACCTGAGACTATAAGCTTGTGACCAAAAAAGCTATTATGCCAAACTACAAAGAAGTAGCTGCAAATAGAGCTGCGAGAAGCGCGAAAATGAGAATACTTGAAAGACTCTGATAAAATGATAAAAGCGCTTTGCGCGATAAAATGATAAAAAGATTATCATCTATCATAAGGTTTTAATTAGTTTAGAAGTATGAAAACATTTGCTTTTATGCCAGGACAAGTAAATAGGGCGTATGCTGGAATTGTCAGCAAGTATAAGCGCTACGACAATATTGTTGAGCTTGCAAAAGTTGGGTTTCTTGCTTTTTTTCTCGTTTGTTGTATTTTGTTGTATCTTTATTTTGTGAATATGTCGTCTACGCGTGGATATTTTCTCAAGCAAGCGAATCAAGAAATGGTTGCGATCAACTTCCAATATGAAATATTAAAGACTAAATTGCTCGATTATAAACAACAAAATCGAAATTCTATTCAGTCTTCAAGTTTCAAAAGAGATGTAGTAGATGTTAGTGCAGAGATTGTACAAATCCCCAATGGTGTACAGCTTGGTTTTGTGTCTGCAGAAGATTTGGTTAATTAGTGGTATATATATAGTAGTCAAAAAAAATCCCTTCGAGGGGATTTTTTTTAAAACTGATTTTATTTTTTCTTTGCTACGTTCTTTTTTTCTGGCTGGACCTTGTCCATAAATAATACTCCATCGAGGTGGTCTATTTCGTGTTGGATAATCACGGCGTTGAAATCTTTGTATTTCTGCCTTTGTTTTTTGCCCTTGGTGTCTATGAATTCTACGTGAATACCTTTGTGTCTTCTTACCATCCCGATACAGTTGGGGAGAGAAATACACGCTTCTTCCCAGAGGATCGTTTCTTTGGATTTGTCTATGATGGTCGGGTTGATCATGATGGTGGTTCAGAGAAATTTATCTTTTCTTGGTTTTTTTTCTCGTTGGCTGGTCGCGATGACTCTGATATTTTCTCCAATTTGTGGTGCTGCCAAACCTACTCATTTATTTTCAAACATCGCCGATAAGAGCTTATCACAAAATCAAATCAATTCTTCACTGATTTCTTTGACTTCTTCCGATGTGCTTCTGAGAATGGGATTGTTTATTCCGGTTTGGATTTTTTTGATAGGATATTTCATAACTAAATAACTAATTAACTAAATTACGAATTACGAATTACGAATTACGAATTACATAATAATTAATCATGTTGTGAATTCAATGTTTTTTCCAAAATTCCCTCCACTACCATCAAAAATACCCCTTTTATTTACGTCTTGAAAAAGATTGGCAAATCAGTAGTATAGATTACTGAAGTATTCAATCACCGAAAAATACCCCTTAGTTGATCTTGTGGAGAGATGGCAGAGTGGTTGAATGCAGCTGCCTTGAAAGCAGCCGTTCGGGCAACCGGACCGTGGGTTCAAATCCCACTCTCTCCGCCATTTATTATTCTTATCTTATATGATAAAATTTAACCGTGTAAACTATTTCAAATTTGTTTTATCGTTATGTTTTATAGTGTTCTTTATTTTTGTGATAGCAAATGCAGATTTGTTTGAGCAAAACCAACAAGAACAACTTGTCATCAATCCAAGCTTCATCCAAAGTGACGAAGGTGATTCGTATGCCATAAATTTAGATAATATTACTATAGATCTTGATACCAACAACAACGGTATCATCGAATATACAGTCCAGAACTGAGATACTTTGCGCAAGATTGCAGGTGTTTTTGGAACTACGGTTTCTGGAATACAAAAAGAAAATAATCTCAAAAAAGATACGTTAGAGCCAGGACAAGTATTGAAGATATCCAATCAAGTAGATGGTATCCTCTATACGATCAAAGACAAAACCAATGTCGTGGTATTTGCCAACAAATATAATCTTAATCTCCAAGATATTATGACACTCAACTATGTCCAAGATGAGACAGAGATTTTTTCTCCTGGACAAGAAATATTTATCAACATTACCAAAGAAAAAGCTTATGATCTCTGACTTCTTCAGAGACCAAAACCAGAAATCATTCCAAAATCTACTATCACGTATAGACCTACTATCAACAAATCAGGAAAACCGGTTGCCTCTACTATAAAGACTATTACTTCGATTTCTTCAAGTGATGATGAAGAAGAAGATGATACTATGGATACCAAAAAGGGAACTATTATCTCAAAATGGACATATACCAAATCTATCAAAAATGGATTTTATGCGTGATATTGTACATGGTATGCTGCTATTATCAGTCCAAATATCTTTCCATATATAAGTGAAACAACACAAGATAGACCGTTTGGTGGAGATGCACGTGAATGGTGTGGAAATGCAAAAAAGGCTGGATATAGAGTCGGTAATAAACCTGCTGTCGGAGCGTTGATTGTTTATACAAGAATGAGATCATCAGCTGGTCACGTAGGAAAGGTTATCAACTACTATCCTGATGATGGAAAAATGATTATTAGAGATATGAATTATGTAGCAAAATTTGTCGTTACAGAACGTCGAGAAGATACAGACAATAGCAAGATTAGTTGTTATATCTATGGTAAATAGACTATTGGCTTAAAGCTTAAGGCTTGAAGCTCAAAGCTGTTGTTTAGTTTATGTGTTGAAAATCAATCATATATTTTTATAAGGGGTCTACTGTTGTATTACAGTAGATTTCTTTTTAGTTTATACAAAAATATATATGAGCTATTTCAACCAAAAAAGATTGTATTCACCAAATTTTACTACTGGGCATAGTTCGTCTTCTATCTATATTTCTCCTGACAAAAAGAAGAAAATTATATTTTGGTTGTTGTCTGGATTTATTTTTTTTGTTGTCGTATTCGGTGTATGGTTCACTAGAAATATTCTTATTGATCTGCCTGATGTGAGCAAAATCAAAGATATGGTCTTCAATGAAGCTACTATTATCCAAGATAGAAATGGAGAAGTCTTGTATAGATTGTTTGAAGAAAATAGAGAATATGTTCCTTATACAGGGATATCTCAATATATGATCAACTCTATTATAGCGCTTGAAGACCAGCGTTATCGAGAGCACAATGGATTGGATACTATGGG
>CAYXTU010000072.1:0-5261 GCA_964468245.1 uncultured Candidatus Peribacteria bacterium | reverse complement strand
ATAGACAAAAAACTTAATGACCCAAGACTTTTGATATACAAAAACGGATCTTTGATGACAATTTCTAAGTCATATTTTGTTTTGATAATTGTTTTGATGACTGCTTTTGCACAGCCAAACTCCCTTTTTTGAGGGACGATTTTGATAGCTAACATATTTCCCTCCTTTTTTATTTTTGTTTTATATATTTTTATTTATTTTATGATTTCAAGAATTTCATCTATATTTTTTCTTTCATTAGAAACTTTGGGAATCTTGTGCTGGCCACCAAGTTTGTTTTTGGATTTCATCCACTGGTAAAATGTACCTTGTTTGACACAATGCACGGTAGGTTCTCCAAGTACTTTCGTATCATATCTCTCATCGAAATAGTATGAATTTATATTACAAAGTTCTTTGTCTAATACTTTTGCAAATTCATGATCATCTTTTGGTGCTTTGGTAAACTCTACTACTCGTTCGTATGCACCTCTAACACTTCATCCTGAATAGGTGATTGGCGCCAACATATAATCCGTCGCTATAGTATCAGTTTTTTTGCATGCCTCAAGCAATGCTTTGTCCGTATAATCTGAAGTAACACATTCCCCTACCACATCGATATAATATTTTGTCCTTCCTGATATTTTGATTCTCCAAGGATTGAGTGTCGTAAATTTTATCGTATCTCCGAGGACATATCTTCGTAAACCAGAATTGTTGGTGATGACAATAACATAGTCTTTGTCTATTTCTACTTCGTTTAAGGTCAATACTATGGGATTTTCTTTTCCATATTCTTCATGAGGAATGAATTCATAAAAAACACCATGTTTGGTAAACAACAACATATCGTCCGTAAAGTTTGCATCTTGTGCTGCAAAAAATCATTCAGAAGCATTGTATACTTGATAGAGTTTTACTTTGTTTCCTCCAAATATCTTTTCTAATTGTGGTCTATACAAGTCGATTGCCATACCTCCCCAGAAAAAAAACTCAAAATTTGGTCGAACTTCCAAAATGTTTTTTTTGCCGGTATATTCCAACACCTTATATAAAAAGTTGGATCATCGAGATGGTTGGCCATTGAGTGAGGTGATGTTTTTGTTGATGGTTTCTTCTATCATGAGTTGTGATTTTTCTTCTCGGTTGTCCATATAAGAAATCTCTGGTCTCGGTTCACGAAAATATTGTCCCATCCATGGCGCTTCTTTTTGCAAGATCGCAGAAATAAATCCGACATTTTCTTCTCCGGTATATGGATTTTTGCTAAATCCTCATCAGATGGCTATACTTTTTCCTTGAAAAAATTGTGATCTTGGGTTGTTTTTGACATATAAACTTACCAGTTCTATTCATCACTTGAAATGTGAATCTCTGAGATTATCTTTGGTAATCGGGATGTATTTTGCGGTTCCTCAAGTTGTCCCTGATGATGTAGCAAATCGATCAATCTTCCCTGGATACGTTATATTTTTTTCTCCCTTGAGCATATACATAATCCATGGTTCGAAATCTTTGTAATGAGAAATAGGAACTAAATTCTGAAAATCTTTGATCGTCTGGATATTTTCGAATCCGTATCTTTTGCCGAATACGGTATCCTCGCATTTTTTGATCAGATTAAAAATTATCTTCTCCTGATGCTTGTATGATGGCTGATGAAGATTTGATTTTACGATGAGAAATGTCTTGATAAACTTATTTATGACGCGCCTTGGAGCACTTAGTGGGTTAATCATATTTTATAACAAACGACTAAAAAATAGCTTAAACATTGACCAATTGTTGACGAAAGATAGCTGTCTTACAGTATTTTTTAGGCAAGTTTTCGTCTATTGTTAGTCCATTTTTCGTCTATTTTTTTTAGTGAATGAGCTCAGAAATGCAAGAATAAATTTTTGACTTTATTTCTCATACGATTTTGTTATTTATATAGCTATATTCAAATAAGCATAAAGCATAAAGTTGAAAGCATAAAGCTGTGATATAGCTAACGAGCAGTCTTAATCTATAAGCCTTTAACCTGAAGCTCAAGCCAAATTCGTAATTGTTTAATTAATCGTTTTATCGTTTTATCGTTTCTTATGAAGTATACGTCACCACTTTTGAAAAAATTTGTCTCTATCAACGATACTCCTGAAAATATCGCGAAGAATTTGATATTGAAGACCTGCGAAATCGAGGAAATCAACGAAAGAACCATATCAGATTCCATCGTCATCGGGTATGTCACTTCTTGTGAAAGACATCCTGATGCCGACAAACTTTCTGTCTGCCAAGTCAATTGCGGCAAAAAATGAACGTATCAGATTTGCTGTGGTGGATTGAACGTTGCAGCGGGATTGTATGTACCCGTAGCATTGCCAGGAACGGTATTTGAAAAAGCAGGAATCACTATAGAGCCAAGAAAAATGAGAGGCCTAGACTCCAATGGGATGATCTGCAGCAAAGAAGAATTATGAATTCTTGAAGATATGGAAAAACATTCTATCTGGTCACTGACTGAGGATTTGGAAGATATTTCTGATGCGGATTTGGGAACTGCGTTGAGCGCAAAATTTCCACGATTGGAAAATCGAGTAATGGAAGTAGACAACAAATCATTGACTAATAGACCTGACTTGACTGGACATTTTGGTGCAGCTACGGAACTTAATGCTATCTATTCTATAGCTTGAAGCTTGAAGCTTGAAGCTTGAAGCTCAATTTCGTTTAATAAGATAAAAGACTATCATAGTCAATGTACACCAGAGCATATTATGCAGATTTTGGAAAATAGCACGAAGCCAGAAAGAAAAGTAATCGGAGAAAGCGAAGGTTTGAATGCGTATATTTTATTGCACATCAAAAATGTACATATTCAGTCAGCATGATTTTTTTCTAGAGTACAGACCTTGGATTTGTGAAGTAAACCTATCAACAACTGGGTAGACTTTTCCAATTTGTTTATGAATATCAGCGGACAACCCGTACATTTCTTTGATGCAGAAAAAGTAGAAGGCGATATCATCGTGAGAAACGCCAAAGATGGTGAGAAATTTACCGATCTCTTTGAAGCTGAACATCTCTTGAAAGCGACAGATATTGTGATAGCAGACAAAAAAAAGATCCTTGCACTTGCCTGAGTAGTGGGCGGTTTGGAGAGCTGAGTAACGGAAAACACAAAAAATATTTTGGTAGAAATAGCAAATTTCGATCCCGTAGCTGTCAGAAAAACCTGAACAAGACTTGGATTGAGAACTGATGCAGAATTGAGATATGAAAAAAACATCAACCCACGATACACATTATTTTGTCTGATTCTTTTCTTGGACGATTTGAATTACTATAAGAAAGATCTTGGAAACTTCGATATTGGATGACTTTCGTACTATATTAGCCCAAAGCTTGAAGCTCAAAGCTCAAAGCATATCGAAGTCGATACGAAAGGTATGGAGCAATTTATTTTTGGGCAAAAAGTAAAATGATTTTATAAAAAAGTAGAAGAAATACTTACTGGCTTGGGCTTCACATGAGAAAATAATTGAAAATTGAAAGATGGAAAAATGAAATTGACTTGCCCATTGCGAAGAGGTCCGGATGATCTTAATATTCAGGAAGATATTTATGAAGAGGTAGCAAGAATCTATGGATATGATCAGATAGAAAATCTTCCTTTGTTGAGTGAAGCTGTCTATACGCCGTATACACCGTACGTACAAATTCAGAGAAAACTTGAAGATGTTTTGGTAAGAAACATATGATGCAATCAAGCAGAAACGTATCCACGAGTGAGTGAAAAAGCTATACAAGAGTTTACCAAAGACACAAAACATTGTTATATGCTTCAGAATCCTACCAATCCAGAAGCGCCTTATATGAGAGATACTATGATCTATGGACTCCTCGCTCATACCGCCAAAAATAGTAAGTTTTTTGATGCGCTCAAAATCTTTGATATCGGAAAAATACGAACGAAGGGACAAGGAACGAAAGAAAAAGGACAAGGAAAATTTGCATCAGAGTTTGTAAATGAGCAGACACATCTTGGAGTAATGTTGTATCAAAAAAATATTGATCAATGGAACAAAGACCCTATCTTGGAAGCAAAGCAGATTATTGCAGCAATAGCCAAAGAATTGCAGTTAGGTACCGTGACTTTTGAAAAATCTACTGAACCACAATTCCATCCAAAAAAGCAAGCACTCGTTAAAATAGGAGATATTACCATCGGTTTTGTCGGAGCGGTACATCCATTAATTTTACAAAACAACAAAATCGGAGAGACAAGTGGAGTTGTCTACCTTTCATTGAATATTTCGACCATCGTACAAGAATTGGCTACAGCAAACGAGCATATGTATACTTTTGAATCATTACAAGATCAGATTATTTGGAGAGATATCTGTTTTGTAGTCGATGCAAACAAAAATTTTGATGCCGTAATCGAGGCTGTCAAACATGTCCCTGAAGTGAAGGATGTCGAAGTTTTTGATATCTACGCAGGCAAAAATTTGGGCGATGATAAAAAATCAGTTTCCATTAAAATAAAAATTGTTGGAAATGGCGATATCACTACTGAACAAATCAATGACGTAATGAACAAAGCCATCAAGGCCGGTGAAAGTGCTGGTGGAAGTCTGAGAGGATAATTTATAAGTCCACAGAGAGAACGATAGTCCGAAAAAGAGTGCCGAAGGTACGACCTATTAAAAAAAATCCCCTGAGGGATTTTTTTTTGGAAAATAAAGTAATGGAATTATTTTTTTACATATCCTTTTTCTTTTTCAAATTCGGCCAAATACTCATCCATATCCTGATCATCATAATAACTTATTTTTTTGATTTTGCTAGTACTTGTTGGTGGCGTTTCATTTGAAAGAAATGTTTTTATAATATCCATTTCCGCCATAAATTCTTTGGTAGTTAGTCATTCTCCTACATAATAGAAATTTTGATAATCCTCCTCATTTGTGGGATTTAAACGAACAGTTATTTTTGATGCTGAAGTTATAGTAAGTAACATCTGATCATGTTTATGGGGATTGTTTTTTTGATTGATATGATATGCACGATTTCCTTCTAGATTTCCTGTATGCTCTATTATATCATACTTAAATCACAATTCTTCACGAAGAACTCTTACAGTAACATCAGCAAACATATTTACTCATCACTCAGAGACTTTGAGTAATTCTTGTGATGTGTTTTCTTTTCCCTCATCAAGTTTTTTTGCAATTGGCTTTTTGCCAATAGCATATCTATTCTCCCCTACCTTTGAGAAATTATTATTTTGATTG
>CAYXTU010000071.1:0-5289 GCA_964468245.1 uncultured Candidatus Peribacteria bacterium | reverse complement strand
ATCTACTTTCTCAGGTATTGAAGTCAAACGCGGATACCTTTGTTACTTCCGATGGAGTAACGGTTGATCTTACGATAGAAGATATCAAAAAAGATCTCTTTATGTTTCAGTGAATGGATCCTACTTCAGAAGAAAAATCTCTCAAATACAATGAAATACTTAGCAAACTCGATGTATTGCAAAGCAAAGGAAGATGGTTGGAAGATGTTGCTGAGTTTAGAAAACTTTTGCAGTCTGAATACTACAAATGATTTAATATCGTTTATGTAAGTAATCTTGCAAAATTTGATGATCCTACGGTAGGCAAAAAAACGAGAATTTTGTCGTTTAATGCTTCAGAAATATCTCAGCTTGGTACAGTCAAAAATCTTTATGTATGGAGAAATATGATTGTAGCTGGTGACAAATCTGCCTTGGTAGGCGCTCTTGATGATACTATGAGAGGATCAGTGATTGATTATAACCTTCCTGCTAGTGATACTATCAAATGATGTGGACTGAGCTTGCTCAAAGATGGAATCTACTGTTTCACCAACAATGCAAGTATCTATTCTATAAATAAAGAATGAATCCAACCTGTCACTACTACCGATGCAGAACCATTTACCAAAAATATTGCTGGTTTAGTTACCTATGGAAAAGCCAATTTATATGTTTTTGAAAACAATATAAGTGCTGCAGGCAATACCACTTTGGTGACAAGATATAGAAATACATTGTGATCACAGACTATTTATCAAGGAGGACAAAAATATTATCTGGGTGCCAACATGACATGATTTTCTTCCGTATCTGGACTTGCCAATTTCGCGGTTGATGGATCATTTTTGGCATGGAATGATGGAAAACTCTATCAATTCCGAAGAAATCCGCCTACAGCATTTACGCTTGATGTCCGTGAAGTTGCCTTGAAGTGAGGAGACAAAAAAACATTGCAATATTCCGATGATGTAAAAGTCATTAGTTCTGTAAATTCAAAATATGTATTCTTATTTGATAGAGTAAACCAGACCTTTACGGTATATGATTCTCGTCCTGCGAAGAGCGCTGATGCGTACAATTATGATCTGTATTATGTCTTTATGTTTAAGTTTGATCTCGGAGTTGCAAACAAAGTTCTTGATATAGATATTTCTGATTCGAGTGGAAATAGACCAGAAATATATATCTTGACCAACGAATGAGTAAACAAAGTCGCTTTGTATGAGTTTATTGAGAGTATCAAAGATAATAAAGTACTTAAACAATTAAATTAGCTCAAAGCTTAAAGCTCAAAGCTTAAAGCTCAAAGCTTAAGGCTCAAAGCTTAAGGTTCAAAGCTTAAAGCTTAAAGCTTAAAGCTCAAAGCTTAAAGCCGTTTCTTGTGTAAATAGTATTTGTGTTTAAAAAATAATTTCAAGAATCATGGAAAATATATCGTCAAAACAGTTGAGAAATATGTGGACTGATTTTCGATTGTCAAAACATCATACATATCTTCCAGAAAGTTCATTGGTCGGAGGTAAGGAAAGTACGGCTATGTTTACCATTGCTGGTATGCAGCAATTGATTCCGTATCTTTCTGGCAAAGCACATCCTTTGGGAAACAGACTTTTTAATATTCAAAAATGTATTAGAACTGTCGATATAGATGAAGTAGGTGATGCAAGTCATCTTACTTTTTTTGAAATGATGGGAAATTGGTCGCTTGGCGATTACTTCAAAAAAGAAGCTGTACAATGGAGTTGGGAATTTCTTGTGGATGTGTTGTGATTTGATCCTAAAAAATTGGCAGTTACTGTTTTTGAATGAGATAAAGATTCTCCGAGAGATACTGAAACTGCATGATATCGAAAGGCTATGGGAATGGATGAAAACAAAATTGCTTATATGTGAGCAGAAAATAATCGACGAAGTCCTGGATCTGTGTGACCATGTGGTCCTGATACCGAAATATTTTATCGAGTGGGGAAATCCAAATTTCCTCCCGTAGATTCTACTCCCAAAACCGATGAAGATAATCGATTGGAAATTTGGAATAATGTGTTTATGGAGTTTTATCGTGACGAAAAAGGTGAACTTACAAAACTGAAAAACCATAATGTGGATACAGGAATGGGATTTGAAAGAATGGCAAAAGTTTTGCAATGAGTAGAAACTGTTTTTGATACTGATGTTTTTTCTTCCTTGATCGCGTTGATAGAGAGAACACTTGATATTACGTATATAGGCAATGAAAGAAGATGCAGAATTATTGTTGATCATATTAGAACTGCATTTTTTCTAATAGCACATGATATTGTTCCTTCAAATGAGTGAAGATGATATGTTCTGAGAAGATTGATCAGAAGAATGTATTATAATTTTATGTTATTAAAACCTGTGACGGAAGATGTCTTTGATGTTTTTGTAACGACTATTGTGACCTATGTAGATGCGTTGATGGAAGCAAAATCGGATACCAAAAATATTAGTGTTGTATTGATCAAAGAAGCTCATCAGTTCCAAAAAACTATTAGTCATGGACAAAAATTGCTTGATGAACTTATTGCATGATCCAAGAAAAAATTTATTTCAGGAAAAGATGTTTTTAAATTGTATGATACTTTTGGGTTTCCTCTTGAATTGACCAAAGAAATTCTCCAAGAGAAATGATTTACTGTTGATGTCGATGGATTTCAACAAGAAATGAAAGCTCAACAAGAAAGATCTCGTGCTGGATCCAAAGATATGTTTAAACAATGAACGGATCGAGCAAGCTATACTCAAGGAATTCCTGCTACAAAATTTGTCGGGTATGATTCATTGCAGGTAGAAAAAACAACATTACTCAAAGACTTTGATGTCTGATGACAAAGAATATTGATTTTTGATAGTACTCCTTTTTATGCAGAAAGCTGAGGTCAGATCTGAGATAGAGGAGTTGTTGAATTGGATGATGGTACCAAGGTAAATGTGATTCATGTCCAGAAATATAATTGAATTTTTCTTCATTTTGTGCAATAGCCTAAAGCTTGAAGCTTGAAAATTATGTTACTTATTATGATTACGTCATTTAGCAAGATAGATTCCCGCTTTCGCGAGAATGACGTGATGTGGTTATTGTAATTAGTCTATTTTGTTGTACTTAGGAAAAAATGTGTAGACTATTTTGTAGAAGGAATCGATTACTTTGTCGAGTCCTTTTTCTTGTTTGAGCATTCTTTCTGTAAGTATTCATTCTAGTTTGAACATTTCTTGTTCTACCTGTTTACCTGTCTCTTGAAATTCTTTTGTAATATTTTCTCCTTCGTTGATCGTTCTAAACTTTCGAAAAAGTTCATTATATGCTTCATAAAATCTTTTGAAAAGCTGTCCTCATTTGGTTTTTGTCATTCCTTCAATTTTTTCTGCGATGTATTCGTTGATGATATGTTGGATATCTATTTTTTGTTCTGCAGAAATATTTTGGAATATCGGACCAAAAACTTCATGATTTTCTAAATCAGAAAAATAGGGGATGTATCATTTTTTTTCTTCAATGTTTATAATGATTGTTTTTATCTGATTTTCTTCTTGTTGGTTCATGAAAGCTTCGCGATAAAATGATAAAAGCTCACTTTGTTCGCGATAAAAGCTTCGCGATAAAATGATAAATGCTATGCGATGAAACGATAAAATGGCTTAAAGCTCAAAGCATAAAGCTTAAAGCCGTAATATAGTTTAAAAGATTTTTTTAACTAATAAAATCCTCTGATGAGGACTTTTATTTTTTGTCTGTTGAGAGTATATGTATTTGTGATTGTGTTTCAAGATAACTTTGTAATTAGAACGATTGAACGATTGAACGATGGAAGTGAATTTTGTCCTATCGTTCTACCATCTATCGTTCTATATATCTATTCAATGTCTGCTCATTCCAAATAAAATCAACCATTGAAGGTATCTTTTCTTATTTTTCAAATTAAGTTTACTGGTTGTGTATGACGTTGGATGTGTTCTTCTACGTCTTCTCATTTTCCTCGAAACATAGCGACGATTTTTTTGTTACCAAATAGTCAATGAATTTTGAGATGTGTTTTTGCTTTGCTGCCTATTTCTTCTATTTTGGAAATACTGATGTTCTCCAGGAGGAATACGGGTTCTTTGTTTCCCTCGCCGAAAGGAGCCAGTTTATCTATTTTTTTGAGAATAGTATCGTCTCGTTCATGTTCGTAAATTTTGGTATCGACTTTGACGGATTTGATAAGGTTTGCTTCGCTGATGCATTGGTTACAGTGATCGTTCATACTTTGAATAAGTTCGTCGAGATTGGAAAGTTTTACCATTAATCCACCTGCTCATCTATGACCACCAAATCTTTCGAGAAGATGAGTATTTTTTTTGAGCATATCGATAACGCTAAAATATTCTGGTCATCTCAAACTAGCTACTGCGACTTGTTTTTCTTGATCTATTTTCATAATCATCGATGGTTTGTTGTATTTTTCTGTTATTCTTCCTGAAACAATACCGACAATCCCTTCGTGAAATTCTTCATGAAACGCAATAAGTATATTGTGTTCTAGATTGATCATATTTTCTGCTTCTTTGAACATACGTTCTTGCATTTGTCTTCTTTCGGTATTGATGAGCTCTAGATTTTCTAAATATTCCACCTGTTTTTCTCCTGAATAGAGGAGGGCGTACAGGCTGTCGTAGGGGGATTTTATTCTGCCTCCCGCGTTGATTCTTGGTCCGATAATAAATCCTATATGATAGGTATCGATTGTTCATTTTATATTCAAAAATTTGAGAAATCCTTCCAAAGATTCTGGTAGATCCTTGCGCGTGTTCATTAGCTTGAGTCATTTTTTGACGATAACTCTATTTTCTCCGACGAGAGGTACGACATCAGCAACAGTTCAGATTGCTACAATAGGAAGAAAATAATTGAAAATATGATTTTTCTGTTTTTGATCAAATTTTGATTTGGCCAATATCGCACAGATAACTTTGAACGCAACACCTACTCATGCAAGTCATTTGAAGGGATACTTTTCTGAAACTACAGGATTGACTACGGCAACTGCTTCTGGGATAGATTCTAAGTCTTGGTGATGATCTGTAATGATCAAATCTACTCATTGCTCCTTGGCGTAAATGGCTTCTTGGAGCGAAGCGATACCATTGTCTACAGTGATGATAAGTTGTACTCATTTTTGTTTTATATCGTCAATATGTTGTTTTTTGATTCCGTATCATTCTTTGATTCTGTCGGGATATTGTATGCTAACTTTTTTATATTTCAAAAATCTTGTAATAAATTCATACATAATATAACTTGAGGTC
>CAYXTU010000070.1:0-5708 GCA_964468245.1 uncultured Candidatus Peribacteria bacterium | reverse complement strand
TCCGTCAAAAACGCCAGCTTCAATCGAGCTGATTTGGTTAGAATGAAGGTACAAAGTAGTTAAATTCGTAAGTCCAGCAAAAACGCCAGCTTCAATCGAGCTGATTTGGTTAGAATTAAGGTACAAAGTAGTTAAATTCGTAAGTCCAGCAAAAACGCCAGCTTCAATCGAGCTGATTTGGTTTCCACCAAGGCCCAAATAATTCAAATTGCTAAGTCCAGCAAAAACGCCAGATTCAATCGAGCTGATTTGGTTAGAATTAAGGTACAAAGTAGTTAAATTCGTAAGATTATCAAAGATGCCCTCAGGCAAAACCGAGATATTATTACTACCAAGTTCCAAATAAGTTAGCCCAGTAAGATTATCAAAAATCCCCTCAGGCAAAACCGAGATTTGATTACTACCAAGTTCCAAATAAGTTAGCCCAGTAAGATTATCAAAGATGCCCTCAGGCAAAGAAGCAATCTGATTCTTAGAAAGATACAATTGTTGTAGATTATTATGATTAACAAACGTATCAGGAGCGATACTGGTGATGTCTCTATTAACTAAGTCACAATACGGAGCATCAAGAGCACATCCATACTCGGTCACGATATTACCACTATTGACTTCTCATCATGCAGCGAAGGTACTCACTAGATTAGTTATACCGAGAAATCCTGCAAGCAAGACGAATGTTTTGACTACAGCAAATCCTGCAAATAGTCAGCCAAGATATTTCTTGTGATGCTGTTTGAGATGGGTGTGAAGTGAGTGATGAAGTTTCATAGTAGAGTGATAAATTGATAAAAGCTCGTTTCCCTCGCGATAAAATAAAGAAAAAAATTATTACCTTAATTATACCCCTCCCCTCGCGATTTGTCAAATATTTTGGGAATTTTTTTGAGTAATGGAGAACTGTGGTTTGTGGAGTTTTTGAAAAATATTTGGGGAATTTGAGTTTTTTCATCAAAAAATGATCGGAATTGAACATCCAAAAAAAATTCTTCTGAAAAAACAAAAATCATAAAAATGTAATATGTATTTCTTATATAAAACACATCTTTCCTTATACGTAAGGAAAATTTTCATATTTTTTTTACTTTTATATAATGGAAAGGCACATATTCGGATATTCCTAGCTTTTTAAAATCAACAACATCCAAACCATCAAAAAAGCAAAAAATAACTACATTAGCCATTGCAAATAACAGAAAAATAACTACATTAGAAAAAATATTTTATCTTTTTATCACAAGCATGAACTTAGCAAAATTCAATAAACATCGAAACAAGGATTATTTTTACGGGTTTTCTCAAAAAAGAAGATATTTTTCACTCCTACAAAAACAATTAGACAAAAAGTTCATTCTTTCGATAGTCTGACTTCGTAGAGTAGGAAAAACAACATTAATACTTCAACTGATAGATAGTCTGATACAATGAGGCAAAAATAGATTTGATATTTTATATTATACCTTCGATAATGGATGAAACATTGAAGATGTGATTTCCAACTATCAAAAAATATCGAACAGAGACATCAACAAAGATCAGATATATATTTTTTTGGACGAAATACAAAAAGCCGAAGACTGGCAAAATAAAATCAAAATTTATTATGATCTCTATCCAAATATCAAATTCGTTATATCATGATCAGCTTCATTATTTCTGAATCATACCGAAAGTCTTGCATGAAGGATAACTACGTACACCATCAAACCATTATTCTTTGATGAGTTTCTTGAATTCAAAAAACTTAGTTATCTTCTAGATAATACAGAAGCATTCCAAGATAAAATCATTTTAGAATTTGAAAAATATCTCTATAGACAATTTCGAGATATTATAGATTCTGACCTCATAGAAGCACAATCATATATCAAGAAATTAAAAGATAAAATCATCAAAGAAGATTTGGTTAATTATTTTGATATAAAGCATCCTGATTTACTCTCAAAGATATTTGATATTTTCTGCAAAAATCCTGGAATGTTAATTGACTACAAAAACATAGCCAACGATTTAAATTTTGATTGGAGAACAATACAGACATATACTCATTATCTAGAGGAAGCATTTTTGATTAAGAAAATTTATAATTATTCTCCAAACCTCCTTACTTCAGAGAAAAAACTTAAAAAGATATATCTGAATTCCACATCATTTTTCACATGAGACGGAAACGTGCCTTGAGAATTATTCGAAAACTATATCATTGATATTTATGATGCAAAATATTTTTGGAGACTAAACAAAAAAGAAGTAGATATTATACTTATCAAAGATAAAAACATTATTCCAATAGAGGTAAAATATAAATCACAACTCAAGAAAAATGATTTTGATGGGTTAAACTTTTTCATAAAAAAGAACAAACTATCTGCATGATATATCATTACCAAATGACTAACTCAAAAATATGACAATATCAAAGCACAATCTTTCTTGAGCAAAAATAATTTAGAATTTTTTAATTTAATTTAGAAAAATCCCCTCCATTTAAGTAATTAGAGTTAATTAAGGGATACGAACACACAACAGTCGATACACGACATACAAAGTACATCGTACCATCGGCGAACGCTATTTGCTATTTTCTATTTTACTCTTGAGTTCTATACTCATCCTCGTCATATCCAAAAGCGACAAACTAAGATCATTCCAAAACGCTTGATTGTCTTGCAAAAATATAATCATATTTTGGACAATGCTATTGGCGGTTTTGTTACCATACGTAGCCAAAACATCATCGAGGATCGCTCAGGTGATTGCGGTAGTTTTGGCTGCGGCGACTGCTGCAGCAAAAGCATCGATATTCTGATTAATTTCATTGAGTGAAGTTGCCTGCTGCATATTTGCATCATTGACAACCGGATCCGAGATAACAATATATTTATTATAATCATCAGCCTCAGGAGCACCGACATTCATACCCATGATACCGAGACTAAAATCTCTCATATCTTGTTCTTGTTCTTTGAGTTTTGTCGTAGTAGCTACCTGCACAAACAAAGGTTTAAACGAGAAAAGAAGCTGGAACGCGAAGTTGTCAGCAAGATTCATTTTTATAGTGCCATCAAGATATTCTTTGGTGGCTGAAAATTTAACCATCTGACCACTATTTTTGAGTCACTCCAATACATCAGATATTTCCTGAAAAATCGCTTGGATACTAAATACCGTTTTTCATGGACTGACCTTTTTGCTCTGGACAGGGACCTTACAAAATTTGATACGATACATGTCCTCTATTTTTTCCCATCAAGCACCACTAGGTCATGCGACCATAAAACACGTACAATCAGAGACACAAAGGGCTTGCTGAGTAATAGCACTATTGTTACAAGCTATTTTTTGAGCTTTTGCAGCGGCAATACAACTCGTTTTTTTGAGTCATGAAAACTGATTGCATTGCAATATTTTTTGATCATAGGCAGTCACACAGGTAGCTTTTGTAGCTTGACCAGTAGCAATACAGGTCTGGATGCATGATTTACTACACGCGACCTCACAAGCAGTTTGTCCTGTCAATGACAAATTTCTACACGCATACGAACACGTACCCGGCTGCGCCTCACCAAAAGCCTGCTCAGCATAGGTATTTGCGATAGCATCAGCAATGGCAGGATCAGAAGAACTTGCTCATGGTGGCAAAGGAGTATTTTCTTTAAACTCTTGTAAAAGCTGAGTAGCAATGATAGTATCTATATTTGGCGAATTAATAAAATCAACTATTCCCGCAATATATTCAGCCGGATTTTGAAACACGGGTTGTTCTTCCTGTACAGAAGCATCTACCTCACTTCACGTAAGACACTGATTTCCCAGTGAAGAATCACCAGCAATAGCTGGAGTATTTGTAGCCGCTACAAATGTTTGAGTCTCTCTATCAGTAGCCACTGACGAAGTAGCTGATGAAGTATTGGTAGATCATATCGGAGTATTTGCTGATGGTTGCTGTTGCGAAGATGAAGATGAGGTTGCTGATGAAGAAGGAGTCGATGGAGATGAAGTTGCACTAGGAGAAAAAGATCATCACCCATTACCTACCTGATAAGAACCTTGATCTGACAACGACGACAAATCGCTACCATTTTGAGTAATAGCACCTTCTACCTGCGGCAATCTATAAAACAATACCTGAGGACTTTCTTTAAAATCTTCAAAAAAAACTTTTCCTATCTGATCAATATCATACAAAAGATCAAAATCACTATCATCGAGCGTTCCATTCCAAAACAAATCTGCCCCAAAATTATCTTCATTGAGCGTATCAAGCATGTAGGAATTTGCATATCCATTGTAATAACGAAGGTTTATTTCATTATTGAGTGCTTCCAGTTGTTTATTATTAACTAAACCAAATATACCTCTACAAGCAAAAAATTTAGCATAACTATCGTTTATTTGTTTACGACTCGGGACATCAGTTATGGATATCTGAGACATAGTAGTTCAAAAGCTAGCATTTGAGTTGTATAAGACATTCACAAAATCATCGTTGGTGAGTCCATTACATTCATTATAATATGATTTGAGTTGATCGAGTGAAATAGTTGTAGAAGCCACCTCATGTTCTTTGGAGAGAGAAAGTGCTTTTTGATAGAGATTACTCACTTGTGATGATCATGCAAATATACTAGATATTCATGAAGCACTGTCTTTGATTTGATTTTTGAGCTTATCAAGCTGAGTAAAAAGACTTACAGCAAAAACTGAGGAACACGTTCCGATAAGCAAAAAACAGACGATAATTACTCTATTTAGGCGCTTGAACATTTCTCAGCTTATCATATAAAGTATATATTGGCGTAGCTATTTTTACCAAAATTTTTCCAAATCCACTAACATCTTCTTGATACAAAGACAGTCATACATGAAACGGAAATCCTATATTTGTATCACGCAACATCCTAAAAGTCAGAGACAAAGCATTTTTTGATCGAGTATATTGAGTAGAAAATTTTTTCATAAGCGTATCAAGATTATTATTTTTTGTGCTTGCAATAAGAATATTAGGATTTTTTTGTAAAGCAACAAAATAATATCACATAAACAAACGATAGAAAAATAGTTCGTTATACGTAAGATTTACAAAGGAGACAAAGGAATTTGAGGGATCATCATACAATCCACACAGCAAGATATTGTAGTTGGCATCTTTGGTTTCACAGCCGCTAAAATTGAAAGTAGAATTTATTTCCAAAATTCATGTAGCGTTAAACACACGAACATCACTGAGCAAATTACGTGCATTTTTAAAATATCATTTCATCATCGCACAGGTTTTGGGATAGGTACGATTATCTTTTGCACAGACCTGAAGTCCATCAAAATACCCAGAAGAAAACAAATTAAGCTGATGTTCAATATCCTTTTCTTCTCAAAAATTTAGCCTCAATCCATAAATATTGGCCTGCTTCATATTCACGTAATCAGAAATTATTGCATTAAAAAGGGTAGAAAGGTTTTTGGAAAGATCACAATCATTGTTCATAGGCTGACAATAATCTATCTGTCCTGCACCATCAGTCACAATAGTTTCAAAGTTTAATTTGGAAAACGTCGTACGCGCAAGAAACGGCATAGAAGCTCCCAAAGTCGGAGAGAAAAAGTCAGAAGACTTTCCTACAGCATTCTTACAAAACAAATGAACAAATGCAGACTGTTTACCATTATACACAAATCCATTTTTGGTAAATGCAGGAACATTCAAGACA
>CAYXTU010000069.1:0-5728 GCA_964468245.1 uncultured Candidatus Peribacteria bacterium | reverse complement strand
GCGGGAAAGAAAAAATAGAGAGAAAGAATAAAATTCACTATTTCACAGAAACAATGAAACTGCAAATGAAAAGTGAGGTTTGGTATTGCTGGAGAAAAAATTCACTGTTTCGGTGAAAAAGTAAATGAAGTAGTTGTTGTTGATTTGATGATGGGTGTCTTTCAAAAAATTCACTATTTCGTAGAATAGGTGAATAGACTTGATTTAAGACATATATTTATTATAACCAACAAAAGTTCACTAATTCATAGAATTATAGAAACACTTTAGCTTGAAGTTTAAAGTTAAAAGCTCAAAGCCGTAGCATAACCAATAAACAACTTTCAACTTTTAGTTCAATTTGTTATTATCACATGCAACATCCCGGACAATTACTCCAACAAGAACTTACTGCTAGATGATACACCCAAAAAGTCTTTGCCGCCATGATAGGCAAAAAAATCTCTGAGCTCAATGAGTTGATCAAGGGTAAAAGAAACATAACTGTCCAGCGAGACATTTTACTCTCAGCTATTTTTGGTGATCCAGAACAAAAACGACTCAAACTCCAAAATGATTTTGACTATGATCTAGTCAAGGAAAGTATGCAACCAAAGATCCAAGAGCTTCTTAATAAAAAAGCAGGAATACCAGTCCAAACAATTCCAGCTCCACAAAAGGTAGCCTCTATTCCTTCAAAATCAATACCTCAACCAATATCAAAACCAGCCCCACAGAAACCATTACCACCAGTTACCACTTCACAAACCACTCCTATACCACCAAAAAAGACAAAAGAACATGAAGTATTTGAAGACTTTTAAATTCAAAGCTTGGAGCTTAAAGCTAAAAGCTCAAAGCCGTATCATAGCAAATAAGCAGCTTCAAGCTTTCCGCTTTCTGCTTTCCACCAAAATATTTACCTTTTATTGTAGAATATGACACAAAAAACCAAAAAACTTAGGATAGGTATGGCTGGATGATGAACCGGTGGTCATGTATTTCCCATCAGAAGCTTACTCTCATTTCTCGATGATCATGACGAATATAGACAAGAAGTGGACAAGCTCTATTGGATAGGCGCAAAGCATAGTTTAGAGCAAAATGTCTGTCAGGATTTACAACAAGAATTATCTATTCAGCCGACATTCATTTCAATATATTCATGAAAATATCGCAGGGAAAGCTATCGAAAATCCAAACTCAAAAATATTTCAGATTTCTTTCTTTTTTTATTTTGAATATTTCAGTCCATCTTTTATCTCCTCAAATATCGCATTGACGTCGTTTTCTGCAAATGAGGATATGTAGCGCTACCCGTAGTTTTGGCCGCAGCACTCCTCCGCAAAAAGATTGTTGTCCATGAATCAGATACTCGTCCCGGCCTAGTCAACAAAATAGCAAGCCGCTTCGCTCACAAAGTATTTACGGGATTTGAATGAGCATTACCACATAGTCAGACCATTGGACAGATATTGTCCGACGATATAGTGACCCAAGCAATCCCCGCTCCAAATTTCAAAACCCTAATATTAGTTGTTTGATGATCACAAGGATCCAAAAGACTTTATCAAAATATCCTTCATATATTAGAGTTTACTCCAGAATTAGAGTCATGATACGAATTTTACATAGTTCTTGGGTTGGCAAACAAAGATATGTTGCCACTATTCGACAAATTCGACTATGTTCACGCTTATGACTTTGTCTCCCAAAAGGAAATGGGGGAGTTGTGTAATACATGTGATATTGCTATCACTCGCTGAGGAACAACCGCACTTGCAGAACAAAAGCTTTATGACATCAAGCAGATTATCGTCCCCATTCCTCGGACCCACGATCAATACGACAACGCCAAACGATACGTCAGAGTCCACAATGATATTCTCATCAACCAGAGAGACGACGATTTCGAATCACAACTCGCCAATGCTATCAAGCATTTTAGATGATTCAAAAAAATCCCTCTACAAAAAGACAAAAAAGCTATCATCGCTGAAGCAAAAGTGGCAGTTCGAAAAAGTTTGCTTGATAGAAAGTAGTTGTTTTTTTAGACTCTATTACGTCATTCCCTTGAAAAAGGGAATCCAATTGGCTATTTAGCAAGATGGATTCCCGCTGGAGTTTATCCCGCAAAGCGGGACGGGAATGACGTGAACACAGAAGAAATAAGAATAGTGCGATATGGTAATATACGAATATTTCCCGTGACTACATTAGTCCACGGGTTTTTTTTAGTATACACCCGGGTGCGATAGTTGCTAAAGTAGCTTGGTGACTGAAGCAATTAAGAGTTGCACCCGGGTGTAAACTTTTTGTCCTGGTGGCGTCTACCCCGAAATGTCGGGGTCAGTTTTTTTGTTTTATCGTTTTATCGTTTTATCGCGACCAGAGGGAGCTTTTATCAATATATATTATTTTGTCCTGGTTTTGTCAGTTTTTTTCTTTTTTTTGTTTATTATACTCTCGCCTGTTCTACGTGGAACCTTTTATTTACCTACATAGCCAGGATGAAAAGGCGGATAATTTTACTATTGGCGGCAAGCGTTCTCATAATCTTTTGAAGCTCGATGACCAACGGAGCAGAAGATATTTTGGGAGAAGTATTTCCGTCAATAGGAGAGTTTAGCGGAGAAGTAATTCAGGAGGAAAATATCTTTACCGGAGAAGATAGCGTAGAGATAGGACAGATATTGACAGACCTAGACAGTGGGGGAGTTGTGGCTTCGTGATTAGAATTAACCGGGTCTGACAACCTACCGTTATCAGACGAATTAGACGGCTTTGAGCTTTTAACTTGAAGCTTTGAGCTTTCAACCCAATTTCATCTAATTATTTCCGAGGTATATTTCGATGGGACAGATGAATGGATAGAAATCACCAATATTGGAAATAGAGATTTTTACGGAACTATTACTCTAGTGGGAGCAAAATCTACCTCCATTACGCTGACAACTATTTCACTTCTTTGAGGGGAATCAAAACTCTTTGGTGATAATATGAGTCAGGTTTCAGCATATCAATATATAGCCAAAACGGGGCTAGCGTTGAATCTCACCGATACCGCAGCCATAAACATTCAGCTCCTTCTTTCTGGTCAGATTGAGGATGTTTTCGTGGTAGATCAATATCGAGTCAACAAATACAACGACAAAAAAACCTCGTTTGAAAGGGTTGGTACTATGGTGACTCCAGTTGTTTCAGATAGGGTAGTCAACGCTCAGAGTGGATATGTTGTTTCCCCAGGGATATATTTTCCTACAGGGACAATTGTTGCTGATGTGACATTTGCTCCAGGACATCTTCCCTTACCCATTTCTTGTGACTCTGTAGACCAAAGAGACCTGATAAAAATCAACGAAATATTCCTAGGAAACGAAAAATATCCTCCGTATATCGAATTATCCGTTCACGAAGATATTGATATAAACTATTTGTCACTATCTGGCGATCTGCTGTTTACGGGCATAGAGTTTTCTTGAGGAAGCTCAGGCATGTACCTAGAAGACAATTCATTACTTCTAGTATCCTCTTCAGGTGTTCGAAATGGTGAATGACTCCCCGTACTCCAAAGCGATGATTTTTCCCTGGTAAGTACCTGACATTGGCTACTGATAACCATTGGTTCTTGACAAAGTAGACGAGTTATGGACATTGTCTATTCATCAGGGGATATGGTAGGTAAGTCCAAATATTTTACTTCAATAACCCAACAATGTGCGAGGGTATTTGCTGGTGTAGATGATTTTTCACCAGGCTTTGAACAAAAGTTTCTCAAATACTTTCCAGTTCATACCGTCACTAAAATTGAGTATGCTCAGACAAGCAGTTCCGTGTCATCAGGTGTCCAAATCTGTCAAAGTACCGGGCAAATGGGGACATTATCGTGAGATAACCCAATTACGGCCGATATTTCATCGCCACGAGAGGGCTATACTATCAAAATACTCAATATTGATTATGATCCTGATGGTGGAGATACCAATAATGAAAAAATCACCCTGCTTGCTACTACGACATTGGGGTCATCACTTCCTTTGGATTTAAACAAAGTATTTCGCCTCAAAGTAAATGGGACCAACAAAACACTTCCCCGAATCTTGCCCCTAAATATTCCTACTACCTTTACCAAGACCTTTGGTTTTCCCAACAGCACAGCTTCTGGACAAGATGTTGTTGTTTCATTGACCTATGGTGAGTATATATTCGATACCTATACCTACAATCCCAAAAAATTATCATCAAAAGATGCAGAGGCACTTACAAATACAGGATATTATGTAAGCTCCGTCATCGATGGTGATACATTCAGGATCAAATATGAGGGCAAGACCCAAAGTATTAGAATGTTGGGAATTGACGCGCCCGAGAGCAACAAAACAAGATACAAACATCTAGAATGTTTTGGTACGCAAGCAAAAGACTACCTAAAATCTCTCATCGACAAAAAAAGGATTACCTTCAAGTTCGATTCTTCTCAGGATCAGAGAGATATGTACGACAGGCTTTTGGCGTATGTATTTTTAGAGGACCAAAATATCAATCAGACTATGATCGAGGATGGCTACGCAAAAGAGTATACCTTCAAAACAACATACTCCTATCAATCTCAGTTTCGCCAGGCACAAAAGTCTGCACAAGATCAGCAAGTGGGATTACGAAACGAGTCTACATGTGGTGTTTCACTTTCTGGTATTGATCTTACTGGTGATATCGAAACGACAGGAGCAAATATCGATCTTTCTGGACTACAATTCACTATTACCTACGTACTCCCCAACCCTAAATGATCAGATACAACAGAAGAAATTGGATTGGTAATAGATGGTAATGAAAAAGATGTAGTTGGAACAAATCCCCCATCCGCATCGGCGGATACCTCCCCCTTTATCAAGGGGGTCAATAGTGGGATTGATCTGAGTCAGGGGTTTAGTCTGCAGATTGGAAAGACCAAAAAGAAAATCAAGGGGACCGTCTATGTTGGTCAGGAAAATATTTTGTCTGGAAGTTTAGGTTTGGTAAATAAAACCGCATGCGTTTCACTTTTTTATGAACAGCAAGAGCTCAGCAAGTTTTGTTATCAAAATCCCAAGGAGGGTCAGAAAATTTATGCAAACAATACAGTACTTCAGGAAACTTCACAGGAAGATATATCCATTTTAAATGCTTTACGTATCAAAAGAGTGGGCAACCAGATGTGTATTTGGTACAAAGAAAACACATTTGTCTGTAAGCGTATACCCGCAAGCAAAGCAGAAACAACGACAGTCAACCAAAAAAAATTATATCAATGATTTGCAAGTCTTATCAAATCGTATTTACTCAGTGACCGAAAAGATATTTACTACACAACATCACTCAAACAGTATTTCGATCTTTTAGCAAAAAACAAAAAGCTGATTAGCGCAGGTGTCTGACAAGTAGACATATATGGACAAACAATAGCAGTCACCAATCTCAAGGAGCAAATCCATATTATGGAAACCACGTCACCGGTAGTTATTGCTCTGTTTGAAGGTGCAAAGGCACTTTTTGAAGAATAAGAAGCAAAAAGCAAAAAGCAAAAAGCAAAAAGCTTGAAGCTTAAAGCCGCAGTTTAGTATAAAACTGTTATATAAATATTTATTTCCTTGTGTATTCATGTCGACAATATTAGAAAATATTACTGTACGAAAGAGGTCTGTTGTATTAGCAAAAATGATTAGAAAAATTTGCAGGACAAACATTTCTTGGATAAAAGATTATGGTA
>CAYXTU010000068.1:0-5851 GCA_964468245.1 uncultured Candidatus Peribacteria bacterium | reverse complement strand
AGGATAAAATGTTTAATGATAAATTTATTTTATTTTTTTTTTTTCCTCACCCCCTCCCCCCTCTCCTTCTGAGAGGGGAATAGCTACTGCTCCCTCTCTGAAGGAGAGGGTTGGGGTGAGGAAAAAAAAAACTAGTATTCTATCTTATCTTCTTTATTCTTCCATGCTTTGAATACTTCTAAAGCTTCATCATGCAATACTTGTTGGACAGGAATATTTCTTTGGGTGAAATCTTTTTTGATGTCTTCTCGAAATGCGCTGTCGTCAAATCCAATAGCTGCTGCATCATCTTTGGTATTTCCGTAATACATTTTGCCTATTCTCGCTCGTGACATCGCTCCGTAACACATCGGACATGGTTCGCATGACGTATAAATTTCACAACCACTGAGATCGAATGTTCACAAATTTTTGCAGGCATCGCGGATGGCAACTACCTCACCGTGAGCGGTCGGATCGTTGCTTGAGGTCACCTGATTTCGTCCTCTTCATACGATTTTACCGTCTTTGACGATAACCGCGCCAAATGGTCAGCCAGCGTTTTTTTGCATATTCTCTAGCGAGAGTTTAATTGCTTCTCTCATAAATTCTTCATTATTCATTCTGAATGATAAACTGATAAAATGATGATAAACTGATAAAATGATAAACTGATAAACTGATAAATTGATGAAATGATAAAATGATAAACTGATAAAATGATGAAATGATGATAAACTGATAAATTGATGAAATGATAAAATGATAAACTGATAAATTGATGAAGGACTTTTATCGCGTAGCTTTTATCGCGAGTCTTAGACGAGCTTTTATCGCGTAGCCTTTGTCAATTAGTTAAAATTTTCTTACAATTACTTTATCTTTTTCCAAACTTCATAGATCGACATCTTGGAGTGATTTGAAATCTTTGTAGTATTTTTTGAGGAGTTGATAATTTCTAATCTGATTTGGGATATCGGATGAATTGTTTATGTAGAATTTCTTCCCTTCAAGATATACTATTGATCTTTCGCCTCCTGGCAAATATTCTATATGATGGAGTCCAGAAAATCATTGATATATCATATCGACTTGCTGGATAAGTCCTGTAGCTGGTTGACGGTAAAACAGTCCCGAAAGTTGATTCATACCACTCAAATATACCGGGAGATCCAAAATATTTACTCCATTGGCTATTTTGTTGCCTGATGTAAGAGACAATATTGTACTACCAATAAGCGCAAATGTTTTCTCCTGATTTCTAATTACAAGATCAATAGGTCTAAAGGTTAATTTGACAAATACGGTATTGGATGAACGATACACGATAGTAATATCTGTCACCATAGGATATTTTGATTGAATATCGGTCAGCACCCTATTTTTGTATCGATTGACGACGTAATAATTTTCTCCAGAAATCCAATTTTTGATTTGTTTGTAGAGATATGGATCATCATACCAAGCTATATCTCACGAATCATATTGCACTCTTTTGATAGTATATTGATGATCGAAAATCGAGTTTTTGAGCAAGAGGAATCCTCCGTAAATAAGAGCGAAAATAATGAATATTGCCCAGATTATTTTTATAGAAAAAAAACGACCTCAGACTCTACGTTTTTTGTTGTCTTTGTCGATCGGTGTATAGTGTCTTTGTATTTTTTTTACTGGCTTGGATACCACAAATTTTATCATACGATTATTTGATGAAGTAGATATAATAAAATATATATGTCAAAATCGAACCGAATATAATTCATCACAGTACTTCCAAAGGTGTATGTCAGATTCTTTCTTTGAGTACTTCTTTTTCTTTTTTTTGAAGAATTGATTGGAGCTCTACCCTCAGATCGTTGATATAATGTGCGTGTTGTCCTGTTTCGTATCTGAGATTCATGGCATCATATGCGAATAATATGCTAAAAGCAAATGCCACTGCAAACAAAGTACTCCCAAACCCATACTGCAATCGAACCAACATCGTCACACTTGTAGCCAATCCGCTATGAAATGACGGGAAACCACCAGAAGCGAATATATGTCCGGTGTAAATACGTTTGTATCTAATAATATCTATGATAACCTTGGTAAACTGAATAATACACCCAACGATAATAACGATAAAAATGGGAGACATCTGAAACCCTTGAGCAAAGTAGTCTTTGAACGCGGTAATTGCGTATTCTACCATAACATTGTATGTATGAGATAAATCGTTGTATATGTAGTGAAAATAGTATGAAATTCAAATGTAATTATACTTCTTACTCAGTCACGTCATTCCCGACTCCGATCGGGAATGATGTGTTGTTGTATTCTATGTTTTTATCCCGCTAAGCTTCTAAACATCTAAGCTTCTATAGCAAAGTACTATTGAATTATCCTGTCAAAATGTTACAAAATTGCTTGTTTAACATCTATTTTGACTATATGAAAAAAGTTTGACTTTTTTTTGGTGGTATGAGCAACGAGGCAGAAGTTTCTATACATTCTGCAAAAAATATCGTAAAATATTTTGACCATACATCATACCAGCTTGTGCTTATTTACTGGGCAAAAAACGGGACTTTTTTTATAGTACAAGATATTGATACGCTTGATACAAAGACCAAACTCTCTATAGAAGATTTTAAAAATACGTTTGATATCGCACTGCCCATTACTCATGGCAAATATGGTGAAGACTGAGTTCTTCAAAGTATTTTTGCCATGCAACATATACCTTATTGCGGATGTCACCACCTAAGTTCTGCCCTCTGTATGGACAAGTCGCTCTTTAAGTTGTTTCTCAGTGGACATGATATTCCTCAGACAAAGTTTGTACCTATAGACTTGTGACGTATGAATGATGAAATGGTAAAAAATAGTATACAAGAAATAAAAAAAACATTTGCCCTGCCACTTTATGTGAAACCAGCTAACTCATGATCATCCGTTGGTATAAGTAAAATTACTGCCTATGAGCAACTTGATTTTGCTATCAAACAGGCAAGTAATCATGACAGCAAAATATTGATTGAAGAAGGATTGATTTCTCCCCAGGAAATTGAAATTGCTATACTAGGCAATAGCGATCTCATTGTTTCTCAACCAGGTGAATTGGTTTTGGCAAAAGATTTTTACAACTATGAAGACAAATATACAAATAACGAAGCTACTATTCGCATTCCCGCTGTAATATCTGATATTGATCAAGAAAAAATAAAAGATTTGGCGATGCGTGTGTATAAGCTCTGTGATTGTAGCTGATTTGCAAGAATTGACTTTTTTATAGCAAACAAAACTATATACCTCAATGAAATCAATACCTTGCCTGGATTCACTGATATTTCTATGTTTCCTCTATTGATGACGCATACATGACTATCATATACACAGCTAATTAATAAGATCATATCTCTTGCTTACTAAAAATATTTATTCATTCTACCCGTATATTATGCAACTTTTTGTGACCGACTATCAGAAACAATGAGCTACCGTAACGATTTCCAATCCTGATCTTTTGTCGCAAGTGAGAAAGGTGTTGAGAGCAAAAATAGGTGATGTCATTTGGATACAAAGCAGTAATAATGAAGCAACAAAAACTAGATATGAAGTACAAATAGAACATTGGAATGACAAAGATATTCAAGGAAAAATTCTTTCTGAACAGATTCACGAATCGACTCCAGGACAAATAGGGATGATTGTTGCAATGCCGAATAAATGGGAAAAAGCCGAACTCATTATCCAAAAATTGAGTGAAATCGGAATCAGTAAAATAATCTTTTGGCCAAGTGAAAGGTCAGTGATCAAAGCGTGGAGCAGCAAAAAAGAAGAAAGAATGCAAAAAATAATCAAAGAAGCGGTCGAGCAATCGCGATGACGAAACATTCCAGAGCTTATATTTACCAGCAACATTGCTGAATATATTGAAAACGCAGAGATAGTCATCTTCGATAAGACAGAGAATAGCACACACCCATTGAAATATACTGGATCAAAACATATCGTTTGAATAGTCGGTCCTGAAGGCTGACTCACTGCTCGTGACTATAAAGAATTTGAAGCGAATACACCACAAATTGTAGATTTGTGAACGACGGTTTTGAGAATGGAAACGGCTGCGATTGTTGGAGGATGGTTACTGAAAAACAATGAAAAATGAATAATTAATAATGAATAATTAATGATTTTGTATATATGAACTATTGTAATTTACGATAGTTTATGCGTAGACAAGTCTTTCATTTAACATTTAACATTTAGCATTTAACATTATTTATTTATGCTCAAGTCACTCATCAAAAAAATTACCTTCTATGAAAAGATCTATTTTCTTTTGAAAGATAGCGTCATTTATCAGTTGTGGAAAAGACTGATGGGACAGTTGGCAAATGCGATGTATGGTTCGCCATCCAAGAATTTTTTCGTCATCGGAGTGACAGGGACAAATGGGAAAACGACGACTGTTGAATTGATTCATAGAATATTGAATGATCATATCGCCAAGTCTGTAATGGTCAGCACAGCGAATATAAAAATCGGAAATCAAGATCTGAAAAATGAAAAAAAAATGACATCGCTCGACGTTTTTGATTTGCAATCTGTCCTCGCGACAGCAAAAGATTCGTGATGCAAGATAGCAGTTCTCGAAGCGTCTTCTCATGGATTGAATCAGTATAGATTTGAATGAGTGGAGTTTGATTTTGCGGTTTTGACGAATATTACTCATGATCATTTGGATTTTCACGGAACGATGGAACGCTATACCAAAGCCAAAGAAAAACTCTTTAGATATGTTTTGGAAAATAAAAAACAGAATAAATATGCTGCTTTTCCCGCGGATGATAAGGTAGGAAGACAGCGATTTGAAGATATGCCGTTTGACAAAAAATTGAGTTATAGTATCATCGCGTCATCGAGTTTGAAAGCAGACAATATTCAGATAAGTACGGAATGAACTACGTTTTCATTTACTTATCTTGGCAAATCGTATGAAGTAAAAACCAAGCTAGTCGGCGAATTTAATGTCTACAATATCCTCGCTGCGCTCAGTGTCGTCTTACAAATTGGGGTAAATATAGAACAGGTACTCCAGTCTATCGAAGCGTTTTCTACGGTTACGTGAAGGATGGAACAGATCGAAAAAAACGGAGTCCACTATTTTGTAGATTTTGCTCACACACCAGACGCCTTGGAAAAAACTTTGGATTATTTGAACAAAATAAAATGAACGGGAAGACTTATTACCCTCTTCTGAGCACCCGGATGTAGAGACAAAACCAAGAGACCAATCATGTGAGAAATAGCAGACCAATACAGCGATATTCTGATTGTAACCGACGATGATCCTGATACCGAAAACAGACTCGAAATTCTCGAACAATTGACAATGAATGTAAAAAATAAACTCCTCGGAAAAAATCTTTTCATCATCCCAGAAAGAACGCTCGCTATCAAATTTGCTTGTGAAATAGCTCAACCAGGTGACGTCGTGATGCTCGCTGGAAAAGGTCACGAGACCGTACAATTGACGAATTTTGGAAAAAGGAAGTGGAGTGACAAAGAAGAAGTAATGAAAAATTTAGGAATCTAAAATAACTAAAAGATATTCCTCCTTTACTTAAAGGAGGGGGTACCCTTTAGGGTGGAGGATTTTGTTAGACATTATAAGTAAAATCTCCCATCCGTAAATACGGATACCTCCCTCTTTGAAATAAAGAGGATACAAAAAAAATATTTTCTTTCAAATATTATCGATTTCTTCATGCAAAAAAGGTTCACCATCAAACTTACGAAACCGATAGTCGGGAAGCGATTTGGTGTTTTTCAGCATATTATGAAATGAGCTGGAAGTGACAAAGTCGATATGAGAAAATATTCT
>CAYXTU010000067.1:0-5883 GCA_964468245.1 uncultured Candidatus Peribacteria bacterium | reverse complement strand
TCAAAGCGGCGAAGGGAGAACATATCCAGCTGATGGATGATGACGAACGATTTGAAGATGATTATTTGGAAAATTCTTTGGCGTTGCGAGATGACTATCGTGAAAAATTAGGCAAAGACTTTGTTCTTACGCCTACGTTGATGTATAGAAAAACTGGACATATTCAGAGTCAGTGATTTTCTCATTTCAATTATTGGCTTTCAAGACCGATTCCTCACATGTTGTGACATAAATCACGAGACTATATCCAGATGTATTCATGAAATTCACTGCTTGCTCCTGCATATATTTTCAAAGAAAATTTGTTTGATGAACAGTTGGATTTTGTCTATGAAGACTTGGATTTTACCTACAATATTTATCATAAGGGATATCCGATTATTGTTTTGCGTGATCTTAAAATCTATCATATGGAAAGAGATAAGACAATTCTTGAACAGGCGCGAGTAGGTAATGAATATGCGGCATATAGAAAGGCAAAACATAGAGTTATTTTCGTCAAAAAATATGGAACGTTTGTCCAAAAAATTCAGTTTTATTTATTTTGATTTCGAGGACAGCCAGGTTGGCTTATCATCAAAGTACTTAGGTTTGCTCCGTGATGAGAAAAATGAAAACTTATTAAAGCAATTGTTAGAGGAACTTTTGCACATTAAAGCATAAAGCTTAAAGTTTGAAGCATAAAGCTGTATTTCAGTTATATTACGGCTTTAAGCTTTGTGTTTATAACTTAAGGCTATTTAGTGTTTGTTGCATTTTCAAAATCTTCTTTTGGTAGGGATAGACTTTGGTTTCTACTCATAGAAAACTAGCTATCAGAAAGAGATGTAATCTAGTGCTTATGACGATACTTGCTCAGGCGAGTATTTTTGTGAAGTGTTTAAAATCTTGCTCTCGATCCAAAATACTAAATCGCTGATCTTTGATGTCTGCTCGGCGTTGTATTTTGCGGGCATATTGATAGTCGTTGTATTGTGTTCCCGATCCTTTGGCTATGGGGATAAATATGATCTTGTATCATTGTTTGTAGTATTTTTTCACGTCTTGGATGATTTCTGGAAGGAATTTTTCTGCGTTTTTGTTGAGATTGATGACTATATATTTTTCTGAACGTTGAAACGTTGAAACGTTGAAACGATGAAATGAATCTCGTTTGTAAGCGAAATAGCTTGTATCCATAAAAAAGTCTACGTTGTCGAATCCATATGTTTTGAGTTCATGAATGGTCTGTGTATCTCTTGCGAAGATGTGCTTTGTGTTTTTGAGGAGTATGTTGAAGAGAAATCTGTTGAAATAGTTTTTTGGTAATTGTATTCATCCCATGAGGTAGCGTGGTTTTTTGAGTATCGGCAATAGTGAAGCTAATCGATATCGATAAGAATGTTTGTTTTCTGGTGTAATGATTTCTCATCCACCAATAATGACGGCGTCAGCTTGTTTTCGGAGTTTTCGCTCCTTTCGTTTGCCTTCGCGAATGTATTTCACCCGGGTGCGAAATCATTTTGGGATTTCTGTGACGAAGGTTATATTGTCGGTATCTATGAATTGATGAAAAAACTTTTTTAGTCGTTTGGTATCATATGCGGCGATAGTTATCTGTTTTTTTTGCTTCAATAATAGTTTTATCGTTCACAATAAAATCAGTTCGTCTCCTAGGTTTTTGTAGGATCGATTGCCGATGATAAGTATATGTTTTTCTGATATTTTTATTGTGTTTTTGATTTGCATGACGTATATACACATAAAAAAAGAACTACTATTGTCTATATAGTAGTCCTTCGTCGGTATTCAATAGAAATTTAGTTAGTTGAGGTAGGTGTTGTTTTCCAAAACTTTAAACTATTGAGATAATCACAGTATGCTTGTTTATTTACCTCTCATTCAAGTATTGGAGATATTTTATTGAGTGAACCACCTCGTCCTGCTGATACGATTTCTGTATCGCTTTTGAGTAAGCTTGTATTGGCAAATTCTATATCACCTCCTGGGGTAGAAATATGGAATGGTGTAGGGGTATTGGCCACTTTATCTTTGCATAAGAATTTGATGCGATTGGTAAGATTTGCTACTTTGAATGTCTCATAATAACTATCGAATCTTGATGGGGTAAATCCTACAAGTTCTTTGTTGTCGAGATTGATAGTAGAGGATTGGTCGTATGTTTTAAATTGTACTGTTGGTCCCTTTCCTATGATATCTATTTTTCTAGGTGCATTTGGCATAGTATTCCAGAACGTATTGATAGCGAGAAGAAGTTGTTCTTCTTTTTCTGGGTTATTTTTTGCTATTTCTTTGATTTTTGTTGCTAACCCTGTTTGATCTTGGATGTTTGTTTCTTTGTAGAAAACATCACCTCTTCTTTCTAGGTCTTCTAGTTCTTTAGGGTCTGTTCATTCTTTGATATATTTGTCTACTAGATATTGAGTTTCTGAATTGATTTTGTTGTATCCCTTTGTGTCCATAAAATTACTTACTATAGCGAGTCTTGCGATTGCTTCACTTGCTGTTTCATTAAATTTTTTGGTAGGGTTGTTTTCTAGAGCTTCTCGAGTTACTCCCATACCTGTCAATGCAAGGTTAATCACTCCTTTTTTGTCATCTTTACCAATAGATTCTAAGAACGCTACGGCTGCTTCGTTTTTCTTTGGTCCATATTTGAACATATTGATGAGTGCATCATATTTGTTTGGGTCTACTTTCATTTTTTTGTTGTCTTGGATCAAAAATCATTTCATTTCTCCGTAGTTTAATCCGTTGAAGAGTGCTGTTGCTCATGGAAATCATTCAGCATATTTTGTTTGTGTTTCTTTGTCTTGTGTAGTTAAATTTTTATTTTGTAGTGAATTTCCTCCACCAAAAATTCCCGCTATTATTTTTGTAATTTCTCCACCAGAAAATATTTTCATTGGACCATCACCACTTCGTGCTTGTGCTGAAAAAATAAGTGCTGTAGGAATACCCAATCGTGCGAGGTTTTTTCATAAATTAGCTTCTGATCTCCCATTTTTTGTCATTAATTTGAATGCGCTTGAAATCATCTTCCATCCCACAAATACCATTCCTCATATTACTGCGAGATTACCTACACCTCACCAAAATTGTTTTTGTTCTGGTTTCATGTTGGTTTGGTCAACTAAATGTTTTACTACACCGTTGATTCCACCTTTTTCAAATGCTTCTTTTGCGTCTCCATAAGAGCTTGGTATATATTCTTTTCTATTTCTTGTATTTCCTATACCATTTTCTTGTCCATTTCCTCCTTGCGTGATTTCTGTTGCGTTTGGTGCGCCTACAGGATATGGAGGATTTACTTCTCCATTGCTTGGTTTTCTCGCTTTTTTGTTGAGTTTAGCAAGGTTTTTTAGGTCTGGGTCTATCGCGCAGAATTCGTTAAATGCTTCTCATGATGTAGGAATAAATGGTTCTATAGGAAGTGCTGGATTTCTTAGATAATTTTCTAGATATGTGTTTAGATTTTTAAGATCTTGTAAAATTGCATCTCTTTTGGCTCAAACAATTCATAGTTTGTCTAGTCTTGCATAGTTTTTATTTATTTTTTTGAGTGCTATTGCCATTTGTCTTGCCCTTTTGGTATCATTGATAATTATTTCGTAATATGGTGTGTTATCTCCTTCTTCTATAATTATTTCTGTTTTTGTTTTGTTGAAGTTTGGTTGATCATTTTCTAATATAAATAATCGTTCACGAAATTGTTTGAGTGTTTCGTCCTCTTTGAAATCATTTATATCGTTCATTTTTACTTCTTCTATTACATTTATTCCATCTTTGTTTTTTCGTTTTATAGTATATTTTTTGTTTTTGTTTTGTTCCATATCGTATATTTGTTTTCTCATTTTGTAGAGTGTGTCTAAGCGTTCTTGAAGTTGAGATTGATAAATCTTTCGATATCCTTTATCTTTTTTATCATATCCACTTCACAATTCTTGATTTTTTTTTGCGATCTTTATTTCATCTTCTAATGAGAGAATGTTTCTTTGTATGTGGTATTTTATATTGTTCATGTCAGTTGATTTTTCTATTATGCTGATGTTTTTTTCTATTCCCTTGCGTAAATTGTTTAGTTCTTCAGTTGTTTCTGCAGTTATATATTCAAGACTATCTCCGTTTTTTTTAATAAGCACTTCCTTTTTGAATTTTGCTGTGTCGTTTTTTGATTTTTCTATATAAAATTTTTGAACTCGTTGGATAAGGTTTATCTGTCCATCTATAGCAAATTTATTTTCTCCATTGATAGAAAATATGTATTTTCATTTGTCTTGTTTGATTGTGGTTTCATCAAAAATATCAACAACGTGATTGTATCATAATTCTGTTTTGAAATCGTCGAATGTGTAGATTGTTTTGTTGTTGTATTGCTCTCAATCTATCGCTTTTTCAATCTTTAATGTCTTTTCTATTCCTCCCATTGTGATGGATATATATAAAACTTTGTATAATTAAGTATAATCACAATCTAACTAAATACCAAAAAACTTGTACTAAATAAAAAAATAGAGTTGACAAAAACCCTAAAATTTGCTTAATATCTTTTTTTGGTGTTATTTGCCTAGAAAAAGCTCTTTTTGTATCGTATTTTCTAGTTCATTGGCTTTTTCGTTGGAGAGTTTTTCTGTAAGGTGGTAGTATTCTGATATGTGCGTAAGTAGCTTGCTAAATTCATTTTTTTCTATGGAAATATTGTCGTGATATTTGGGTAGTAAGTTTTTTATGTAGGTGATGTATTTGGTGAGGTTTATTTCATTATCAAAAGAAAAGATATCCTGATAGGTGGATTCCAGGTTGAGTGCTTTGATTTCTTCCTGATAAAAGGGCACGAACATTCCCACAACCACGATGGTATTCATACTTTTTCTTAGATGAACAAGATCCGTTTCTTCGTTTCTTGTTTTGAAAAATGTGTGATAGAGTTGTTTTATGAGTGTATCGCTTTTTATGTCTCTGAGCAAAAATGTAAGAAATGATGCAAACTTGCTGTTGGTTGCTTTGTCATCTTTGATGTCTTGTCCTACTTGTTGGGCTTTTTTTTGGTTGTCTTGGACTCTTCTCACAGCTTCTTCCGTGACTTGATTGCTATTTTCTCTGACTTGTCATCAGCTATTTATGTCGTCTAAACCACTGCCTCCTACTTCGTCTGCCATTTTTTTGTTCTAATGAGTAAAATTTGCTTCTATACGCAGAGAAATGTATGCTTTTGTTCTTGAAATTCAATAGTAATTGTGTATACAGTCACCACACAATTTTTTTTTGTATTGAAAATACTGATGGTGAGGTGGATGAGTGGTCGAAGTCAGCTCACTGCTAACGAGTCAGACGAGAAATCGTCTCGCGGGTTCGAATCCCGCCCTCACCGAATGTATAAGGACAGATACAGCTTTAGTTGTAATATATAATATGAAACGATTTGTTTATATTTTACAATTAGTAAATGGACAATATTATGTAGGTAGTACAAATGACATGGAAAGAAGATTTGTTGATTATAAAACATGACACACATCTACTACCAAAAGAATTCCTGTAGAAAACATTCTGTTTAAAAGAGAGTATTTGACAAAAATAGAGGCGAGAAAAGTTGAAATGTTCTTGAAAAAACAAAAAAGCAGAGTAGTTATAGAAAAATTCATGTCAGAACAATGGAAAGATTAGTTATGTTATTATTCTATAAACTCAGTAGATCAAATGGCTCTGTAGCTCAGTTGGTTAGAGCGCGTCTCTCATAAGGACGAGGTCAGGGGTTCGAATCTCCTTGGAGCCAATTATGTAAGCAGTAATATTGTAGCTCAGCAGGTTACCCCGACGCTTCGGGGTCATAAGGACGAGGTCAGGGGTTCGAATCTCCTTGGAGCCAATTATGTAAGCAGT
>CAYXTU010000066.1:0-5945 GCA_964468245.1 uncultured Candidatus Peribacteria bacterium | reverse complement strand
TTATTTAGTGTTCAACCAATTGAGTTTTGAAAGTATATTCAATAATCAGTATTGTTGGATGATTCAATATTGTTTAATACTATTCCTGAGCTACTTTGTATATGCAATCCATTTTGATTATTAAAGAACGAAGAATTATTGATAGTATTTAGATTTGATCAATTTAATAATATACCTGCTACATTTTGATTGTTAAAAGATTTAGTATTGTTAATTACATTATAGCTTGATGTATAAAAATATATTCAAGGCTCATGATTTCCAAAAAACGAAGAATATTCAATTATATTGTAATTTGAATTTTCCAATACTATTCAATATTTAAGTCCATCATATACCTCACTGTTTACAATATGCGTATAATTTGTATTTTTAAGGTGAATACCACCTGCTAGTGCTATAGTATTTCAATGTTTATAAAATTTAGCTGCTTGTATAGTTATATTGTTTGAGTCTTGAATATATATTCCATTTGCATTTCCTGTGTGTGTTGATCAATCGCCATCATCTTCACTATTAATCTGTATATTATTCAATATTACAAAATTTTTAGAAATGCTGTTCAACAATCATGTTAAATATCATGTGCTTTGTATTATAGATCACGTTGTACTTACTAATGCAGTACAGTTTCAGAGTTGTATTTCTCATGTAGTAATGTATCTAATACCAGTAAGTATATATACAGTATTGTTTGCCAAAAATAATGGTAGTGTTGATGTTCATTCGGGAATATATACCACATTCATTCCACCACTAAGACAACTTCCAGAAGTATACCCACTCCAATTTTGGGTGTATGCTGTTCCTTCACCACCACTTCCATAGAGGGCTTTTATGATGTCTCCAGACGTAGGACTATTATCCCAAAAAGCTCCCGAGAGAAAATTAGTATTATTTCGGGTAATACTTCAGACAGTCCAGTTGGCTGCATCTACCACAAAATGACTAGTCCAGAGACCAAATCATAGGAGGAGAAAAGCTCAGACAAGAAGCCTAGCCAAAACGTGTTTGTGTTGGTTTTTCATAACTATGCTGGTAATAACATAAAGTACTTATCTTCAAGTATACTCCTGATGACAAAAAAAGTCAAATATCTATATATAGGCGACAATTTCAGATTGCCATATACAAAAAATATTGTATAGTACGTTATAGGCAAAACCTGTGTTTTGGATTGAAAAAAATGAAAAAAACACTACATATAGTTGCGTACAATATTTTTTTGTCTTGTTTACAATACATTCGCAATTTGTAATGTAGTAAAAAAATACCAAAATTATTCATTGTTCATTTTTAATTATTCATTAATTTGTTATGGTCGATCAACTTACGCCACCAGTTCAGCCTGTACAACCGGTTCAACAACCGATACCGAGTGTGCCACCACAACAACAAATTCCCGTTCGTCCTCAGCAAACGGCAAATATTACCAAACCCACATCCAAGATTTCTATGAAAGGGGTGATTATTTGATGCGCATTGATTTTCATGTTTGTGATTGGATGATTGGCACTAGTGTTTTACAATCTCATAAACAATCCTACTCAGCTTTCTAGCGTAGGACTAGACCCAACGACGACCAAAACATTGCTCCAAACATTTTCTGTTATCTTTTTTGGAATGCTCACATTCCTAGGTATGGGGCTACTTATCGTCAATCTTTATAGAACGATTACCGTCAAAAACAAATCTAAATTGTGATATATTGTAGGTTCTATTTTGTGATTTGTTGTATTTTTGCTTGCTATCATTTTGTGATCAAAAGTAATTACCATGGTCAAAAATTTTTCTGTAGAAAATGTACTTGATAGCGACAAACTTATTATGCCATATATTCAGTTCAAAGACAAAGCAACGTATATTCGTGGAGATGAAAACCTCAAACTTATCGCTCCAGCTACGATGTTTTATACCCTCAACAACAATTATTTCAATTCGCAAATAGTTCCTACACTAGGACAGGTGACGTTTACTGAGGTGCTTCTCGACTGTGGAAACGGACAAAAGCTCACGCTCAATCTCACTACCTTACAGTTTGATGGGTCATGTATGTATTTCAAAAAATGAGAATATCCACTCAATATAGAAACAAGTTATATCAATATTCCGACCTCAGAAAAACTTCAAAAAACATTTTCTGGATGAACACTCATATTCGACTCAGAAATCACGATCACGCCAACCAACGGAGAATTACTTTTCAACGATGCAAAGACAGAGATGTCTCTAGGCAAGATACCAAGCAAAGCTATGTTTGATGCTAGTGCAGTATTTAGAGATTTGGCACTTACCGATTACAAAATTATTCGAGATTTTGATGGAGATGGGACACAAGACAAACAAAATATTGTAGCTACCACCTTCGTATACAACCAAGCAAAACTCTACAATGTGTATGTTAGATTTCCAAATCTCAACGATTATATCTATACATTCCCCGTGAGAGTAGAACAATCCGATGTTCCTGTCTGTGAAATTCTTCTTACCAAAAGTGATGGAAAAAATTATACCGTCACCGCAAATTTCTTGGACAAGGCAGTCACTATCAGCGATTATCAATTTGATATCATAGATAGAAACAACAAAAACAAAGTCGTAGACACTATTAGAAACAAAAACGGTAGCTTTACCTACCAGTTTCCATGAGCAGGATTGTATGCGGTACAAAATACATTTCTTACAGAAGACGACAAACAGTGACAATGCGAGAGTGATGATATTCAAGTAGGTATCAGTGATTTCCAAATAAATTACGATACGTATTTCAAGTCACCACAGTCACCGCAGTTTCAAAAAGTAGCTAATTGATCAGTTGTTTCCTTGTCTTCTGGTGAACTTGTTCTCACCGAAATACCTACCATTATCAAAATACAGCTCAATCAAGTAGTCCCAAATATTGCTACTGCACAAAGGAAACTCTTGCTCGATGGTAAACAAATCATCGCTACAGATCCCAATGTATTTGAATTTACTATCGACAATAGCAAAGATCATGAGGCTGTTCTTGTAGTCCAAGATACGCCAAGTGGAGCAAAAACAGAAATTAAAATTCCTATCCGTGTAAACAGAGCGGATATTGTAGGAAAACTTATTGTCACTCCAGATACTGTTGGTACCGACCCTTTCACCGTAAAATTCGACGCATCCACCACCGTTATCAATGATGCAAGTGATGAAATTGTAGCATTTACTCGAGATTTTGGAGATGGTAGTGGTTCTATCAAAAAAGATTTTTCTGAAGCTATCATCACGCATACCTACAGATACGATGCAACCAAAAACAACGGAAGATATCATCCCGTTGTCACCATCAAAACCAAAAAAGGTCGCGAAATAACGGTCTCTCCCGAAAACGATATTATCGTCAAAAGAGCAAATCAAACCCTCAATATCTCTATAGATTCTCATCCCGCCCAGGTCGCAAGTGTTGGTGATAGAGTAAGTTTTTCTATAGAGTTCAACTGACTTCCTTCAGCCATTCGTCGAGATTTTGCAGACACAAAAACCCTCACTTGCAAAACAAGACAAGAATGTGGATCTACAACACACGTCTATACAACCCCAGGTACTTACCTCATTAGAGCTGCTATAGACTACGTCGATCAGCCAACAATCGACGGTACTATCACCCTCAAAGTAACTCCATAAAAAAACACAAGACTTTACAGACCTTCGACTTTACAGACCTTACAGACTCCTTCATGACTGATTTCGCTCAACAAATCAAACACTTACAAAAACTTTCGTGCATAGCACTTTCTCCACAGGAAGAAAAAAAATTCTGATCTCAGCTCAACGATATCATAGGATTCCTCGGACAACTCCCAAAGACTAAGATGAATAATGAATGATGAATAATGAATGATGATGGAAAGCTTTCATTGAGAACAATAAAGGGAGTCAAAGAAAGTAGTGATAGCAAAAAAATTCTCCAAAACGTCAAACATCCGATAGTAAACAATTCTATCATGATAAAGTCAGTACTTAACTAAAATCTACTTTTCGTGGTTTCATAGAACGTTAAATGATATTTTATAGTCATAAATATTTTTATTATTATTATATAATTTATATATGGCAATACATAATATAAAACAGAAAAATGCAACCTTTTCTAAACAGTCTTTTGACCATGAGTTTCCGCTTGAGTATATTGATCATCTCAAAAGATTTCGACCACGAACTATGTGAATAGCTTGATTTGCTAAGTGGTTAGCTTGGGAAACAGATAACATACTCTGACTACCCAAAACTACTCTTATCAAAAATGCTATGCAACTCTGAATTGAATGACAAAAAAATGGGAAAACACTTGAACAGATATATGAAGAAATACCTACACTTTATGCTAGGGAAGATAATCCAAAAGGGTTACTTGATGCGATAGAAATCCAAAGAAAAATGAGATATTTTTCTGAAGATTATCTTAATAAAGAATTTGATACATTTATGAGTTTACTCCCTTCTGACATCATAACTGCCATTTTGAATGTGACTATTGGGCAAATAAAAGAGCTCCCAGCATGTAAACGGAATTATTTTGGTAATTGTAATGATTTTGAATTCTCCACGAAGACAGCAGGTATAATGCAGATAGATTGATTATTATATAGCCACGATGCAAAAATGGTAGTTGGTGTGGAACTTAAAATTGATGCTGAATTTGTAAAATCCAAGATTACCTGACATATAGAACAAATTGTAAAATATTGTAATCTATTTGATACACTAGTTCAGAATAAAAAAATAAATGTTACATCATTTGCTCTTATAATAATCGCAAATAAAGAATATGAAGTTCCTGACCTTTTTAAAGAATCAATGGAATTACTTAAACATCCTGAATATAGAGCTAAGCTTAATAGATTTGATAAACAAAAAGCTGAAAGGATTGAGAATATCCTGTCAAAAATTACAGTCGCTAGTATTACGTGGCAATATTTTGGAGAAATGTTTGAGCTCCTCACGCCTACTGGTGAAGAAGATAATGTTCTTATCGAAATGTATTATAAAGTTGTTTATTGATTTTTATTCTCTTTGTCTAAAAAAATAAGTAAGAAAACAGGGAAGCCAATTTACATACCCACACCATGATATTTTGATTTTTTGAATATGCAATAAAAATCAATAATTTGTTTGTCTTTAATATTTATATGTGAAAATTTCTTAAACTTGTCTTCATAATTGTATTTCTTCCATTTCGGTTGTTGTTTGCTGTTTTGAAAAAATGGAAATAAAAATCTTCTTAAATACATGTTTTATCTTATTAGTAATTAAAAATGAAAAACATCTATGCTGAAGAAATTAATCTAGTAGAACTTTACTGGACATTGAAAAAGAACCACAAAAATGTGTGCGTAGGATTAGCAGAAGATTGGATCGGCTGACCTAAATATCAATGATTGGTACGAAAAGATTTTATTGTGTGGGATTTTAAGAAAAAAAGGTTTAGAAGGAAATCTGCTGCAATATATGAGTCTCATGAAAAATGAGAATCTTGGATGAATAACCTTATAAAAGCAGGTATCCCGCAAGAAGATATAGAATATAATTGATATGATACTGGCGTTTGACAAATATTCTTTTCTAATACCGACTATAATGATGGTAAACAATTTCAAATCAGTCAGGTCGATTTTGATAAGGGGACGATACACGTAGATGAAGGTGATGACTGGAGATGATTGGAAGAAACAGATGATAATAAATACGGAGAAGAATTAGATAATGAAATTAAAATAATTGAAGAAAAATATCCAAATGATATATTTCGTCTAGACATGAGATTATTTGATCAATGAATCGTTACTAATATAGAAAAAACCCTGAAAGAATTTTTCGATAAAGAACCTAATTTAATTGATATAATAGCATGATGAGAGAATAATACTGTAGAATTTAAAGAGTCTTTAAGATGGGATTGTAAACAGAATATAGAGAAT
>CAYXTU010000065.1:0-5959 GCA_964468245.1 uncultured Candidatus Peribacteria bacterium | reverse complement strand
ACGTGAGAGACGAGAAGCGGGAATGACGTGAGAGACGAGAAGCGGGAATGACGTGAGAGACGAGAAGCGGGAATGACGTGAGAGACGAGAAGCGGGAATGACGTGTAATTATTTCAATAAGGTTTTCTTGTAAAACCAACACCTCTCACCACCGTTCATAAAGATAGATTTTTTTCGGGTTCCTCCATCATCTTCTGGATGAAAGTTTTCGTAAGAAGTAATAATTCATCAGTGTAATTTTGGGTGGTTGGTGAACAACTCTGTGATGGTGTGATATATTTTTTTTAGATCATAGGTATTCATTCTAAGTCCGTATGGTGGATTAGAAACCAGACATCAAGTCAGAAAATCGAAAGTTCATCAAGTCGAAAGTCATAGATATTCGTTTATGTCTTTAGTTTCAAAACGAATGTAGTCTAATACGCCAGCGTGTTTAGCGTTTTCTTGTGCGATACTAATCATGGTGGGATCGATATCTGATGCGATGATGGTATGCTGTTTGTTGGTCATTATCTTGGCTTTTGCAGTGGCTAATTCTTTGTCGAAGAGTGATTGGTCGTATCGTGCGAATTGCTGAAATGCAAAATTGCGCAGGCTCCCGGGAGCGATATTTTTGGCTAACAAAGCTGCTTCTATGGCAATAGTCCCGCTTCCGCAGAAAAAATCGTAGAGCGGTTCGCTAAATTTTCGTCATGATAAAAGCAATAATCATGCGGCTAATGCTTCGTTGATTGGTGCTTCTCCTGTGGCTTTTTTGTAGCCTCTTTTGTGAAGTGACTCACCCGTAGTGTTGAGCAAAATCGAACACATATCGCGTTCTATATAGACAAGAACTTCTATCGCTTGCTTGTCATGCTCTTCGGGAAGTTGTCATTCTTTACCATTGAGAATATTTTTTACTATTGATTTTTTGACGATAGATTGGATTGTTGGTGTGCTACTCAACAGAGATTGTTTGGTGATAGCGCTGACGTTGATTGGGTTTCCCTTGACGTACATCTTCCAGTCGATTGTAGAAACCAAGTCAAAAAGTTGATTGAAATCAGAAGTTATATGTTGTCCCAATTCCAAAAATAATTTATTTCAGACTCTAGATCGAAGATTCATTTTGGCAATCGCAGAAAAATCCCCCTTGAAACGTACCATTGTTGGTCACGAACCAATCACGGTATATCCAGCGATTTCTATTTCTTTTTTGAGAATCGATTCTAATCCTCCTGCGCAAGTGATGACGAAATTCATTATAATTTTAGTGAAAAGTGAAAAGTGAATAGTGAAAAATGATGGTATGTCTTGATATGGACTATAGCTAATTAGTGGATTTAGCTTATGTATTTCCTATGAAATTACCACCTCAAATACACTTGACTTTTTGTATAAAAACCTTAAAAGTATTTGTTAGAAACATAAATAGTAACTAATAAAATATATACTTATGACAAACAAACAATCCACCCCAATGAAATCTACCCCAATGAAAAGAATAATCGCACGATTCAAAAAAACCCCAGAAGGGTTTTGCTGTGCTGAACATGATTATTTGGGTATGAAACGTTTCCTGGAAAGACTTGAAAATAGTGAACTGTCAGAACATTGGCAGCAGGCTGTACATGACGTTAATCATGATATAGAGGTTATAAAGGCCTTTGTAAACATTCGTCTCAAACCAGGAAAAACAGTTCCGGTTAGATCAGAATAAAAAAAATTACAAAAAGGACTTCTATTTTGAGAAGTTCTTTTTTTTATTTTACTATTTTTTTGCTTAACTGAATAGCACTCCGTCCACATCAAATTCCCAACATCGCTCCTACGAGAACATCGCTTGGATAGTGCATACCATTATGTATTCTGCTCCATGCCATCAGTAGTGCATAGAGGATTGCGTACGGTCGGATTGCGGGGAATAGTAGTATAAGCACCGTAATCAAAGCTACGGTCAATGTTACATGACTAGACGGAAAAGATGAATCTGAATATTTTTTTCCTATCGACGTGATGATCTCTGCATGGGCTACATACGGTCTTGGTCTGATTCCTATTTGATACACAAGAATACTTTTTCCTCCAACTTCAGCGACAAAGTAAAATAGTCCTACTGCGAAAACAAAGCTCAGCAGTATGAATTTTCGATATTTTTTTTTGAAAAATAAAGCAAGAGAAATTATTACCGCTCGAAGAATAATCATCGTTCGGTTTCGAGAAATAGCTTGTGAAAAAATATCTATTCGTGATCATTGTCAGAAATGATTTATGAAATTTGCTATCTGGAAGTCCATAGAAGTGAAATGATTTTTTAAAAACTTATTTTAATTTATTTTTTTGCAAACCCCCTCATTCCCTCCCGGCTTCCGAGGACTTCACTTCGTTCGCCTTGACAGGGGGACTATATGGAAAATATTTTATAAAAATATTCCTTTGGCCGGCCTGTTAAGGGAGTTCGGGAGGGTTTGCTGTTTTAAAAAAAATAAAATATGATTAGTAATAGTTTTTTGATTTGTTTTGTCAAAAAGAAAAAACCACCCTATTTACTCTTGTACGTCATTCCCCTACTCAATCACGTCATTCCCGACCTGATCGGGAATCTAGTTTGCTAAAGAGCGAGGTGGATTCCCTTTTTCAAGGGAATGATGTATACACAAAAGTTGAGGATGATGTTGGAATAATGGGGTGGTTTTTTTTCTACGAATGTAATGAGGAGAAATCCTAGATATTATTAGGATTTCTCACTATAGCCTGTCCCGAAATATTGAGGGATTCGAAATGACTACTTAGCGTCAGCATCAATAACCTCTCACTCAACAGTTCCATTACCTCCGATTTCTTTGTCAGCGTCTGGAGCTGGTTGAGATGGAGCAGCTTGATATTTGTTGTAGAGTTCAGCGAATTCTTTTTGGATTCTTTCTATCTCTGTATCGATTTCTTCTTTGGTAGCTCATTCTTTGCTAGCTACTGCTTTACCATCTACCATAAGCTTGTTCACTTTTTCTTTGTCTTCATCAGGAATCTGGTCTTTCTTTTCAGAAAGCATTTGTTCCATCTGATAAATGAGCGCTTCAAGTCTATTTTTGGATTCCACGACTTCTCTTCTCTTGCGATCTTCTTCGGCAAATTTTTCTGCCTCGGCTTTTGCCTTGGTGATATCTTCATCAGAGATATTAGTAGATCATTCTATCTTATGACTGATTTCTTTTCCAGTAGATTTTTCTTTTGCAGTAACGTTCAAGATTCCATTTGCATCGATATCAAAGGTCACTTCGATCTGAGGTTGTCCTCTTCTCATCATAGGGATTCCTTCGAGATTGAACATTCAGAGATCTTTGTTGTCTCTTGCAAATTGCCTTTCTCCTTGGGTGACGTGTACGGTAACTGCGGTTTGATTGTCAGCAGCAGTAGTAAATACATTCTCTTTTTTGGCTGGGATAGTAGTGTTTCTTGGGATCATGACATGCGCCAATCCTCCTTCGACTTCTACAGCTAATGACAATGGAGTCACATCGAGCAATAAAATATCTTTTACGTCTCCTTGGATAATTCCTCACTGAATAGCCGCTCCTTGCGAAACTGCTTCATCAGGATTGACCGTAGCTTTTGGTTCGATACCGAAGATATCTTTGACGAGTTTCAACACTGCTGGCATTCTCGTAGATCAACCGACGAGAATCACTTGATTGATTTCACTCTTTTTGAGTTTAGAATCTTCTAATGCTTGCAAACATGGCACCTTACATCTTTCGAAGAGGTCGCTACACATGTTTTCGAATTGTGCTCTGGTAAGCGTCTCTTCCAAGTTTCTTGGCAATCCGTCTTCACCGGTGATGATGAATGGGATAGAGATATCTGTTCTCTCTGTCTGAGAAAGATCATGTTTTGCATTTTCTGCTTCGTTCTTGATTCTCTGCATCGCCATAGCGTTTTTGGTCAAATCGATACCTTCTTTTTTCTTGAATGAATCAACCAAAAAATTGATAAGTTTCTGATCAAAATCAGCTCCTCCGAGATGAGTATCTCCAGATGTCGAAAGCACTTGGAATGTTCATTCAGATCCGATTTCAAGAATAGTCACATCAAATGTTCCTCATCCAAGATCGAATACTACGATTTTCTCATCTTTGTTTTTTCCTTCTCCGTAGGCCAATGAAGCAGCAGTCGGTTCGTTGATAATTCTTTCAACTTTGAGACCAGCAATTTCTCCTGCAGCTTTGGTAGCATTTCTTTGACTATCGTTGAAATATGCAGGCACGGTAATGACGGCTTGCGTGATAGGAGTCCCGAGGAATTTCTCAGCATCTTCCTTTTGTTTTTTGAGGATGAACGCAGAAATTTGTTCAGGTTTGTATTCTTTTCCGTCAATCACAATCAAGACTCATCCGTCCTTGTCCGCTTTGATTTCGTAAGGAAGATTTTCTTTTCCGATAATTTCAGAATACTTTCTACCAATGAATCTCTTCACTTCGTAGATAACATTTTTTGGCTCTAAAATAGCCTTTCTCTTTGCGAGATCTCCGACGAGCAACTCGTCACCCTTGATATATACGACTGAAGGCGTTGTTCTTTTTCCTTCAGCGTTGGCGATGACTTCTGATTTGTCACCTAACATGTAGGATACACAAGAGTTGGTTGTTCCGAGATCGATTCCGATGATCTTTGCCATGATATAATTGATAAAATGATAAAAGCTCACTGACGTTCGCAATAAACATTCGCTAACGCTCATGATAAAATGATAAAAGCTCACTATTCGCTTGCGATAAAATGACAACAATTTATCGGCCTAAAGGCCGTTTATCAATTTATCGCCCCGATATTTTGGGGCTTTTATCTCCTCCTCTGAAGGAGGATAGCACGTATATTATACTGATGCTACGAAAAAATGCAAGACTTTTTTAGCAGTATTTTGATTTAGGTGCTATTTGGCTATTTTCGCACCCGGGTGCAATGGTCACTAAAGTCGCTACATAAGCTGAATAACGAAATTTTCCACCCGGGTACGGATTTACTACTTCATTGACCTTTTGACTGTCTCAGCTCGATAGTCTTGGAGAGCATATCTGTCTATATCTCTTGGATCAATCCGAATATATTCATCATGTTCATCACTCAAAACAATTTCTCATACATCATCTAATCTTCCTACATATCCAACAAAAAAAACATGAAGTCAATCTTCATAGGTTTTTGCAAATGTATAAATAGGATATATTCATGTAATATTTTTCAATCAAGTTTCTTCTGCTATTTCTCTTTCCAAACATTCTAGAGGACTTTCATTAAGCAATATTCATCATCCAGGTAAATCCCGATTTCCTGCACCATTGCTTGTAGATGATCTTTTGAGAATCAATATTTTTCACTCTTGGTTATATATAACTATTTTTTGACCTACAATACTTTTGATTCTTGTCATGGAGAAAATGAGAAAATAAAATCTGATTGCCTGGAGTATAGGGATAGCGGAGAAGTTTTGAAGAGAAATTTTTTTATTTTAATTTTTTTTAACAAACCCTCCCCGACACTCCCTTGACCACGGCAAACCGAGGGCAGGCACGGCGGGAGCTAAGGAAAATAAATATTTTTTTCCATGTAGTCCCCCTGTTAAGCGGGAATGAGGGGGTTTGTTTATACCAACCTAACACCTTGCAAATTTTCTTTGAAACACTATAAAAAATCTATCATTTATCATTTATCATTTATCATTTAATTATGGTAGTTTATTCATTCTCGCAAACCCAGACCTTCTTACAATGTCCCCGCAAGTACCAATATAAATATGTCGACAACATCCAAGAAAAAGAGTTTGAATCGAGTCCGGATTTGATTCTCGGGCATAGCGTCCACGCAGCATTGGAGCGATTATATAATCAGATAAATGTATTTAAAATCCCGAGCAAAGATGAACTTTTGGCGAAGTTTAAAGATCAACGAGAGAGTGAAATTGCGGAAGCGACCAAAGAAAAAGAGT
>CAYXTU010000064.1:0-6044 GCA_964468245.1 uncultured Candidatus Peribacteria bacterium | reverse complement strand
CGTAGGTAAAACAGGTACGGGTAAATCGACGTTCATGGAAAACCTACTCAAAAGCGATATGGCAGCAGGAAACGGATTAGCATTACTCGATCCGCACGGAGAATTTGTAGATAATATTTTGGAACATATTCCGACAAACAGAATCAATGATGTCATCTTATTTGACGTCGGAGATACAGACTACCCTATTGGATTTAATTTGCTCCAATGAGGAACGGAAGAAGAAAAAAATCTGATCGCATCATGAGTGGTTTCTACTTTCAAAAAACTTTTTGGTGACAGTCGATGACCAAGGTTGGAATATATTTTGAGAAATGTAGCATTATCATTGGTAGACTATCCAAACGCAACGCTTATGCATATTCTGAGAATGTTGATCGACGACAATTTTCGTGCAGAAGTAGTATCACATATCAAAGATGCTGTAGTCGCCAAATTTTGGACAGGAGAATTTAACAAACGACAACCAAAACAAAGAGAAGAAGCCATATGACCGATTACTAACAAAGTCGGACAATTTCTCTCGTCAAAATTGGTCAGAAATATTTTTGGTCAACCAAGAACAAAATTGAATCTCAGAAAAGCCATGGATGAAGGGAAAATACTCCTCGTCAATTTGTCAAAAGGAAAAATCTGAGAAGATAACGCAAATATGATTGGATCATTATTGGTAACAAAATTTCAGATTGATGCTATGTCGAGAGCCGATATCGCAGCTCACCTCAGAAGACCGTTCTATCTCTATATCGATGAGTTTCAAAATTTTGCGTCAGAGTCGTTTGTAACTATTCTTTCCGAAGCCAGAAAATATAAATTAGCGCTTATCGTCGCCAACCAATATACCTCTCAGCTTATGCCAGAAATCAGAGACGCTATCTTTGGTAATGTTGGTACAACAATAGCTTTCACCCTCGGAAAAGACGACGCCGACCTCATTGCTGGACAATTCAAAAGTATGATCGGAACCAACGATTTAATTTCACTACCAAAATATACTGCATATACTAGACTTATGATCGATGGTATTTCATCTGATCCTTTTTCAATGAAAACACTTCCTCCGACGAAATTGGGAGAATGATCGCTCGAACTCATCGACAAGATAAGAAAACAATCAAGACAAAGATATGCAATGGAAAGAGGACAACTAGAAAAACTCATGGCTGCTCGATCCAACAAAACATTCTCTGTCCAAGAAAAAATCATGGAAAAAGCAAGATTGGAATCATTGGGAATCACCGAAGAAGAAGTGGAAAACCTTCACGATCTCTTTGTCGAACAACACACATCATACTTCACAGAATTTGCTATCGATGGAGAAGAACCAGATGCAATTATTTTTGATACTGAAGCATATTCTCACAAAGCGATTTGGTATACCAAACCAAAGGGACTAGAAGATCAAGCTAATCTCAAATACGAAACTGGTGGCAAAGTAACCTTGAGTAATAAAGACATTTTCATCCATGTAGATATTTATCAACATCAAACCATCCAAATAGAAAATAATGGTGGTCCACTTATGATATGGATTGGAAACAAAGAAAATGCACTTCAACAACTCAACGCTATTTATCAACAAGCAGGTGTCACAACACAAAATTATCTCAAATTTTGTCCAAATATCGCCAAAATAGAAAAGGACAAATGAGTAATAGCTGCAAAAACAAACGCTGAAACAGCAAAAACTACTCCAACAGAAACACCGACAACGAATACATTCAAAACTAATATAAAAGCGACACCAGGAGTTACAAACGAGTGAACATTTAGTATCAAAGACATCAAACTCGGACAAGAATATGATGGATATATAAAACTCACCTACAACTACGGAATGTTCGTCACCGTAAAATGAGTAGAATGATTATTGCACAAAAACTTTATCGTCGCTCCCGAGTGAGTCGAACGAAAAAAATATTACAACATCGGCGACAAGATCAGGGTCATCGCAAAAGAATTCAAAGAAATCAATGGCGAACAAAAAGTCGTTTGGAGTCAGAAATAGGACAACGACATCATACAAACCACACATTGGGGTATCTTATACGCAATATAGTGTCGTTATTTGCACCATTATCGCTTCTATGACGACACGGAGTGTCGCACAGAAGCTAGTTGTAGGTCATGTCTCTAGCAAAAAATAAGAATAATAAAAAATAGAGTGGCTTTTCTTTTTATTTTAATTTAGATTTTTTTAGAAAAGAAAAACACACCTTTTCAGGTGTGCTAATCCTCCACGAAACAAAGAATTATTTCATATAAAAATTTTGATTGCCATTAGATGAAACCTTACAGACAAGTCTACCATTACTCTTACTTGCATTATTTTCTCATTGTAATGGGCGAAGATTTGAAAGATTATCAGATCATCAATGGTCTTGAGAGACAATATGATCTATTTCTCGTCAATATGTGCTATTTCTATTTCCATATTCAGAAAAAGACATCCACGCTCCACACTCATCTTGTCTATATTTTGCAGAATCATATGTAGATATGATTTTACCCTTATTTCGAACTTGTAATACTAATTGATCCATAGTTTAAATGGTTAAATGTTAAAATTTTTTTCTTGTAATCGCTTCCAAACTTCTTATCATGGGCTTTGCTAAAAGTTATGAATTACTAGAAGACCCTTGGCAATTATCGATTTTTCATCTTTGGTTATCTGATATCAATGTCGAGGGTTTTATTACTGAGTAAGAAGAATTTTATCATATGTAATATGTTAAGTAAGTAAATTTCATACGAGCAGATATTCATGTTCCGTGCTATTATAGTCAAAATAGCGAATAAATCAAGTCGATTTATACAAATTACGACCAGCATTATATTGATGAACCAAAAATATAATTGACGTTGTCAAGCTATTGTTTGACAGAATAAGATAATACCATTGCAAAGCGACATAGCCACAATACAAATTCATTGAAAAAATATAAAGAATATGTATCGTCAAAAAAATGAACCATTTATTCTGTAATATTACGTCGATGTTTAAGATTGCCACGTTATTTAGTTGAATTTGATCAGTTGAACATGCTCTTAAAAGAATGCAGATTCCCCACGAAATTGTTTTTGCCTGTGATATAGATGATTTTGCAAGGCAGACTTATAAAGCTAATTTTGATATCAAAGACGATGTCTTTTTTAGAGATGTTTGTGAAATTGAATGAAAAAAATTTCGCTGAAAAGTTGATTTATTAGTATGATGAAGCCCATGTCAGTCATTTTCAATGGTAGGAAAAAGAAAAGGACTATGAGATGATAGATGAAATTTGATATATCAATTTATCAGAATAGTTGACGAAACACAACCCAAGGCATTCATTTTTGAAAACGTTAAATGATTGTTAAGTCATGATTGATGAAATACTTTCAAAACCATACTTAAAGCCTTTGACACTTTATGATATCACTATAAATATCAAGTATTAAATGCAAAAAATTATTGAATTCCACAACATAGAGAAAGAATTGCATTAGTCTGATTTAGAAATGAAACCACGTACAATAAATTCTCTTTCCCAAAAGAAGTTCCGCTAGAGATCACAATGAAAGATTTACTAGAAGATAATGCTGATTCAAAATATTATCTTTGAGAAAAATGAATAAATTTTGTCACAAGCGAAAAAAATCTAAAAAAGAGATATACACAAATCAACTGAGAAATAGCCTTATGTCAAAAGGCAAACCAACAGTTTAACCGACATTGAGACTTTATAAAAGTGAAGCCTAAAAAAGACGTGGAAGAAAAATACTATCTCTCAGAAAAATTAAAAAAATATGTTTTATCATCGGGAACAAAAGATTTTTATTCCAAGCCAGAAATAGATTTAGATGTCGCAAGACCATTACTTCAATCAATGCACAAAATGCACAGAGCATGAGTTGATAACTATATTTCAAAAGGCGAAAAAATTAGAAAATTAACCCCAAGAGAATGTTTCAGGCTCATGTGATTTTCCGACGATTACAAAATTACAGTAAGCGACACACAAGCTTATAAACAAGCATGAAACAGTATTGTCGTTAATATTTTTTTCCATCTTTTACCAGCATTATGATTTAACGAAATAAACAGTTTCTTAGATAAGAACTGCTTACATTTAGCTAGTATCAAAAAAATAAATGAAAATAGAGTGAAATAAAGTAGTCGTAGATGGAAAGGAATATAAAATACAGGATGCTGTAGAAAAAATGACAGTTCCTGATTGTTTTGTATTGCCAGCGAATAAAATATGATGAGGACATTGAGAAGCTAAATTTTACGTAGGAAACGAATGAGAAGAATTAAGAAATTTTTTCGGATGAAAAGGATTTTCAATACAGTGTTTTCTAAACAAAGAAGATCTCATAAAGTATCTCGATGAATGTAAAACAGAATACAAAAAACCAGAACAACCATACAAAAAAGCCGAAAATATGCCGGAATTACGAGAAGAAAGATCAAAAAAAATAGCAGAAATGAATGATATTATCCAATTTACGCTCAACGAACAAACACAGATAGCTTGACCAAGAGTATATGTAAATTCCGATGACGACGCTTATCATTTGATAAGAGAATTATCGCTTCCAAACATAACATATTTATCGGCACTTAAATTACAGGATTCTGAAGGAAATTTTGTATATTACTTTAGACTTTTCGTGGATTATTTCTGAGAAGAAGAACATCCTTATGAAATAGAGAAACAAGAACAAGAAATACAACAGGAAGTCACAAAAACAGACGAAGAAAAGAAACAAATGATTACGGCAAGAAAATGACAATGAAAATATAGAGAAGAACTTTTGAAGCTTTGTCCTTTCTGTCCAATTACAATGATTTCAGACGATAGATTGCTTATAGCAAGCCACATAAAGCCACGAGCGCACTCAAACGACACTGAAAAAATAGATCCAAGAAATTGATTTATGTTTACTCCAACATTCGATCTTCTATTTGACAGATGATACATGACATTTTCTCCTGACAAGGAAATGATAATATCTCCTTGGATTTCAAAAATGACCTGTTCAAAACTAAACATAACTCCAGGAGCAAAAGTTCCTTTATTACCAATAGAATGAAGAGAACAATATATGGAATATCATAGAGAACATATATTCAAAGGATAATTTCTTAATTTTTTTTAATTTAATTTAGAGAAAAGCCACTCTAATTAAGTTTTAATAATCAGAGACACGAACCTACAACACATCTAGTCTAGACATCCACGACCTAATTGATTTCAAAGGTAAGTCGTGGCGTCAGACATAGATGAAACGTTACAAAAAAATCCCACGGATATACCGTGAGAGTTTTTCAACATATATAATGGGAAAGACCGCTTACTTAATAAGTATTATGCATATTCTTCAACCAACATTACTTCTTCGAAAATTTGATCGATAGTCGCTTGTATCTCCATTACTGGCATTTGGAAGGTATTGTTGTTGAAATTGTTTGCGAGTAAGAATGTTTGTAAGATCGCAGAAGTATCCTGCAATGACCCAATAATTCTTTCAATCACAGTTGTATCAGTAATAACCTTTTGATTCAAAGCTTTTTTGAGATCAGCAAGATGCAATTTGATCTTAGTAATGTTGTCTATCACAACATTTACAAATTCTGATTCTACTTTTTCGGCAGTAGTTGTATTATATTCTGCTACTGAATCTCCGCTAAGCTCAAGACATTTAGCAAGTCCTGCCTCAATATCTTTGCACACACCTTCAATCTTTTGAATAAGCGTGTTTACATTGCGAACTGATTCAGATGATAATTTTGATGAAAAGTTTTCCATGATAACAAATGATAAATTGATAAAATGATGAAATGATAAATTGTATTAAGAAGTTATTTATCGCGAGTGAAATGAGTATTTATCTTTTTATCGCGAAGTATTTGTCCTTTAGTAGTTGTTTGTGTACTATAAGTATATACGACGAAAGGAAATAAATCAAGAAATGTAATCAGAAAGAATTATTTTTGTCAGTAAAAAAAGAAAATACCCAATGGCAGATATGGCGACTATTCGAAAAAGGCTAAGAAA
>CAYXTU010000063.1:0-6207 GCA_964468245.1 uncultured Candidatus Peribacteria bacterium | reverse complement strand
TCAGCAGTTGGTAAGAAATCTTTTGCTTACCAAAGATAGAAATGTAGTGAGAAAGATCAAAGAAATATTGCTTACGAGCAAACTTAGTGGAGTTTTGGAAAAAATTATCCGTACAGAAAACAAAAATCTTTCTTCTGCTGAGCTTCGCAAAGAGATGAAAGACAGAACACTTGAATTGTATCTGAATTATATATCTTTTGGGAATAATGCGTTTGGTATAGAGGCTGCTGCCAAGACCTATTTTGACAAGTCTGCCAAGGATCTTACAATACTAGAATCTTCTATACTTGCTTCTATCCCAAAATGACCTTCTTTGTACAATCCTTACAAAAATAGAAATCTTGTTGTGGGTGAGTTTGTGATAAAAGATGGATACAACAACCCTGTACTTTTCTCTGGAGATGTACAAAAAGTCATTGCACAAAAGTTTGCTCAAATACTCAACAACGCCGATCTTTCCAACAAAAAAAGCAACAATGCTGTGGTCAAGTTTATAGACGGTATCTGATCATTTACTATCACGATTTCTGGAAATGCGCTTGATGTAAAATACATAAATGGAAGAAAAGATCTTGCACTCAATAGAATGTACGAAGATGGTTATATTACTGAACAAGAACTAAAAGATGCTATTATTCAAGGTATCACCGTTGAGTTTCGTAGAAATAGTTTTCCTATCAAAGCACCTCATTTTGTACAACGAGTGATTGAAGAACTTGAAAAAACATATGGAACAGGAACACTCAACAAATGATGATTTATTGTCAAAACATCTTTGGATAGCAAAATTCAAGCAGTAGCAGAAGAAGCTATTCTTGCCAACAATCCTGTCCTCCAAGACAATGGCGCCAACAATAGCTCTATGATTTATTTAGATACCAAAAATGGTGATGTACTTGCCTATGTGGGATCTATTGATTATTTCAATGAAGCTATCCAAGGACAAAACGATATGGTAAGGAGAGCAAGACAAACAGGGTCAGCTATCAAACCTTTGATCTATGCATTAGCTTTGGAAAAACTTCCTTTGACCATAGATACTCCGATATTTGATATCCCATTTAAGATATGAGCAGACCAACCAAACAATGCTGATGACAAATTTGAATGAATGTTGCCACTCAAAAAAGCATTGTGACATAGTAGAAATATTCCATCAGCCAAGATTATTACTGCACTTGGTGGTGAATCTGTTGCCAAACCATTTCTCAAACAACTCTGACTTTCTGGAGTCAACGAAAATGTAGAATACGGATACACCTTGGCCTTGTGAGCTGCTGAAGTGACTATGCTCGATTTTGCCAATGCGTATTCACATCTTACTACTTCGACACCAGCACTTATCAATCCTATTCTAGAAGTAAGATCTAGAGATTGATCTATCTTATACCAAAAAACAGGATCTAATCTCCAAGAAGAAGTTATCAAGCCGGGTATTATCTCTCTTGTTTGGAAAATACTTTCTGATCCTGCAAATAGAATCCCAGGACGAGAAAATAAATTTACCGTTTCTGGTCTCAAATATGCGCTCAAGACCTGAACATCCAACGCAAAGACTGATAGAGGAAATCGTGCGAGAGATTGATGGTTGGCTGCATATACACCAAGCAAGGTTATGTTGTTTCGAGCATGAAATGCCGACGGAACGCCGATGAACAAAAATGCCTTTGGTGGTACAATTCACGCGAATCCGGTCAAAAAAATATTTTCTTGGTTGATGAAAAACAATTATATTACCAACGAAAATATTCCAGAAGTTGATCTCATGAGTGTTTCTATTTCCAAGATATCAGGAAAAGCTGCAGGACCAAGTACACCTAGTGATTTAACGGTTAGTACTTTAAAATACAAAAACTCTCCAGGACTTGCTGCGGATGAATGAGCTTCTCCCCTTCAGTTTGATGGTCTTTGCAATGGTCTTGTGACACCATTTACTGCACCAGGCAATCTAAAAAATTGATATCTTATTGCACCAACTACCTTTATGCCAAACGGTATGGATCTCGCGGAAATTACTCAGCGATGGAAAGAATCGACTGCATTTATGTCGTGAGGAACTATGGGTACGGGTGCTGGATTTTCTAGCGGTAAGGTGACCTATACCTTCAACAATATCTTTGTCCAATCTCCTGTACAAGCATGTCCATGAACGGAAGAAAGACCAGATACCAATATAAAAATTTCTCTGACTTCTCCGACAAACAATGCGACTATTTGATCTACGTTTAGTCTTGCTTATTCTATTAGTTGACCAAAAAATATTAGAAGAGTATTGGTACTTTTGGACAAACAACAGATAGGTACATTTGAATATACCCAATGAACAACCAAATTTGTTTCTGATACCAAACAAATAACCCTTTCTGGTACAGGATTCAAAAACTGAGCACATACGCTTGATCTTGTTGCGTTTGATTTTGCTGGGTTTTCCAATAGAACAAGCATCCCTGTTACCCTCACCATGGGAACAACTACACCACCTCCTGCTGTTGATACCGCTGCACCTACTATCACTACCGCTGGTATCAAAGTAAGCAAAAATGCTGATGGAACCTATACCGTTATTATTCCACTCCAAGATACTACAGCTGTTGTTTCTGGAAAGATTACAAGAAATTGAACTCAATTGTATGAATTCAAAAATAGCATAGCTACAGCAAATTTCCAGATAGATGTTCTTGGTCCTGTTGTTGTTACTGCTGCAGATCCTGCTTGAAATCAACTCAATCAGACAATAGATTTGAATACCTATGTGAAATAAAGAATGCAGAATTCAAAATTCAAAATTCAGAAAATAGAAGGAGGGACGAAAGTCTCTCTTTTTTATTTATTTATTATTATATATCTTACTGCAACAAACTTGATGGATAGTTTCCGTTCAGGATTACGAGTGGTGTAGTCGAAATTATTCCTCCTGTGCTACATGGTGAATTGTCGCTTCCGGTGCCTCACAATCCACATGTTCGTACAAAGAGATTTTGTAGATTGATAAAACTATTATAATCTGTGTTACCAAACATATCATTTATTTGTTCTTCTCTACCTGCACTTGCTTGAAGTGGTGTATTGAGTGTAGTTATTTTTCCTTGGAGATGAAGTTTGTGTGCAAATCATGTTGCTGTTGTATCCGGCGTACCACCTATCAACAATCCGTTGATAATAAAGTTTCCTTTGAGATAGAGTCATGAAGTTGTTGCTGGTGTTCCTGGAAATCATTGTGCAGTAAATGTTTGTCCTACAAACGAGGTATCTGTTGGCAAATAGAGAAGTCCTTTGTCGACAAATAGGTTAATTGCTGGAGAATTTTCCTGCATTCCACCTTGTAAAACTACGTTACCATTTTTTACTATGATGGTCTTGTTTTCGTAGAATGAAGTGTTGCTGAGATCTATAGTCAGATTGTGGTTTTGTATACAGAGAATATTTTCGTTTGTTTGTCCCAATATTTCTGGGGCGTATGTTTGTTTTCCTTGGCAGAGTTGTTGCGCGTTTTGTTTTGCGATATTTATTAGGGTAGAAGAGTTGATATCGCTTCCATTGTAGATAACGGTTTTGTTTTCAAAGTTACCCAAAAGCGACAATCTTTCTTTTCCATCGATCGATTTGGACAATCCTACACTTCCTTGGATGATGAGATTTCGCATGGTCTGCATCGCTGTATTTCCTCATGTTACCTGCGTTTCTCGTCCTGTCTGATTTGCTATGATAGTCGTTCATGAATAGACAAACCCACTTTGAATAGAACCTCCTCCACTCAAAAAATTTATCAGATTTTCATGACCACTCAGTACTCCTCCGACATATCAAATTCCTCCATTACTATCGTAGAGATACCCCATCGGGACTTTATTATCAAAGTATTGAAAATTATTGGATAGAGCAGAAAATAATTTGTTTTGTGGATAATTTATTTTTGCTCCTGCTACTATATATGATAGTGTTCCTGATCGTGAATAAGTGATTGCTCAGAAAATTCCATAATTGCTTCCGCTGTCACATGTGGTGTAGAGTCCTCATGAGAGGTGTAGGTTGTTATAGTTTGGATTCTCTGCTTGCAATAGTGTCAAAGTTTCTTGGTCAAGTGGTCGAATTCTTTTTCCTCTTTGGGAATTAAAATACAATCATCTTACGAGTTTTGTACATGTTTTTTGATGTGCTCATCAGCTTATATGTATAGTTATTGGGCTTATAGATTTTGTTGGTAGCCAAAAAATACTTCCTAAAAAATTGTTTCCTGGTGCCATAAAATGTACAGAAGATACTTTGTCTGCGAGTGATTGATCATTGATAGTAGAAAAAAAAAGCATAGTAGAAGCACTGCTGATAGCATACAATGCTCAGCATATAATTCATAGTGTGATATATATTTTTTTTCGCATCATATATATTGTTTGCTAAATATTTATCTATATATATAGTATATTTATATTTTTTTGTTTGTCAAAATTTTATTCTGGGTATTTTTTCTAGATTTTGTCTATTTTTCTTGTCTATATTGTCTAATACGTACAATCTATGTTTTTTGTGTATATACCTCTACAAATCATAAAAAATCTTTTATAAAAAATACTATTGATTGACTTTTTTTTGAAAATCTTTCTGTAAGTGGTACATTTTCGTGAGTATTGCCTTTTGGTCTCGGTGTTAAAAATAGAGTAAAAAAAACCCAAAAAAGTCTTGCAATGTATACACAAATTACTATAAAGAACCTCGCACAACTTTTTTCTACACGAAAAAAAGCGTGTTTATGATGTAGGTATTTAACAATAGTATGATATATTACGTTTATTATAAAAACAATAAATCTTTTTAAAGGCTAAAAATGGATGCCTTGGGTAAAAAGGTGGATGAAGGACGTGATTGGCTGCGAAAAGCTTCGGTAAGGTGCCAGTAACCGCTTGTAACCGGAGATATCCTAATGGGGCAACCTAGTCTGTATACCAGACTGTCATAATTGACCACAACCGTGTGAAGTGAAATATCTCAGTAGCACGAGGAAAAGAAATCGTAATGAGATTCCCGTAGTAGTGACGAGCGAACTGGGAAGAGCCTAAACCTTTATAGTGTAAGCTGCTAGGCGTTGCTATAAGAGGGGTTGTAGGACTACTTAGAGTTCTCTAGCAAGAATTCGAGGAGAGTATGTTTTGTTAGAAAAAGTTTCTGGAAAGGAACACCATAGAGGGTTATAGTCCCGTATTCGAAAATAAAATGTCACCTTAGTAGTTCCTGAGTAATGTCAAACACGAGAAATTTGGCATGAATCCACCCAGACCACTGGGTAAGGCTAAATACCTTTTTACACCGATAGCGCATAGTACCGTGAGGGAACGGTGAAAAGAACCCTGGAAAGGGAGTGAAATAGATCCTGAAATTTTTAGCCTACAAGGGAGTGGGAGCTCGTAAGAGTGACCGCGTACCTATTGACGAATGGGTCAGCGAGTTAATGGTAGTAGCAAGGCTAAGGCAGTTATAGCCGGAGCCGTAGGGAAACCGAGTCTGAATAGGGCGATTAGTTGCTATCATTACACCCGAAGCGTGACGAGCTACACATGGGCAGGTTGAAGGTATACGAAAGTATACTGGAGGACCGAACGGGTTGGTGCTGCAAAACCTTCCGATGACTTGTGTGTAGGAGTGAAAAGCTTATCGAGTTACGTGATAGCTGGTTCTCTCCGAAATGTATTTAGGTACAGCTTGCAATCAAGATCTCATAGAGGTAGAGCTCTTATAAGGCTAGGGGTGTCGAAAGACATTACCAAACCTTGTTAAACTTCGAATGCTATGAGGAATATTGCAAAGTGAGACTGCGGGGGCTAAGCTTCGTAGTCAAAAGGGTAACAGCCCAGATTTCTAACTAAGGTCCCAAAAGTATAGCTAAGTGGAAAAGGAGGTGCTTTTGCTTAAACATCCAGGAGGTTTGCTTAGAAGCAGCAATCCTTTAAAGAAAGCGTAATAGCTCACTGGACAAGCGAAGGTGCGCCGAAAATGTAAGGGGGCTAAGCTATATACCGAAGTTGAAGGACAACCGATTTATCGGTTAGTCGGTAGGAGAGTGTTCTTTTTGGATTGAAGGTCGAGCGTGAGCTTCGGCTGGACTATAAAGAAGTAAAAATGCTGACATAAGTAACGACGCAAGGCGAAAATCCTTGCTGCCGAAACCCTAAGGATTCCTACGCAACGTTCATCGTCGTAGGGTTAGGCGAGACC
>CAYXTU010000062.1:0-6365 GCA_964468245.1 uncultured Candidatus Peribacteria bacterium | reverse complement strand
ATGAACCAAAAAAATTCAAAGAAGTTTGTTTACCATATCGACAAAAAATAGAAGAAAAAAACAAAAAAAAATTTATTGAAACCATACAAGAACAAGAAGAATTAAAACAAGAAATAAAAATAAGACAAAAAAATATGCTCAAAAAAATAAAAGCTCGACCACCAAGTCTACAAACACAAACAATAACAGAATGATTTGAGCCAAGCCAATTAGCAGAATTTGAAAAACTTATTGAATTTATCAAATGTATACAAGAAAAAAAATGACATACACGACCAAAAGAAAAAAAAATATATCTACCAGAAAAAATTACAAACAAATTTAGCATATTATGAATAATCACTACACTAACAGAAAATCTCTGACCAACACCAAACTAAATTATTTTTTTTAATCATTTACTCTCTAGTATCGTGTTCAAAGGAAACGTACAAGACCATTATTTCAAACAAGCAAAAAAAGAATGATACAAGGCAAGAAGTGCTTTTAAACTAGAAGAAATTCAAAAAAAATTTCATCTTTTTGACAAAAAAACAAAAATAGTAATGGACATAGGGTGCGCTCCCGGGAGCCGAATTCAATATGCAGTCAATGTTATGAAAAAAAATAATATCTCTGACTACAAAATATTGGGAATAGATATCCAAGACGTCAACCTCAATCTTCCCGGCGTAACTACCTACAAAGCCGACATCCAAGATGTCGATCATATCAAAGAAATCTTAGCAGAAAATAAAATAGAAAAAGTCGATCTCATTCAATCAGATATGGCACCAAACACTATGGGAGTGAGAGATGTAGACGCTATGAGATTATTTGAATTACTCGAATATGTGAAGCCGATTATAAAAAATCTCCTCAAACCCGACGGAAAATTCGTCATAAAACTCTTCATGTGACCAGGATTCGAAGAATTCATCAAATCAATGAAAGACGAATTTGGTGGCAAACATATCAAAACATTGAAGCCAGACGCCTGCAGAAAAGAAAGCAAAGAAATTTATATTGTAAAGTTTTAAATTAAAGTCCGTAGGGGCGAATATTATTCGCCTAAAAATATTTTACCATATAATCTGTATCATGAACAATCTCAACGAAATGAAAAAATGATTTGAAAAGATCAATTCAAAAATTTGATCAACAATAGAGATGACACCTGAAGTACGAGAAATTTTATGAACGCTCTACAATGAAGAAGAAGTACTAGTAAAAAACATAGAGATACTTTCAGACGAAGCATGTAAAATAAAATATATCTTCCCACCATATAAATTAAGCAAAGAAGTACCTGACCACATATCAGCTATGCAAATGGAATTAGCAATTATACAGTGAGCATTTGCAGCACTGTGAATATATATAAAAAACAATATTGATAAAGTTCCTTTTGATTTTGACAAATTTTTAAAAATCAGAATGAGGGCCAAATACCGTTGAATGAAAAATAAAGTATTCATCAAAGAAATAAAACCGTGAGAAGCTGCATATCTAATATTTGACAATATTAAAATTCAAAAAATATGAACATTTTATACAGCAGTTATAAGATTGAAATGAACATCAGAAACATTTATCCGCGGAGAAATGAAATGTGTATTAGAAGATAAATATTTGTAATCCACACCAAAATACATATCCCTTTATCATTTTATCGCGCGAAGCGCATTTATCATTTTATCAATACTCATGAAAATAGGAATAGTTTGAATGCCAAATATCGGAAAATCTACCCTCTTCAATGCACTCACGAAGTCGTACGCTGCACCTGCAGAAAATTTTCCGTTCTGTACAATCAATCCAAATATAGGAATCGTCGATGTGAAGGATCCTAGAGTCGATAAGCTCGCTGAGATGTCGGAGTCCAAAAAGAAAATATATTCCAGTATAGAATTTGTAGATATTGCCGGTCTCGTAAAATGAGCAAGCAAAGGAGAAGGGCTGGGAAACAAGTTTCTCTCGCATATCAGAGAGGTCGATGCTATCGTACAAGTGTTGAGATATTTCAAAGATAGCAACGTGACCCATGTTGAATGAGTAGTTGATCCGATGAGAGATGTCGAAATTATCAATACTGAACTGATTTTTTCTGATTTAGAAACTATAGAAAGACACTTGCCCAACATAGCAAAAAAAACAAAGATGGGAAAAGGAAGCAAAGATGAAGTGAGACTTGTTGAAATCTTAATGGAGATACAAACAGCACTTATTGAAGGCAAAATTGCTCATAATATAAAAGATAAACTGACCAAAGACGACGAAAAATTGATCAAATCGTACAACTTCCTCACAACGAAACCCATTATCTACGCGATAAATATCGGACAAGATGATATTCCATTTGCCCACGAAATAGCCAACGAATATATGACAAAACTTCAAAGTCCCGTAACTATCGTTTGCGCAAAATTAGAATCAGAGATGATAGATATGAATGATGAAGAAAAAGATGAGTTTATCAGAGAATTGGTAAGCATGGATAAAGTAGCACATATCCCGACATTGAATGATCTGATAAAATTAAGTTTTGAAAAAGTAGGATTGATGTATTATTTTACCACCGGTGAAGACGAAACAAGATCATGGACAATCCCTATCGGATCTACGGCACCACAAGCAGCTGGAGCCATTCACACGGATTTTGAAAAAGGATTTATCAAAGCAGAAGTAGTAAAGTACGACGATCTAATCACCCATGGTTCTTGGAACAAAGCAAAAGAGAAAGGTCTTGTTAAATTGGAAGGAAAAGAATATATTGTACAAGACGGTGATTGCATCTTCTTCAAGTTCAATGTATAAAGAGGTTTTCCATAGAGCAAATGAAGAAGAATTTCACCGAACAATCTCTTGACATTAGTAGACAAATTCTTATTACTTACTGAGTAAATTTAAGTAAAAAAATACTATTTCATTTTACATAATTAAATATGATTTCAATGAACTTCAATGTAAAAATGGACGACAAAAAACTCAAGGTAGATATTGAAAAAACAAACCTCAAAGACGTATTGATATACTGCAAACCAAAGGAAAGATTAGTCCTTATGAGAAAATTTGGACTTGATGGATCAAAAGAAACACCTCTCCAGAGAATTGGAAAGGAATATTCTTTGACGAGAGAAAGAATCAGACAAATAGAAACACAAGCGTTGATGAGATTTAGAAGACTTATCGTAGGAAATGATACCTATATGGAAGTACTTCACGAAGCAAAAAAAGTGCTTGATGTTCATGGAGGTTTGCTTGTAGAAGACGTTTTGATTTCCAAACTCATAAACAAAAATATCTTCAAATTTACAAAACAAGAACTCAAACTTATTCTGGTTTCTGACTTTGATGTCACCTACCTCAAGAGAAATAAATATTTAAACAAAGCATTCTACTTGGAACCATTATATGAAGATCTTTTGACCAAGATGGTACTTACTATTAGTTCATACTTTGAAAAAAGAGCAAAGAGCCAAGACTTATACGAATTCATCGGTTGGATGAAAGAAAACTTTGCAAAAGACTACAAAGATATTCATTATATCAAAAACGACCTTTTCTATGTAAACTTCTTTGATTCTATTAGAGAAATCAACGTATTTGATGGTAAAATTGGATTGCCTACATTCGCTGATGTTAATCCAAAAACAATCAAACTGAAGGTTCTTTACACTATGAGAAGAATCAACAAACCAGCTCACTATCAAGAATTGCCTTCCAAAATCATGGAACGATTTCCAGCAAAAAATGTCAAAGTAAATACCGTTCACAACGAACTAGTAAAAAACAATGATATGTTTGTAAATCTTGGGCTTGGAATCTACGGACTCAAAGAACGAGGATACGAAGGTGGTATGGTAAAAGAAATCTTGGTAAGAATATTCGAAAGAAACGATAGAACTATGAACGTCAAAGAGCTTTGCAAAGAAATGCTCAAAGAAAAAATGGTGAGTCCAAACACCGTAATGTTAAACCTTCAAAAATACAAAGACCTTTTCAGAAGAGTAGAAAAGGGAGTATATGAACTCATCAAAACCAAGAAAAAATAATTTTTCCAACCAAATCAACCTGGTCCTTTAGGGCCAGGATTTTTTTAACTACAAAAACTGAAATTTCCATACACTAAAAACTGTGAACATATATATCCACAGTTTAAATTAAGCTAATAAAACTCCTTTCTATTTTTAAATCCAAAATACAAAAGAGCTATCAAACTACCAAGCATAATAAACAAAAACCACGAGGGCTCTGTTTTATTAAAAAATTCGAAAGCAAGCTCAATTGCAAAGACAATTGCAACCACAAAAAAAGTAATTACAACAACTTTGTTTATTCGTTGCATCCAACGAATTGGGCTCACACGTAGATAAGAATCAATCCAAAGCACCAGCATAATAACGATAATTGGCACTCCAAAAAATTTCTTGGACAAGAAGCTAAAGAACTTTTTGAGCAAAGAAAATATGCCCTGAAAGATCCAATCAAAAAAGAACAATCCAAGTAATAAGATTAGTTCAAAAAAACTAATGATTTTTTTAGTAATTTTTTTCATAATTTTTTATTTTTGTTTTTTTGTCAACATATTTGTATACTATATATACACATTTCCTCCAAATATTCAAGAACAACTCCACCACAATTTTTCCACAAAACCAAACAGCAATACATCTTGCAATTTTGCCGCCATACAATACTTTCTACTATAGTCCACAAAAAGACAATTCCAACATTTAGCATTTAAAATTTAACATTTAACATTAGTTTTGTTTACCACCGACATCACAAAATACCCGACCAATGCCTGAGTCTATTTGTTCAAAGACAAAAAAGACAGTATTCTCTATATCGGAAAAGCAAAAAACCTCCAAAAAAGACTCGGACAATATTTTGCGGCCAACTCGCTCCGAAAACAAGAAATGCTCCAAAAAGCAGTTAAGGTAGACTTCCTCACGACAAAAAACGAAAGCGAAGCGCTCTACCTAGAAGACAACCTCATCAAGCAACATCAGCCATTTTACAACAATCTCCTCAAAGCAGACAACAGTTATACCTACATCAAAATCACCAAAGAAAAGTTTCCCCAAATATTTCTCACCAAAAGAAGAATCAAGGATGGATCGATATATATCGGACCAAAAAAAGATAGCATTCAGTTAAAAAAATTTCTTCAATATCTCAGACAAATACTCAAATTCAGAGGCTGCAAAACGATCCAATTCAACCAAGGAAAACTCTGCTCCGACTACTATTTCTGACTCTGCCGCGGCCGATGCAAATTGGCTAAGACTAAAAGCCTCCCTGATAAGGGAGGAAACGAAGGTGGGTTTGATGGCGACTACAAAGACATAATAGCTAATGTAGTCAGCTTCTTTAAATGAAACACCAAACCCATCGAGCGCGAAATCCACGAGCAAATAGAAACAGCTATCATCCACGAAAACTACGAACGAGCTGCTCAGCTCAGAGATATTTATCAATCATTACAATGATTTGTAGAAAAACAAGACGTAGTACTTTCCGACAAAAAAGACGGATATCTAGCACTCACCAAATCGATAGGAAACCAGCGAATTTACACCGTCCTGATATTCGTTCAAGGCAAACTCATGGACGTCATCACCAGCAAAGAATCTCACGACGACATCGACGAAGACAGCCTCTACCTAGCGATTCAGAGGACATTTTGAAATGGAGAAGTAAAAAAACAAAAAAACGAAACACACATAATTTCAAAACCAAAAAAACTAAGAGCCTCCTTGATAAAGGAGGTGTCCGCCGATGCGGACGGAGGATTTGAGTGGAAACAAAAAGAACTAAAACCACTCCTTCAATTGGCAGAAAACTTCCTCGAATCCTACATCATTACCCAATCACTCCAAGAAGAAAGCACAATGATCAAGGACATGTTCGCCACACTTCAAAACAGATATCATCTGAAACATATTCCCTATAGGATCGAATGTATCGATATTTCTCATCTTAGCGGCGGACGGACTAGCGGATGACTTTCCTGTTTGATGGCAGGACTTCCCTACAAAAAATGATACCGCAGATACAAGATTAGCGGAAAGTCGAAAGCTTGAAGCCCAAAGCCGTCTGATGATTATGAAGCATTACAAGAACTTTTGGAACGCAGATTTTCCCCTTCTCTGAAGGAGAGGGGGTCAGGGGGTGAGGGAGAATTACCATCCTGTTTAGTCATCGATGGTGGAAAAGGTCAGCTAAATGTAGTCAAAAAGTTGTGCAAGGATCCCAAGCGAAAAGAAATAGCAAACCAGATAGATATTATTTCTCTAGGAAAATGAGAAGCCAGAACCAAATCCAACATTTGAAAACTCACTGAAACTAAAAAACTAATGGCCTCCTTGATAAAGGAGGAG
>CAYXTU010000061.1:0-6561 GCA_964468245.1 uncultured Candidatus Peribacteria bacterium | reverse complement strand
GACGTAGAACTTCCCAAGAATAAATTGATTACTATCACGGGAGTTTCCGGTTCTGGTAAGTCATCTTTTGCCTTTGATACGATTTATAAAGAAGGACAATATAGATATATAGAATCGCTTTCAAGTTATTTGAGACAGTTTTTCAATTTGGGAGAAAGACCAGAAATCGAGTATTGTAGTGGGCTTTCGCCTGCGATAGCGATCGAGCAAAACAAGAAAGCGGGGAATTCAAGAAGCTCGGTGGGAACACTTACGGAGATTGATGACTATCTGAGATTGCTGTTTGCAAAGCTTGGTGATAGCTATTGTTACAACTGTGGAAAGGAAATCAAACCGCAGACTATCGAGCAAATCATGGATGAAATCCAGAATGAATATCTTGGTCAGAAAATATATCTTTTGCAAGAATCAGGAAAGTTTGAAAAAAAATCAGACCTGATGGAATTTGTCAAAAAAAATAGAAATAAGGTTGAGAAGTGAAAGGGTTTTACGCGTTACCTTCTAGTAGCTGAAAAATCTGACAAAAAATCTGATACATCTGAAAAACAAAGCATTAAAAAAACAAAACATAAGAGTAGTATATTAGATTTTTCAGATAATGTTTCAGATTTCTCAGTTTTAGAGCCGATTGAATATTTTTATCTCGAGACGCCAAATGTTCCTGACGATTATTTTCCGCTCAATACCTACGGTATCTACGATCGTGTGACAGTAGAAAAAGAAAAGTTGTGAAGGTTAAAAGAAGATATAATTAAAATACTCGGTGAGTTTAAGAAGTTTGGAATATACCAAACTGACAAATCTGACAAAGCTCTGAAAAATCTGAAAAAACCATCAAACAAAAAAAGTTCGGTTGTATCAGATTTGTCAGATAATATTTCAGATTTTTCAGACATAAAGTGGTTTACTGATAAAATGTATTGTGCAGATTGTAACATCACCTATCCGGAATTTACACCGCAGCATTTTTCGCCCAATAGACAGGAATGAGCATGTGCGACGTGTCACGGTATCGGAGAGATTTTGCAGATAGATTTTGACAAAATGTTGGATCCTATGAGTCCATACATGAAAGCTATTTTGCCACGAAGAGACTCAAACCTCGGTCAGTCACTGCTTTTGAAGCTGGCACAAAAATATAGTATCGATCCGGACAAACTCTGGAAAGATTTACCAGAATGGTTTCAGCATGTCGTATTGTTTGGAGATGAAGAATTATTGAGAGTAAGTTATGGAGGAAAATTTATCAGTATGACGTACAGAGGCATCGAAGAAATCATCAAAGACCAATATGCGAAAGGGCTTTTGACCGTAGATTTTCAAGCGATGTTGGACATGAAAGATTGTAGCGAATGTGGAGGAACAAAGTTGAAAAAAGAATCACTGAATGTATTCCTTAGCTTAAAGCACAAAGCTTGAAGCACAAAGCCGTCTAAAATGCAGCTTCCTGGTTGAAGCTTGGAGCTTGAAGCTAAATATAATATCGCAGATTTGCAAAGAATGCCACTCAATGAGTTGATCAGTTTTGTAGATTTGTATAGAGAACATGCAGCCAAAGACCAGACCTTGATACAGAGAATTATGAATCCACTCATCGATAGAGCAAAAACCATCCAGGAATTGTGATTGGGATATTTGAGTTTATATAGAGGAATCGATACCTTGTCGTGATGAGAAATTCAGAGATTGAGACTAGCAAAACAGCTGGGAAATAAATTGACGGGGATTATTTATGTACTCGACGAACCGACTATCGGACTCGACGACAGAGAGATTCACAGAGCGATTACTGCGATCAAAAAGCTTAGAGAAATGGGAAATACTATCATCGTGGTTGAACACAATGAAGAATTTATCAAAGCATCTGACCGAGTCGTAGAGATCTGACCTGGCGCGGGAGACTTTGGTGGTAACCTGATGTTTAACGGTACGTATGATGATTTTTTAAAGTCAGATACGCTGACCGCGCAATATATTTTGTGAAAGAAAAAAGTATCTATAGATTTTGAACACACGCCAAGCAACAATGTCGTGAAAATAAAAAAAGCATCGAAGCACAATCTCAAAGGTATTGATGTTCAGATAAAATTGTGAACCTTTACGATCATTACCTGACCTTCTGGAGCTGGAAAAACGACATTGATGTATACAACCTTATATAAGTTTTTGAATGAAAAACAAAAATTTATTCAGAGTTTCATCAGGCTAGAACTCCTCAAACAATGATGGAATCGACAAGACATCTTGGCTGCTCCGGTGATGAACAAAGAAAAATACGAACATTACGAAAACCTCGCTATGCAAGAGTTTCATAAGGACTTGGCTGTAGAAACTATCATCGGTCATGAAGAAATCAAAAATACTATTTATGTCGATCAGACAAGTATCGGAAAAACTCCAAGATCATGTCCAGCGACATTTATTGGTACATTTGACAATATCAGACTCCTTTTTGCAGGAACGACAGAGAGCAAATATTTGTGATTCAATGCGAGTTATTATAGCTTCAACTCTAATAAATGAGCCTGCCCTGCCTGTGATGGATATGGGTACAAAAAAGTAGAATTACAATTTTTGCCAGATACCTATATCCCGTGTGAACTGTGTAATGGAAAGAGATACAAGACGGAAATACTAGCCATCAAACGAAGAGGAAAGACCATTTCTGAAGTTTTGGGAATGTATATTAGTGATGCATTAGAATTCTTTTCTGAGATTGATAGTATCCGTGAAGATTTGCAACTTATGGTCGATATTGGGCTTGGATACCTGAGAATGGGACAGCCAGCACATATGCTTTCTGGATGAGAAAGTCAGAGATTGAAATTGGTAAAACATCTTTTGAAATCGTATAAATGACATACGATGTATTTCTTGGATGAACCAACCGTAGGTCTCCACTCGGAAGATATTGTGAAGCTTTTGAAAGTCATCAAAGAGTTTTTGAACAAAGGTGACACTATCCTGATGATTGAGCATGACAAAAATATTTTGAAATTCGCTGATGAGGTGATTAGATTGGATGAAGGAAAGGTAGTAAAATAAATTACCCCACCCATCTTATTATATGGTAGTTTTCCTCATCCCAACCTTCTCCTTCAGAGAAGGAGCAGTAAATTTTATTCCCCTCTCTGAAGGAGAGGGGGAAGGGGGTGAGGATAAATAAATAACATAAACAAAAAAAAAGAGCTTTCGCTCTTTTTTTGTGATATTCATATATTATGCTGCAACATTAATATCTTTGAAACCGCAGACGCGACTATAGCTGTCCGTGTAGTGTCAGTAGCTACAACAGGTGTCCTTGAATAGTATTCTGATACGAGCAACGCCTGAAACAATCTTTCATTTTTCATTTTTATAAGGAGTAGCAGTCCAATATCGGCTATTACATCCTGCTAGATCTCTAAACAATTCCATACCTTCGACTGTATCTCATTCTCCATCAGAAAAGATATTTATTACTTTGTACCAGTCAGAATTTTTCTTAATACCTTGAGAATCACATTCATTATAATCTGTAGGTAGCTCATATCATTTGGATTCTGCTAATGTTTTAGCTTCTTTCCAATTACATCTCTGACCTGTTCAGCTAACTTCCTCACAGAATGTCTTTTTGAGTTTGATAATGTTCATCGTATGATCTCCATTGTAAGAAACATTATCATGCATCCATTGCATCTTTTCTGTATCTTCTTTTTTTACCAATTCTTTTCGTTTCTGTTTTGCTGATTGTGGAGCGTCGTCGAATCATGTAGGACGTAATGAAAAATATTTATTTTCCTTTTCTGCCTCTATTTCAGCTGATGTTTTTACACCAAGTTCATCAAAAATGTCTTTTTTTGCGGTCGATGAAAAACCAACAAGTGCTTCTTGTATCTTTTGTAGTGCTAACTCTTTTTGCTCTTCAAGAATATCTTTTTTTTCTCAATCTAATCCTGCCATGATTTTTGTAATTATAATATAAATATATTATGCATCGATGTTCATCTTCTTGAAACCACAGACGCGAAGATTGTAATAATCGTCGATTCCTGCTTTGTTATTACTATTTTTTGTAAAGTATCTAGCGTATACAACATTTTCTGAAGCTTTAGTACCCGTCCAATATCGACCAGCACATCCAAGCATAGAAGTAATAGCTCAGGTGTTAGCATATTTTCCAAAATATTGTTTCAATCTGTACCAATCAGTTTGTATTTTTTTTCTTTCTGAGTCAGAATCATTGTAATCCGTTAGGAGGTCATATCCCTTAGATTCTGCTACTATTTTTGCCTCAGCCCAATTTTTTCTTCATCCACTGCCTGTAAGATCAGCGCAGAATGTTTCATTAAGTTCGATAAGATTTACTGTAGCGTCCGTATTGTATGCAAATTTTCACTGAAAAAATTCCATCTCTTTGAGTGCATCATTATCTCATTGTATTGCCCTATCTTCCAGATTTTTTCGATAATCTTGCGTATCTTGTGGTGCATGCGTTAATCCTACTGGGCGTAATGCTACATATTTTTGCTCTTTCTCGGCTTCTATTTCCGCTGATGTTTTTACAACAAGTTCATCAAAAATGTCTTTTTTTGCGGTTGATGAAAAATCAACAAGTGCTTCTTGTATCTTTTGTAGTGCTAATGTTTTTTGCTCTTTAAGAATATCTTTTTTTTCTCAATCTAATCCTGTCATGATTTTTGTCATTACTCCATAAAAATCTTTTATTCTTTATATTTATTTGTCAACAGATGTCAATACAATGCTATTAAAAAAAATACTTTCAATATCCAAGGTGAAGTCTATTTTTTCCATAACTTGCAATTCTACAAAAAAGCAATTACAATTAGACATATTTCTAGAACTTAGATTTTAGATTTAAGACAAAAAATCCGTAATTCGCAACTTGCCTGCGGCAGGCAGGTTCTACCTTTTACCTTCTACCTTCTACCTAATGTTAAATTCTACTGATACCATCAATTACAAGAAACATGGATTCGATGGAGAAAAATATATCAGACTTCAAAAAGAAAAAATCCTCGATAGGATCGCTAATTTTAGCGGTGGAAGATTGTATTTGGAGATTGGCGGAAAGTTTATGAATGATACACATGCAGCAAGGGTTTTGCCATGATTTGATGCGGAATCGAAGAAGAATATTTTTTCGTCATTGAAAGGTCAGGCTGAAGTTTTGTTTTGTGTAAATGCAAACGATATTTTGTCCAATAGACAGCTCAGCAATCAGAATATCGATTATAAAGAATATGTGTATCAATTGATTAGAAATATTGAAAGAAATATCTGAATCAAACCACATATCGTAATCAACAACATCGATGTAACGAATATGTTTGACGTCATTCTCGCATTCGAAAAAGATTTTCAAAGAAAACAATATAGAGTACGAGAAAGATACAAGATTCAATGATATCCGCACAACACTGATATGATTCTCAGTGAAGATGGATTTGGCAATGATGATCACATTCCGTTGACCAAGAATTTGGTTCTCGTGACGTGAGCTGCTTCTAGTAGCGGGAAAATGTCTACCTGCTTGGGCCAAATTTACAACGATCATCAAATAGATATCAAATCGTGATATGCAAAATATGAAACCTTTCCTATCTGGAATATCGCACTTGAACATCCAGTAAACTTGGCATATGAAGCTGCGACTATAGATATTGGTGACGGAAATATGCTTGATACCTATCACAAAAAAGCATATGGTATCGATGCAGTCAATTACAATAGAGATATGGAAGCATTTGAGATCGTGATGTCTATAGCAAAAAAAATTGTTACTCACAAAAACTATATGGTCAAATATCAGTCCCCTACTGATATGTGAATCAACTGTGCAGGTATGGCAATCACCGACGACGAAGTCGTCAGCATCGCTTCGCTTCATGAAATCGAAAGAAGATCATGATGGTATCAGGAGCAAGTTGATAGATGAGAAGGAAAACAAGAACGAGTAGAAAAGTGTAGTGAGTTGTATGCAAAAACTAAAAAATATTGTGAAGAGAAGAAATATGATCTCGACTTAAAAATTTAGTGAACAGTGAACAACTAACAGTGAACAGTGATAGATTTGTCTTATTATAGACTATAGTGAAATTTAGCCTTATAAAATAGCCCCGCAATACTGCGGGGTGTTTTTTTTATTTTATTTTATTTTTTTATAAATAGTTTCCAATATTTTTCACTTTTTTGTCTCCCTTTCGTAAAGGGAGAAATCCGAAGGACAGAGGGATTTATAAGATAGAATATTTACTTTAAAAATCCTCCACCACTTCGTGGTTCCCCTCCTTTGCAAAGGAGGACAGAAAAGCCCCCCAAGAAGTTGGGGGTGGCTTTTTTTATTTTATTTTCTATCCACGTCATTCCTGCTCCGCCTTGCCAGATAAACTCCATCCGGAATCTATCTTGCTATATAGCAAATTGGATTCCCGATCGGAGTCGGGAATGACGTGATAAAGTGGAAGGAATGACGGGATTGATTTTTTTATTGTTTCTAAATTGTTTTATTTCTACATTCTACATTCTACATTCTACATTCTACATTCTACATTCTACATT
>CAYXTU010000060.1:0-6612 GCA_964468245.1 uncultured Candidatus Peribacteria bacterium | reverse complement strand
GGTCATGGTACATGCTATACGAAGTAAATCTTCTCTTCTAAGTATACTCGGGAATATAAAAAATCCAATTTTTGTATACTCTATATTGCTCTTTGGATTGACATTTTACATTTTTTTCGTTTTTTCTCCTTTGTAGAGGTTTTTGCTAGGTGGAGTTGATAGGCTCCCGGGAGCAAAGCTAAAAAACCTAAATAAAAAGCCTATTTTACTCATTATACAATAGACTCCCGGGAGGAATATTTGTTACTATTTTGTTGCATAGTTGTGTTTATGGGGGGTTTTGCCAGGTGGTGTTGATAGGCTCCCGGGAGCAAAGCAATATTTACTAGCTTATAAGCACAATCACGAAAATAATTATTTCTCTAAATCTTTTTCTAGATCTAATATATTATTATCTTCCTTTTCTCAACTAGTATATGACCTATATAGCCACCCATCATTATTTTCAACTATACCATGTTTGATAGGATTATTTTCTACATAATAAATACATTGCTGAAGATATTCTGTATCTTGTATTATTTTAGACTTGAATCTACTTTCAAAGTAAGATACTCATTTTTCTATTCCATAATATTTTTGATAATATCTTGTATATGCAGCACAAACATTCCCTATAAAATAAGATATTTTTTTTCACTCAGACATGTTTTTGAACACAAAATGAAAGTGATTAGGCAAGATACAATATGCAATTATATCAAAATCCGTAGTACATTTTTTTCTATATGCACGAAAATATTTCATAAAGATATCAAAATCTCTTTCCCTATGAAATAATCTTTGTTTACGCAATCATCTGTTGTATATGTGATAATATGTATTTTTTTCAAAGTTTTCTCTATGTGGCATAGTAATGTACAGAAAATAAAAACATCTATATCACCAATTATATTTTTTCAAAAAAAGAAAAAAACTGACAAAGTAAGGACAAAAATAACTACTGCTCCCGGGAGGCTATAATGCAAATCAGCTTTTGAAGTACAAAAAAATGCCACTCTCCCGGGAGCAATTTTATTTGCAATTTTTGTTTTTTTCTGTAAAATATCACCTTGTTAATTATCGTGCTATCAAATAGTTGAGTATTCTGAACTCTGAATTTTAAATTCTAAATTACATAACATGGATTTTGATGTAAAAAAAGACTACTACAACATCCTAGGAGTCAAAGAAGATGCGTCTGCCGAAGAGATCAAAAAAGCTTTTAAAAAAGCTGCGGTCAAACATCATCCCGATAGATGAGGAGATAAAAAGAAGTTCCAAGAAATGAATGAAGCATATCAAGTCATCGGAGATGAGAAGAAAAGATCTCAATATGATGCGTATAGAAAGGGTGGATTTGATCCATCAGGATTTTGATGATTTGGAGGTGGAAGTGGATTTGGTGGTCAGTGATGAGTTGATTTTGGAGATTTTGATCTTGGTGATATTATGGGCGGAATTTTTGGGGGAGGATTTGGTGGCTGATCTAGAGCCAAAAGTACGCAAGGTGGTGAAGATATTCAGATAGCGATAGATATTAGTTTTGAAGAATCATATACAGGAGTGACGAAGAAAATAGCCTACAGTAGGATGAAAAAGGTTGCTGGAGCTGATCAAAAAACATGTACAACCTGTAATGGTCGTGGAAGTGTAGTTCAGCAAATTCAGACACCATTTGGTGTTATGCAGAGTCAGTGAACATGTAAGACTTGTGGTGGAAGTGGAAAAATTTATACAAAAGACGGGAAACCGCTTGCAAATGGTTGATTAGAAAAAGTGAAAGAAATGATTGATGTTCAAATTCCTGCAGCTATCAATCCATGAGCATATATCAAATTTACTAATAAATGAAATGAATCTTCTGCCCATCATATCGGTGATTTGTATATCCAAATCAATGTCATCAATTCTAGATTGTATGAAAGAAATGGCGACAAGCTGTATGTAAAAGCTAAGCTCAGTATCTTTGATATGGTGCTATGATGAGAAGTGGTAATTGATCATCCAGAAGGAAAAATAACAGTCAAAGTACCAAAAGGAACCCAAGTTGGTGATATGATCAAAATCAGTGGAAAATGATTTGGTACTGGTGGTGTCTTTAGTAGAAAAGGGGATCTGTATATAATTCCCCAGGTCGAAATACCAAAAAAACTTTCTAGAGATCAAGAAAAACTTTGGTCACAGTTAAAAAATATGAAATAATATTTTCTGATTTTTTTGTCCGCTACGGCGGACTTTTTTTGTTTTTGATAGATTTTGGAAGGGACTTTTTCCAGTTCTCGTAAGGCAAGATTCTTGTCTTTTTATTGTAAATACAGACAAAAAGCCAAAAATTGTTTGTTTTTTTTATGGTGTTGATTTTGGTTTGTAGTCTTCGCTCCCGGGAGCGTAATGTTTTTTTGTCCTTACAAAGCCAATTTGCGATACAGCCTCCCGGGAGCGAATTTTTGTCCTGACTTTGTCAGTTTTTTTCTTTTTTTGTGTGTGTACAATCTTTGGCGTAATGAACAAGTATCGTATCTGTATTGAAACATTGATATGTTTATCAGCCGGACTTATCTCTCATTACGGATGTTTGCATGGCAACAAACAAGCTGTCTACTCCCCTAGCTCTAGGCACAGGGGGAGAGCACAGTGCAATGTAAACAAACAGCTTCTTATGGTTTATATAGTCAAACATATATGAACACCTATAAACAAAAACATATATTCTCCGACGGAAATTTGCTTTGCCATCAAGAGCACTTTCCCGATATCTATTACCATTGATGGACCCTGTAAATAAAAAATAATAATAACAATTAAAACCCTATGCTTATGAAAAAGTTTTTTTACCTGGTAATGCTCCTCACAATATTGGGCAGCTGCCAAAAAGATGAAATTCACCCAAGTGCCAATCCGGCAACTATCAGACCTAATGATCTGGTAAGTAACCAAATTAACGAGCCCACCTTCGAGGGTACCGAGCAAATTCAAGCTCTAGAAGTCGAAGATCAAGGGACAGAAAAAGCTATCACCGCTATGACAGGATACATGGTTAACCCACGTTTTGGGAAACCTAATTCCACTTATTACTTATTTAAAGTAATGGATATCACGGGAACTTTGGCTTTATCTGTTAAATTATATGATAGAGCTTCTGGCTCTATTACCTACTTGCCTATGGCAAAAGTTGGAAGTTATTGGACACTTTCTACCAAACTTTCAAACAATGGATGGTTTGATTATAATTATGTCTACAGCTCCAATAAAGTTGTTATCAATAGCTCAACTACTTATACTGGGCTTTGTAATAGCAAGAACACGTTTAATAGTTCTCCGTTTGCTATTGTTTGGCCTTTTGGTGCCGATGGATCAAGCTGGAATAATCGTCTTGGTTGGATAGGCGCCAATGAAACTGGTGGCTGTGGAAGTGGACCTAATCAAGGAGGTCACTACAATCAAGGATGCCAAGCAGATGACACCTATGCGGTTGACTGGAATAAAAATTGTTCCACTCCTTATGCTGATAATGGAGCTACAGTTCGTTCCCCATTAGACGGTAAAGTTATTCGTGTAATGAATAATTCTACAGGATATGGCAATGCTGTTGATATTGAACAAGAAACTGCAAGTGGAATTAAATATGTCTTCCGTATTGCACATCTTAAATATCTTCCATCAGTAGTAAAAGATCAATATGTAAAAGCGGGAATTACCCCCATTGGAAACATTGGTATGTCTGGTGGTACCTCTACAGCACCACATGGTCATTGTGCTTTATATAACAACAATGGATCTTGTAAAATTGGAGTTAGATTTACTTTTAACGCTCAATAACATATTCCCTTGCTTTTATTACATCACTCTATATAGGGAAGGTATCTTCCTTCCCTATCTTTTTTAGTATATAACCTATATATTATGAAATATTATTTTATTATTGTTAGTTTATTAATTCTATCTTTATGAGGTTGCTCCCTATTGCCTAGAGAAATATTATCATCAAACACACAACAAATAATTACTTGAAACACTATTTCTGAAACAATTATTCCTTCATATTATCCTTCTCTTACTGTTTCGTGAAACACCATTATCTCGAGTTGATTATTCACTATAATTTTTCCTATGAATCTATGATTTCAAACACATGATACACTTGGTCAATGAAGATATAAAGAAAGATTAGATCTCTATATTGATTCTTGAAAAGAGAGTCGAAAAAATGGATATGTAAAAATCTTTATAGAAAGTATTCCTGAACGAAGAAAAGAGCTTAGTGATAAAGACAAATGTATCTTTGGTAATTATGATGAAAGTATTTTATCAAAAAAAACAATCACAAAGCAATGAAGTAACAAAGAAATCTACACTACTTATGTTACTTTTTCTGTCCTTGATAATACACGAAAACAATGAGATCTATGCTTTATAGACAATGATCTTATATATACTATATCTGTGTGATGATATACAACAACATATATTAACAGTATTATCGACTCTTTCACTTTTCTCGACTAACATTCTACTCCACTACAACTATAGGGAAACCTCCCCCCACGGAAATCGCTGATGAGGTGATATTTTTGGTGGTGAGTAATTTTATGCCGAGATCGGTTGTTGTTTTGGAGTCAATAAATATGTCGAATATTTTGGAGGTGTTCGCGGGGATGAGTATATTGGGAAAGAAGGAAATCGTAGTCGAAGATTCAGATGAAGTACTTTGTATATTGGCTATTTTGATTCCATTTTCTTCTATTCGTCCGTTTTTGAATGTTCCGATTTTTTGGAAAGTAAGTGATTGAAGAACAATATCGTTTGTACTGGAAGAGAATTTTAGTGAACCTACATAGGTGGAATTTGCTGGTACATCACCCACATTTCTGGATGTCGAACTTACCTGTAAGGTGCCTGCGTTTGTGGCAATTGTGTTTTGGCATTCGCTTGGACAATCTGATGATCCTACGAGACAGAGGAGCTGAATATCCGAACTTTCACATTGTGAGGCGATAGTTTCTATTGTCCCACCTGCTCTCATCATCATCAACATAACATATCATCTGATTTCCATCGCGTTTGGACTAGAAATATTGGTCATAATCTTGGCTTCTTGGAGGGCTTGTAAATGATATATATAATACGGATCCCCATCATTGTAGAAATCATCATAGAGCGCTCTCGACATCACGGTACCAAATTGTGCTCTTGTCACTTCGCCACTTGGGTTGAATTTGGTAATTCCTACCCCCATGAGTCCCATCTGACATGATTGGATAATATAGGATTGAAGTTCTACGCTCTGATCTTGTATATCAGAAAACTGACATTTTATGGACGTGTCAGGTGTTTTTTGCAATATTTGTTTTGCATAATTTACCATCATCTTGGCCATATGTGCACGAATAAGCGACCCATTCATATTCGCGGAATCGATAGATGGTTGTGTAGTTATTCCAACGGTACGTGCGTAATCGTAGGCAGCTTGAAGCTCAGTGCTATAGTTTTGGGCAAAAGCGAATGAAGTAATGCTGAGCGTTATTGTGAGTACGGTAAGAAGCTGTTTTTGCATGGGTAATCGGAAGAAATAAAGTTTCTTTGTCAGTATATGTTTTGAAGTAAAAATTACAAATAAAAAAGTTTCCACCCGGGTGGATAACTAAAAATCTCGCTCCCAATCTATATTTTCTATGTTTGCACCCGGGTGCGAAGTTTCTGACCTAAATATCCAATTTTCTATTTTATCTACCAACCCATGTTTCAATGGATTATTCTCTACATAATGAATACATTGCTGAAGATATTCCTCATCTATTATTTCTTTCGCCTTAAACCTACACTCAAAAAACATTTTACCCTTTCCTGTTGAATATTTTGCCTTATAATACCTAGTATATGCAGCACAAATATTTCCTATAAAGTAAGATAACCTATGCCCATCAGAAATATTATGTATTACTAGGTGGAAGTGATTAGGAAGTATACAATATGCTAAAATAGATAGATCATTTTCACATTTCTTTTTATATATATCTATATACCACAAAAATCTTTGGAGATCTTTGTTGTTGTGGAATAAGGTCTGTTTGTAGAGTCATCTATTATACACATGATAATTTGTATTCCCTGTAAACTGTCGTCTTTTTGGCATAGCACCCGGGTGAGTAAATAAAACTATCGCCAATTGTATTATTCCAAAAAAAGAAAAAAACTGACAAAGTCAGGACAATTCTACTTCTTCCACCCGGGTGCAAAATTTTAAAGCACCCGGGTGGTTCTAGTCGATTTAGAAAAAACCACCCCGAAGGATGGCTTTCTCGTTTATTTATATACATCTCATCTGTATCATACTTTATCTATATAGAATGAACCATCCTTTTCAAAAAATATTATTCTCAGCTTACCTACTCTACATCTATAATATCATTTCTGATTTTCCATAAGTACAATATCTAGACCAACAAAGTCCTTCTTTATAATTTTATCTATAGTGACTAGAAGATCTTCTTTTCTTCCTGACTTATTTACTAGCTTTAGCCATTTTTCCACCATCACTCTTCTTGATCAGTGTATAAAAATCTTCCATTTTCATTTTTGGTGCAACATCAATATCTACCCACATCTTCTCTTCTATGAAGCGGAGTAACT
>CAYXTU010000059.1:0-6834 GCA_964468245.1 uncultured Candidatus Peribacteria bacterium | reverse complement strand
TGCATACGTATCTGTCACATCCAAAGACACAAAATATTTTCCATAATCAGGATACGTAAACACAAAAGCATTTCCCGTAATAGTGAGAAAATCTGGATTTATCTTGCATGTTCTCACATCAAAACAAAGAGTTTTTTGAGAAATAGTACCCAAACTTACATCTCTAAAAATAGCAATTTTTTGAAACGTATCTGAGAGCAACATAGGTTTGAGACCATTTTTTACGACAACAGTCCCTCACACACCGATACCCTTATATCATCTATACATCACCGAAGCTCTTGGTCTATATCCAAATTCATTTGGCTCAGTATACACATGTTTGACACGATCAGATTTTGTAGTCAAATCCCACACTCAATCACCATCAAAATCATATTGAATAGTCCTCTCTCTGATAAAATCAGGTCTATCAGAAATTATTTTGGATACTACATCAAAGGTTACTTCATCACCAATTTCTGCACTAGAAAGATCGGACTTTAAAGTTACTAATGGGATATCTGGCCTACTTACATCAGGCGGAAAAAACACAAGAGGACCATTGCCAATAATATCTTGATTGCTCTGTTGCCCTTCATCATTATCATACATCGTCACCGTAAACATAAACTCACCAGGGATTCTCGCAAGAGAAAAAAACGCATACGGAATATTACCTGGAGTTATCTTAGTTTCCAATGCCCTACTTGGATCATCTTTGTAATAATAACTTCGTTTAAAATACGAAATAAATCCATCAGGATCCACAGGAGAGGTTGCACTTACTTTTACAATCAATGGATCAAATGTATCATTAAATATATCTTTTGCATTATTTTCTGAAAATCCGACACCGACTTCATTTCCATATTGAGGGAAAAACAAAACAATATTATCCAGCTTCGGCAAAGCATTTACTACTTTAAAATATATTCTCGTAGTATCACTTTTTGAAATAGTTGTGTCCTCTGAAGTAAGATCAATATAGGTACAACCTAGCTCATTAAATTTGTGTTTGAAAGTAGTTTGTTTATATATTTCATCATTTTTTGGCTGAAAGAAAAACTGAAGTCAGACCTTTTCTCATTTGGTATTGACCGAAAGATTTGGATCTACAACAAATTCTTCATACCTATCTACTCTATATGCAGGAACCATTTCTGTTCATGTTGACTGAGTATCAGGACATTCATCACTCTGTGTTTGGATATTTGCTGTCTTATCCAAAACGGAGAATCAGACCACAGGATATGTTTTTTCTCCTACAAAGACATTTTTGCTTACTTCATTTTCCATACCATCAGCGCCACTTACTTTAAGAACTACTTTATATACTCATGCTTTTTTGTATGTGTGCGCTATTTTGTCAGTTTGTAATGTTCTTGTATCCTTATCTGCAAAATCCCATTGATAATTGAGAATTGGTTGATTGGATTTTACCACAAAATTTATGGGATTCCCTCGAGGTGTAGCTCATGGCACAGCAAATATTTCTGGTCTGAGTGTAGAAACAACCTCTATCTCTTTTTCTATCGTAGCAATTTTTCCATATTCATCTCTAGCAGTAAGTGTGATTTTATGTTTACCAACAGTATTGAATTGTACTCTTATTTTTTCATTATTATTTTCTGTAGCCACAATTTTGGTCTTAATAAGATCAGAAAATGACCATTCATAGCTAAGCGAATCATATCCATTGATTTTGTCTACATCAGAACTTACGGAAGCATCCAAAATAAATTCAGAAGGATGTTTTCGTGCATTGCTTGGTGCAATTGTAAATTGAGGAATAGGAGGAGTAGATTCCACATACACAGAAAGTGAATCAATATTTACCTGCCCAAGCTCATCTTCAACAGTAAGCTTCACCGTATATACACCAGGTTTTTTAAATTGTTGTTGGATAGATTTACCCTGAAAGGTATCTACTTTATTCCCATTTTCATCAAATATCTCTCGGGTAAACAGTTTAAGACTAGAGACTATAGAATATGATGCAGTAGAATCAAATGAATAGGTCATAGACGTATTTCCTTTGTCTGGTTGTTGTTTAATAATAGCTACGGGATCAGAAACAAGAATATAGAATGTTTCGGTAATACTATTTGATTCATTATCTATCGCAGTAATAGAAAGCTTATATTCACCTTGTCCAGGCAAAACCAATCTCATCACACCAGGTTTTCCATCACCATTTTTGGTATAAGCAAATCCATCAGTAGAACTTACCGATCGATTGTGCGAGATAATTTGTCTTCATCACATAGGCAATGTAGCAGTACCATCAAAAATAACTCATTGTTCTGCTTCTTGTACACCAATCTTTATTTTATCTTCTTTGGTGAGTTTTTGACCATTGGCATACACTACAATATTTGCTGTCTTGGGCAAAACATCTATAGAAATAGTTTTTTCTCCATCAAAAATTCCGTCAGTAACTTTGTTTGAACTTCTTACCGTCAAATGTATTTGATAATTTCATGGCTCAGTAAACGTAGTATTTACTACAGGTCAAACACCGATAGTTTTGTCACTACCATTGGTATCTCTATAATATCGATAATAGTTTTTGCTAGGAATAGTATCATTGGAAGGATCTATACTTGCTCTTGCATCAAAGGTCACCGTCAAGGGAGCAGGTCATCACTGAGGAGAAATCTTTGCATTGGCAATCACGGTATATTTTGCATTCACTTTTTTGACGATATCACTAAATGGCTTGTAACAATTTGCCAAGAAAGAAGCGACCTTTGTTTGATAGTCAGAACTCGTATATGTAGTCAATCACTGGGATATAGTCAGACATTGTTGATACGTCACTTTGAATGCATAGTCTTGAGGAAATTTAGGAAACACTTTTTGAAAACTTGCATTAAGCTCAGAAAATTTACTTTGCGAAATTTGAGTTCCTACCTTTGTCGCAGCATCGACCTCGACAAATATTCAGAGTATTTTATCATAATCAGTTTTTATTTCATAATTGGCAACGTAATCTGTAGGGATAGTTGCATTGATTTTGCCGATAAAAAAAATCGCGCACACTGCTACCATCATCAAGAATATCTTGGATATCATCTTGGAAACCATTGATCTCATATACACAAATAAGAGAGTAAATATCACAAAAGCTAAACCGAAAAACGGCACATACAAAAGATATAGTGATTTTATATGCATTTGCAAAAAAAAATACAGGAAAATACAGTTTGAAATCGCAAAGAAAATAACTACAGTAACGTCACTTTTATTCTATATGTAAAGGAATATGAACAGCAAAAAAATTATGAGTATTTCCTTATTGTTAGCATGTACAATAACACTTGTATGATGTGGACAAAAAACAATTCAACAAGAACAATCTCCCAACGTTTTATCTTCTACTTCTACAACCATGTGTGCAAACGCCGTCAAAGATTATTTAGCAAAAGCCGACACCAAAGGAAAATCTGGTAAACAAGTACAAAAAGGACACAAAGTCACCGTTCATTATATCGGAAGATTAGATGATGAAAATATATTCGATACAAGCGTCGAAGAAGTAGCAAAAGCGTGCGGAAAATATATGACCTGAAGAAACTACAACGAAGGACTCGCTTTCGAAGTTGGAGCTGGACAAATGATCCCAGGATTCGACAAAGCCGTCGAATGAATGAATATTGGACAAACAAAAACGATTCATATAGAAGCTGCTGAAGCATACGGACCGCGAAGTGAAAAAAATCTCGTCAAAGTTCCTCGCGAACAGATCCCAAACAGTGATCAACTAGAAAAATGAATGAAAGTATATGCATCTACAGGACAACCATTTACCGTTTACGAAGTAAGTGACAAAGAAATAACACTAGATGCGAACCACGAATTAGCAGGCAAAGAATTGATATTCGATATCACTATACAAGACATTCAGGAATAAAAAATACTATGTTATATACCACAAAGAGTCCAAAATTTCCGGGCTCTTTTTTTACAAAAGAAAAAGGCGGATAGTATCCGCCCCTACAATATGCCAACAATAATCCATTCCAACAATTCCAACATTATTCATTTTTCATTATTCATTTTTCATTATATTCCAGTATTCCCGCCAACCCAATCATCGCAGCATTATCCATAGAATATACTTTTTTCATCGGCCTAAGCACAACAACTTCCGGCATTTTTTCTTTTGCGTAACTTTGTAAGTATTCTCGAAGTCTATCATTACACGACACTCCTCAAGCCAATCCCAGCGTCTTCGCCTCGAAAGCAATTCCTGCTCTGACTAACTTTTTCACCATCACTTCAACAACCGCTTCTTGAAACTCATACGCAATATCACACACTAATTGCTCTGAAAGAACACAATCGCAGCTTTGAGCTTCAAGCTTTGAGCTTTGAGCTAATTTCTTAAGAAGAAATGATACCTGACTTTTCATTCACGAAAAACTGAATTCGAAGCCTTCCTTAGAAAGAAATATACGCTTGAATTCGACGTCACTATTTGGTTTTCCTTGCAAAGCTTTTTCTCCTATCCATTGTCCTCAAGGGTAAGGACCACCTAACATTCTCGCAACCTTATCAAAGCATTCCCCTGCTGCATCATCCAACGTATACCCTATCTTCGCGATTCTATATCATCAAAAAGTATGGAAAACAATTCACGGACAATCTCCACTTCATTGCGGCTTCAAGCTTCAAGCTTCAAGCTTCAAGCTGTCTACGTAGTAGATATCATTGTGTCCGCCACTCGCCGTTAGCACAACCAACGGAAATTGGATTTCAGAAATATTTCTATCAAGCAAAAGTGAAAATAAATGTCCATAAATATGGTTTACATGAACCAGCGGTTTAGTGAAATAGTTGGAAAATAAAGAAGCCACGGTTTTTCCCACGACCAAAGACCCAGGCAATCACGGATGAACGGTCACACTCACAAAATCTACTTCCTTAATTTTATCAAGTCCAATATTTTTTATGACTTCGAGAATCTTTTCAGAATGAAGTCTAGAAGCAATTTCTGGAACAACTCATCAATATTTTTGATGATCATCAATCTGTGAATATGCCAACAATGCATCAACAGAAAAAATCTGTCCATCAAAATTCACAATTCCGACAGAAGTATCATCACAACTTGTCTCTATAGCCAACGTTTTCACCATACAGCAACCTAAACAATAAAACACATAAACAGCCTTAAGCTTTAAGCTTCAAGCTTTAAGCTTTCAGCTATTCCTGTATCATCCACCGTCAATCACTTAGCAATTTTTTTGATAGTCGGAAGAAAGAAGTAGAGAACAGATAGATTAAGAGCAGCACCTATAACAAAGAATCGTAATATATTTATCGTTCGTAAACAAGTGACAGTATATCACAAAATAGCTAAACACAGCAAAGAAACAACAAGTCTCCATAGGATTTTCATAGACAATATGGGTTGCACTTTTTTTCTTTTTCCTACTCGAATCGCACCAAACATAAACAGGAATTCTATCGCCAATTGTGTCACTACTCATCCAAATAATCAGTATTCTGGTATCATTCGTATTCATAGGGGAATACCTACGAGAACTCAGAGTAAATTGATCGGCAAGAGGACATTTTGTTTGTCAACCGCGACAAAAAGATAGTTATATACTTGTTTGATAAAACTTCCAAACAATACTATACCAAGAAAAGGAAGTACCTGATTTGATCATCGCGTAGTGAGAGAAGCGAAGGTTCACAAGAAGGCTTTGCCTGATACGACAAGAATGATTTGATCAGCAAACAATCGAAAATTAATAGCAATTATTCATCATATCCAAGCAACCAACAAGAGTAAATTTCCCATGCTTTTGCGTTTATTGAGCAACGAATAATTTGATATTTTATGAAGCAATGAATTTCATAGCGCAGAAGGAATAATCAACAATATTTCAATTAACGAGAGCGAAAGCGCCCAAACTCATGAATAATCATGCCCTCATGACGTAGGAAAAAACCATCATAAAAACAGAAGCACAATCAACGTATGAAAACTACTAAGATAATATGATACTCCGTATTGTCGATTTCTAATAATAATTTCTTTGGTAAATTTTCGATCAAATATTATTTTCAACGGCAAAATTTTTCTTGACCTAAAGTGAATTTCGAGATTTTGACCGATAGAACTTGCAACCACCGAAAACATAATGAGACAAAATGCTACAATAGAAACAGTACTCCCATTAAACTCCATATGTTTGAAAAACAAATAGACAACCGGTACAAGAATAGCAATCTGTGAAAGTCTCGCAGTAATCAACGACCAACTGAGCTGATCCATTCTCCAAAAAATCTGCAATGGTAATTGTTGGATACCAGCAAACATAAAACTCGCAGAAAAAATAAGTCCAAACGGCAATCATCGTACAAGATATGGATTGGACGTATACGCAGGAAGCAAGTACGCGACTACGATAGCGACAGCATATACGACTGACATAATAATCAATCTTGTTCCAACAAATTTTCCATATTCACTTTTTAGCTCTGTATAATCTAGTAAATTTAATGAGTTTTTATCAGATTTTTCAGCTATTCTTTTTCAGGTTTCTGCAGAATCTTTAATTGCTCACAAACGTTTAACAGCGAGCACATACAATCACAAATCAGCCAAAGCTGTCCAAATAGCAAAATATTTGAGTATCGTAGAATAATCTCCATATTGCAAAGGTCACAAATACGGTGTCATTATTTTGATCGTCAAAAACCCAAACAAAGCACTGATAATTCTCCCTATCAGTTGCCACGCCGCGTCTTTAATAACTAATCTATGTGATGACATCATAACTAAATGAATAATTAATAATACAAAATCCAGTAAAGCTGGAAAAAATAAATAATAAC
>CAYXTU010000058.1:0-6853 GCA_964468245.1 uncultured Candidatus Peribacteria bacterium | reverse complement strand
CTGGAGATCTACATAATCAAGATAAGAAAATCATCACAAATCTTTGCAAAGTCTCACGAGAAGTCTCACGAGCTCGATATGCTCTCTCGCATCTGCAAGATAGAGCTTTCTTTTTTCACGAAAACTATTAGCCTTGAAAATAATGACTACAAGCTCTACCAAAGTGTTGTGTAAGTGCTGTCCTACATTGTATCTATAGACTTGCGGAAGCTTTTTGTATAAGCGAGTAACGGTGACAAGAAGGGTATAACAAGATTTATAAATAGGGAGTTCATTGTATATTACCATCCAAAAAGTTTGTAAAAAATATAAAGCGTTTTTTTAAATTTTTTTTTGATTTTTTTTGTTTTGAGTATGATTTTGCCAAAAGGGTAGCTATAAATGATACTATTGTGTCGGTGCACAGGCAAGAGACAAAATAATTGTTTTCTGAGACGATAACTGGACCAATGCTTCATCATACCTATATAGCTATTATAGGTGCTACGAAAATGTTCCCATGCGGTATATGAGGTCGGCGGGTGTGCTATTCGTGTATGTATTTTTTTCTTTCGACGACCGATAGTCCTTTTGGAAGGCAAAATATAATAAGGGTGTATACGTACTCCACAAAAAATAATTCAATGTTTGATAGGTTGGAAGTATCTTTTGTTGGGGTGGAGCTGGAGTTGTAAGGTATCCTGCAAAAATATTTCTATGTGCTTAGCACATTGCTGCAGATATTCTTTGTCTCTATGTATGAGTACAAAATCATCCATATATCTTCAGTAGTGCTGTATACCTAGTGTTTGCGTGACAAAAACATCAAGTTGATGGAGATAAATATTAGCAAAAACTTGACTAGTAAGATTCCCCAAGGGAAGTCAAAATCATTTTTTGCTCATAAAGAGTGATTTTTTTTGAGGGAAATGTTTTCGCCTTTTTTTGTCGCCTATACGATGATAGTGAGTAGTTGGATCGTCCACAATGATAGTTTCAATTATGTTTCGTAGTCGTTCAAGAGGATAAGCCAGAGAAGAAATGTTATTTTTCATTATCGCCAAGACCAAGGAACAAAGGGTATTTTTGTGTATAGACATAAAATAACTAGAAATATCATATTTGGCTACTCGAGCTTCCTGGGTATAATTATCACTTACCGATCTTAGCATTTTTTTGACCTGATGTATTCCATAGTGTGTTCATTTCTCTTTTCTACAAGCATAACTATTGGGTAGAAATAGGTTTTCTAATATAGGATTGAGTTGTTGATAAACAAAATGATGGACGATACGATCACGAATATGTGGAGCAAATATTTCTCTAGGGACAGGATCATAAATGAGAAAACACGTATACGAAGATGTGTGATATGTCCAGTCTACAAGGTCGTTATAGAGACAAAGAATTTCTTTTTCTTTGTTGATGTCAAAAGATATCATAGTCTGTTTGTTGGTTTTTCCTAGTTTCATGACTTCGTAAGCATCAAATATATCATAGAGTAGCTGTTGTTTTTGTATATCGCTGAGCATGCTATTGTATAGCCAAAATAAATAAAAAAATATACCCCACATTGTGGAATATATTCCTTTTGATAGTCCATGCAAAGTGTTGTGTAAACTAGGCTGCATTTGTTATTATCATTGTTCATCTTGTTGAATTTACGGTTATCTGATTTACGATAACATTTGACAGCAAGCTACATAAATAGAGATCACTACTAAATTTGCCCCGATAGTGTTGGGATACGATATGCCATTATCATAGATAATGAGAGTGATTGCACTGTATAGACTCAATTCTTGCGAAAGAGATGGACGTTCATGTGTTTGCATGCTTTGGTTTCTCTTATGAGAAATACAACCAAATTCTAGCAAAAAATATATAACAAATATCCAGCAAAAAACAACAAAAAACTCTCTGCAAATTTGCAAAAAAAAATATTTTGATTATACTTGATAGTATGAAAAACACATTACAACCACAGTACGATATGTTTGATATAACCAAGTATACCCCTTGGATAAATTTGCTATCCAAAAACAATAATATAGAAATAATTATTGACAACTCATTTTCTCATACAGCAGCTATCAATCTTCAAGACGTATCTAAACCAAAGATAATTCTCAACCCAAAACGTATGAAGGAAAAATATAATTATTCTGACGAAGAAATAATGTTTGATATCTGACACGAATTGTGACATTTGGACGAAGAGGCTGACCTTCAAAGTACACAAAAAGGAAAAGATATAGCACAACAAAGGCTACAAAGACTTGAAGCAAAATGAAATCTTGCTGAGTCGTATCACACATTAGAAAATGTCGCGAGAGATATACGAGTCAACAATACCCTTATTAGTCCACAAAAATTGCCTATCCTCAAAAATACCTGTTATACCAACTATAGGGACAAGATGTTTCAGGAACATGATTATCGCAATCTTCCAAAACATTTGCAGTTTGTTTATACACTCATTAGAGAAGCGATGGTATATGACCAAAAATGTGCCATAGCTCCAGAAATTAGAAAAGTTATCAAAAGACTGGAGAGAAGTGAAGTGCTTTCAAAGGCTATAACATGATCATTAAAAGAAAGACTGGAAACTATACGACAATATATAGAGCCCATATATGCTAATTTTCTTACCGAAGATATAAAAAATCAAGAAGAAAAAAATCAAGAAGAAAAAAATAATAAAAATACTGACAACAATCAAAACAACACAAAAAATCAGGAGTGACAAAATACGGACCAATCACAGCAAAATCCTCAACAAAACAACCAGCAACAATCTTCTGAAAACAAAAATCAGCCTTCAAGTATTCCATCAAAGGGCGCAGAAAAAGGGAAAAAAAGCAGAATCAAACAACTTATGGAATTGTTATCTTGAACTACCACTCCAGAAAATAATGGATCATGAGAAAATGCTAACCCATCTCACGAGGAAAATTTATCATCTCAAAATCAAGAAGAACAAGGGAAAAACCCATTTGATGAATTATACCAAAACATACCACAGATTCCGCATATTTTGGAAAATGAACTCTCGCCTGAAGACAGCGAAAAACTAAAACAAGTGATACAGGAATATTACGAAGAAAAAAACAAAATCAAAACTCGCGAAGAATTAGAGCTGGAAAATAGAGTAAAAAACATGGGAATAGATATTCGTGATAAACAAAAATTTCAAGAAACATTGCATCAATTAAAATCGTATGAACAATTTCTCAAACAGCTATCACAGGTCAAAGATGCTACAACAGGAGATACTGTGATGGAAGAAATAGAACATGTATTTGAACGTATTAAATCACATAGAGCAAAATCACGTTATATATCCAAATGACCAGTAGATATAGATCATGGGTATAGATTGTATGCATGAGCTATCGCATCATGACTCGCTGAAGTACAATGATGAAATACAAATCCTGAGATGTTTGAAATGGATATAAAACGTGAGAAACCAGAGCAACTTACAGGAAAATTTGAGCTTACCATAATAGGAGATGGAAGTTGATCTATGGAAGGGACAAAAAATAAACAACAAAAAATAGCAATGCTCCTTATCCTTGAAGCACTCAAACGTTTGCATGATAGATTGTCAGAAGAAAGAAAAAATCTCAAGGAAGGTGTTGAATTTCAAACACAAGCTTTGATGTTTATGGAAAGAATGGAAGGAATATTGCATTGCAAAGATTTATGATCAGATTTTTCTGATACGGAAAGACTCAAGAGCTATAGTACCCTAGATTACGCCGATGGATGAACAAATGATTTTGATGGACTCCAAGAAATTATAGATCAGATGAAGGGATATTCTCATGAACATTTGGAAGAAATACACTCATCAAAAACCAAAAAAATTATCATCGTACTTTCTGATGGATGATCAAATAATGAAAACAAAATGAAAAATAAAATCAAACAGTTGAGAGAAATGTGAGTTCTCGTATATGGTATAGGTATTACGAGCTCAGGACAACCAGTAGTCAATCTTTTTTCATCGACAGATACCTCGCTTGGATTCTGACAAGTATGTACGCAAGTACAAAATCTTGGGCAAACCATAAAAGATATTCTCTGGCAACATCTAGAAAAACTATAACTCTATATTCTCAACCTGGCTCTTTAGAGCCAGGCAATCCCACAAAGTAAATCAGTCAACCTGGTTCTTTAGAGTCAGGAAGTGATATTACAAAGTTTTAGAGACAGGAAGTAAAAGCCACAGTCCAATATTCATTAATATGAAAAAGCCCCGCATTTTTACAGGGCTTTTGTCATTTTATCGCCCATAGGGCTTTTATTATCCGTTAGAATAGTTATCTAATCTCTATTTGGTACCCAGTAAGTTGCGTAGCTAATTTTACATTAGAAGCTCCTTTACCGATAGCGAGTGCTTTTTGACTTTCTTCCATAGTCACGATAGCTTTGTTGTCAATAATTTCTACATGACCTATCTGAGCTGGTTTAAGACAGTTTTTTACTAACTGTATTGGATCATCACTATCTTCTACAAAATCTATTTTTTCTCCATCAAGAAGTGAAAGAACAGTATTGATTCTATCTCATCTACTTCCTACCATTACTCAAACAGGATCTACCTTTTCTTCGTTGGAATAGACGATAATCTTTGTTCTCTTCCCAGGAATTCTTACAATCTTTTCGATAGCAATGATACCTTCTTCAAGTTCTGGTACAATCTTTCTGAGGATTGCTTCGATATATTCAGTTGTTGATTGGGTTATTTCAAGTACAATCCCACCTTGTCCTTTGGAAATTTGTTTCAATAATACAAATATTTCCTCACCTGGTTCGTACATTCTATTTGGGATTTGTCCGTCTGGTTGCAATACTACAGCGGTTCCTTCGATATCAAGGATAATACTATCTGCATGTACTCTCACCACTCTTGCTTTGAGCAATTCTCCCTGTTTGTTTTGGAATTTTTCATAAAACCTTTCTCTCTCTATTCCTTTCAAACTTTGTTTGATAGTTTGTCCAGCTGATTGAGCTGCGATTCTAGAAAGCTCGAGAACTTTTGGAGTGACATCAATAAGCAATTTTTCACCCATAGTTACATCTTTTCTGATTTTCTTCGCGTCTGGTAATAGTATTTGGATTTCATCATCTTCGACCTCTTTTACTACTTCCAGTTCTCTATAAATAGTCACCGTTCCATCGTTTTCGATGTTTACCAAAATTTCAGATTTTTTGTACTGAGGATAATCTTTTTTGAATCCAGATTTAATTCATGCTTTTACGATCTCAAGTACTTGGTACGGATCAAACTTATAATCATCCACAAGAGCCATAATCGCTGCTTGAATACTTTTTCCATCTAATTTCATGGTATGTTTTTTGAGTAATAAAAAATAAGATAATCTTGTTATCTTATTAAGGGTATAGAGAGGATATATTTTTGAAGTGGATTTGCAAGAAGATTTAGCAAAATTGGGATTTACAATTTTTCCAATAAATCTGTTACGATACTATTATACACATTCATACCTTCATCAGTGAGTCTGAGTTTAGTTCAATCAAAATCTACTAACTCTTCCTTTTTTAAATTCGTAATTCGTAATTCGTAATCCTTAATTAATACAGAATTAAATTTTCAAAGATCAACGATTCCTTCCCTCGTTCTTAATCTGAGAAAAAATTCTTCAATCAAAAGATCTGATTCATTCAAGATTTGGATTTCTTTTTCATCGATATATTTTCATTCAATATATTGCTTGATATCTCACGTATTACTTCGGCGAACGCCGAATGGAGAAAACGCTCAAACGTTGAAACGCTCAAATGTTTTTCAATTGCTTTTTATTCATTGCTGGTTAAAAAAAGATGATGCAGATAAGCCAAGTCAAAGATAATTCTCCATATTCCGATACACCATATTGTGGATAGAAGCTTTGCCTGCTGCGGCGAAGTTGGAAATTTCGTATCTCATCAATCCTGCGTCTTCGATATATTCTTTCAAAGTCAAAAATTCCTCCATGATTTCTTCATCAGTTCCATAGTATGAGGGAGTGGTGCACGTCATTTCGAGCTTGCCTGCGGCAGGCAGGCGTGGCGAGAAATCTAGGGTATAAGGCTTAGATTTCTCCTCATTTCACTCGTCGAAATGACTATTCACGCCGTCTTTTTTTATTCCCTCTAAAGTATACAGCGAGATACTATCGGCATATCAACTTGCGAGAAAATTCTGCAAAAAATCACGTTTAAATTCATGTCGGAGTTGTTTGTGTCAATTTTTACTGATCTGAAATTTTCCAAATGCTATGAAATCAAAATTAAACACAACATTATCTGCTTTGTAGTGAGTTAGTTTCCTGAGAAATTCTACAATTGTTCAAAATGTATATGCTCTTCAGGTCATTTTCAACACCTCATCATCAAAACTTTGGATACCAAAACTATATCTCAGTCTAGAAACTCTATCATATGTTTTATTCAAAATTTTTACAAAATTCAAAACTTCTTCTTCGGGGTAGGGATTTAATTCAATACTTAGTTCAGCTAATTCTTCACAATCAAATTTTGTTTTGATGTGTTCGATGATATCGATAATTTTGTCGACGCCGATTCTACTCGGAGTTCCTCATCAGAAATATATGGTCTTCAATGATTTGTCAGTCAATGTCTCTGCGTAATGATCAATCTCTTTTTTCAATGCTTCCACATAATTCGTGATAAGTAGTTCAGAATTTTCCAATTGAGAAAGTGCTAGACTATTGAATGAACAATAGGCACATTTACTTGCACAGAAGGGGATGTGGATATATAATGATAACATAATAAATGATGAATGATGAATGATGAATGATGGCGGAACTGCTAAAATGGAATATTGTGATTTTAGAAT
>CAYXTU010000057.1:0-7077 GCA_964468245.1 uncultured Candidatus Peribacteria bacterium | reverse complement strand
ACATTGGGTAACTACTCAAACTACTTCAAATCTTTTGTCGTGAGCGAGATGTTTGAGAAAAGGAACACCGATAGGTGCTGAAGAAAAAAACACCACACGATAATGGTCTGGATCGTAGTGTTTGTGCGTACTTGCTGTGCAGTGTAAGACTCTGTCGGTTGCGTAAAATATTCCTGGCCAGAATCCATATCTTTTGAGCACTTGGATGCTGTATTTGCTGCAGTGTGGCTCGTGTGCGCAGATTCTTCATTTTAGCCAAAATGATGGTAGTCACTTGTCTGGTGAAAGTGTGTATTGGTAGAGTTTTATTAGTCGTATGGCTGGTTTTGCTAGAGCTTTATTTAGTTTTTTGAACATGGGAAGATAGAAAGTTTAAAGTTTAAAGTTGAAAGTTGAAAGTTGAAAGTTGAAAGTAGTGTAATTACTTCGAGTAAAATTACAAAGTTTTTTTTCGTCTGTTTTGGATTTGAATTTAATCGCCAAATACCTACCATTGATTTACTTTATCTATTGTTGGATTATATCGATAATGTTGTCAAATGTATATTTATTTACTGGGCAGGAGACCTATCTCCTAGATAAAGAACTTCATAGACGAAAGGAAAATTTTCTTCTAAAATATGGTCCAGATAGTGTGTTTTCATTTAGTTTAGATAATTTGGATGTTGCTCAGATTAAGCAATCTATCTATAGCAGTGGACTTTTTACTACAAAAAAATTAATTCTGATCAATGGATTGCCGCTTGATGCTTCGACAAAACTTGGACTGGATATTGCCGAACAATTGACGGTGTTTATAGAATCATTTATCAAGGCTGAAGGTAAAATTCCGGATGATTCATTTTTGGTGTTTGTTAGTTCTACTCCAGACAAAAGATTGAGATTATACAAGTTTTTGGAAAAAAATGCTAACGTAAAAGAGTTTACTCAGCTCAAGGGCAATGATCTAGAATTGTTTGTCAAACATGAGCTGAATGAATGTGATATAGATCATACGACAATTCAATATTTTCTCACAAAGGTTGGATCAGATTTGTATCGTATTTGGTTTGAATGTGACAAATTAAAAACACGAACTACCATCAAAAATCAAAAAAAAATAGATAACGCTATGATTGATTTGATCGTATTTGGTCAGGTAGAAACTGATTCTTTTACTCTGCTCAAAATGTTGTTTGTGGATAGAAAAAAAGCGATTGAGATTCTCGAAAAAATCCAAGAGGGTGGTGTAGATCGAAAGTTTTTTTCTTGAATGTTGTATTGGGCCATGAAATTTTATCTTTTTATGATAGATTTGGATGAAAATGGTATCCAATCTAGCAAGGATATAGCATCGTTTCTCAAGATGAATCCTTATCAGGTCAAAAATGAGTATGCAAAAATTTGAGTGTTGAAAGCCAATAAGAAAAATATAGAAATGTTTTATATCGGATTGGTTGATTTGGAGGTGGATATTACTTCATGAAAACTTCCTGATACATATTTTCGATTGTGAGTCAAAAAGTTAATTATGGGAATCAAAAAATAATATGCATACAATTAATTTATACTTTGAATACGGTTGATGAAGAAAATATTTTTTCTAGGTATATGTGTGTTGTTTAGTGTCTGAATGGTCAGTGCAGATTTGTCAGATTGATTTTTTTGTAAAATTAAAAAAGAGGAAGTGATTATCTCTCTCAAAAAGACTGATGGATTTTATAAATGTAAGGATACTATTGTTTCTTTGGAACAGCTTATGATAGATACAGCAAAAGATCTCATAAAAATTCAAACATATCTCAATAGGGGGCGTGATGTCGAATATTGGCAAACAATCAAATTACAAAAACAAGATTTGATCAAAAAACTTCAGCTTTCCAAAAAAAGTATTGAAGTGCATATAAAAACCTTTGAATCTACCTTGATCAAAAAATCTGTTCAATATTTTATAATTAAAATTACTCCATATAAAATTAGTCTTCAAAAATCTTTGGTAAAAATCAATCTTTTGAGTGGCGTTGCTACTCCAGAGCTCAATGCGTATGCTAAATTGCTCACAGCACAGGTGGCTACTATAGAAGCATTAAATACTGCTGAAACAACGCAAGAACTTGCAAATATACTTGCACAATATGTTTATCTCAAAAAAGAAATAGCATGAAAATCTGAATAATAACATCAGGATCTGAATCCATTACTTTGTTCAAATTCCTTTCTCTGTATGATCACGATTATGTTGTGTATTATGATTTTTTTCATTTTCCGTATGGTGATAAGACATTTGATCAGTCTTTGTCTTGTGTCTACCAGGGTATTGAATATCTTACAAAGCAAGGTGTGAATTATATTATTGTTCCTCCTGTGTATGAACTATATTTAGCTCAAGGATTAAAGCTTAAAGCTTGAAGCTCAAAAATACTTCCCTTATTCAAAACATATCTTTTAGATCATTGTTTCAAGTATTCGTTGATTGGAAAGCTTGGTGTGATCTGAGATTTTGCTGATATGTCTGTCGCTCAGTCATTATTACAAGATTTGGCAAAGACTTATATGCTTGCTGACAATCAAAAAAATATTAAAAAGTTTCATTTTCCATTTACATTTCGACTCAAAGAAACTTCACTTTGGAAGTATTATTTTACTAGTCTTTCGTATTCTCATATATTGGTAAACAAAATCATCAAGTTTGATTTGAGATATTTTAAAGATGCAGCAGTCGATACCGTAATCCCACTTAATTATTGATATTTTAACTATCAGACTACAATTACCAAATTTTTGAATTTCAAAAAGATAAGATTTCATGGATTAAAAAAACTTGAAGATATATTTGTTTCATTAACATCGCCAGTATCCAAAAGTTGTTCTGTACGCATAGCGTATACGGGTACTTGTGAGTTTTTGACTAGAGAAAAAAGATTGATGCAATTGTTGCAGAGAGGGAAAAAAGTCGAAGTTGTTTTTGAAAAGGTTGATTAGTTTTTATTGTTATGAAGTTTAAAAAAAGACGCTCCGCTGGGGATACTTTTTATGGTTACGTCATTCCCGACTTGATCGGGAATCCAACCTGCCTGCCGCAGGCAAGTTGGCTAGATAGCGAGGTGGATTCCCGCTTTCGCGGGAATGACGTAGTATGGTTTAGGGAAATGACGTAGTATGGTTTAGGGAAATGATGTGGTATGGTTTAGGGGAGTGACGCGTAAGAGTGGGGAGAGTCTTGTCATACACCCCGGCAAGCCGAGGGCAGGTCTGGTCTGCAAAATAGTTCAATTCTGCTGATTGTTTTTTCAATCTATAAAAAAACTCCGCGATGTTGCGGAGTTTTTTTGCTAAAGTGAAAACTATTTTTTGATCTTTACTGCAGCTCGTCCTACTAATTTTTTAGCAGGTTTTTTTGCTACTTTTTTAGCTTTTTTAGGAGCTTTCTTTTTTGCTACTTTTTTAGGAGCTTTCTTTTTTGCTACTTTTTTAGGAGCTTTTTTCTTAGCTACTTTCTTAACTGCTTTTTTCTTAGCTACTTTCTTAACTGCTTTTTTAGCTACCTTTTTTTTAGCAACTTTTTTAGCAGCTTTTTTAACGACTTTTTTAGCTACTTTTTTAGCAACCTTCTTAACTGCCTTTTTAGCAACTTTTTTAGCAACTTTTTTAGCAACTTTTTTTGCCATTTGTGAGTAATAATAAGAGAATAAAAAGAGGTATTGCAATAGTTTTATGCTATTTATTACCAATTGCAAGAGAAAATGTAAAATAAATTACGAATTACGAATTAGTAATTGTGAATTAAAATAGGCTTCTCAATTATTGTTTTTAGTCTATTAATTTTTTGTGAAAATATTTTGTGGACAAAAAATAAAAAAATCTTTTTGTGATATATGTGTAAATAAACAAAAAAAATATTTTTTTTAACAATATTATCTTGTTGAATACATATAATAAGAATCTGTATTTCTGTGAATAAAAGAAAAAAGCTGATTTTCCTAGGTGTACCTAGACAAAAATCAGCATAATTTTTATTTTTTTGGATAAATAAATTTTTTGATTTGCAGGCCTATTCTCCCAGCAATTGCTCTCAATGATTTAAATAATTTTTTATTGAACTTTATAAGTTCTCTTTTTAATAATCCGTAATTGTTTTGTTGTTCTGCAAATCCCATAACTTTTTGTATTACCCAGTAAGAAAATGCTTTTAAAAGGTCATTTTCACTGTTTGGGTTTTGCAATAGAAAGCTTTCAAGTTCTCTTGGTTTGTTATAATACCAATTGTGTACTATTATTTCTCCACTTTCTAGTAGGTTGGGAATACTTGTTGGACAACCAATAGCTAAAATACGTTTTTTGTTCGTATAACATACTCTAATTGTTTTCATATATTTTTTATTTTAATGAAAATATTATACTTTTTTATTTTTTATAGTCAATACTATTTTGTATATCATTTTTCTATTGTTTTGGCTAGTGAAATTTATAGTATAAAAAAACCATCTGTCTCTATGGATGGATGTTTTATTATCTTTGAAAAATATTATGTTTGGAAAACTTATAAGTTTTATAGCTGGAGATTATAATCAAAAACAACTTAATACATTTCGACCATTGGTTAAACAGATAAACGAATTTTCTACACAATTCGATACGCTTTCTGATGATCAGATCAAAGCAAAAACTCAGGAGTTTAAGGAGAGACTCGTTAAGGGAGAAACTTTGGATGATATTTTGCCAGAAGCATTTGCTGCAGTCAAACAAGCATGCAAAAGGATGGTCGGGTCTGAGATAGAAGTAAAAGGTGAAATGCTCACGTGGAATATGATACCGTATGATGTCCAGCTTCTGTGAGGAATTATCCTTCATAAAGGAATTATTGCAGAAATGAAAACATGAGAAGGAAAGACGTTGGTTGCTGTTGCACCCGTGTATTTGAATGCGCTTACGGGCAAAGGTGTACATGTCGTGACGGTCAATGATTATCTAGCTTCTCGTGATGCCCAATGGATGGGACATGTGTATCATCGATTGTGACTTAGCTGTGGGTGTGTCACCAAAACGGTTTCGCTTCAAAAAAGAAGAGAAGAATACGCAAAAGATATTACGTACATAGAAAATTCTGAGCTTGGATTTGATTATTTGAGAGATAATTTGGTCAAATCTATGAAAGAAAGATCGCTTGTTCGAAGACCCCTCAATTATGCCATTGTCGATGAAATTGATAGTATTTTGATTGATGAAGCGAGAACGCCATTGATTATTTCTGAACCCAATGCTGAAGCTACAGAAAAATATGTCTATTATGCTCAAATAGCAAAATGATTGACTCCTTGTAGTAGCAAAAAAAAAGTATCTAAGTGATTGCTTCAAGAGTTGCTTGCGGAAAATAAATCTGGCAAAGAACAAGAAGAAGATGGTGATTATTATATTGATGAAAAGACAAAAACTGCTGCATTGAGTGGAAAAGGTATTGCTAAATTAGAACATATATTGAATGTGGAAAATTTATATAGAGATCTTGGATATGAAGAAATTCATCATATTGAAAACGCGCTTCGTGCACAAGCGGTGTATGAAAAAGACAAAGAATATATCGTCAAAGACAATGAAGTTCTTATTGTAGATGAGCATACGGGTCGTACTATGCCAGGAAGAAGGTTTTCTGAATGATTACATCAAGCAATAGAAGCTAAAGAATGAGTAAAAATTCAAAAAGAATCCAAGACATTGGCAACGATTACCTATCAAAATTTTTTCAAACAATATGCAAAACTTGCTGGTATGACGGGAACTGCTTTGACAGAAGGTGAGGAATTTGAAAAAATTTATGGGCTTTCTGTACTTGAAATGCCTACTAATAAGCCAACTATTAGAGTAGATAGAAATGATAAAGTATATTACAATGAAACAATAAAACGAAAATTTGTAAAACAATATATTCAGTTTGCTCATGAAATTGGACAGCCAATTCTTATCGGTACAGCAAATATCGCCACATCTGAATATGTCTCTAGAATGTTGGAAAAGGATGCAATTACTCATTATGTTTTGAATGCAAAATTTCATGAACAAGAAGCGCATATCGTATCTCAAGCAGGAAAATTCAAGAGTGTAGTCGTCGCTACCAATATGGCTGGTAGAGGAACTGATATTAAGCTTGAACAATGACTCAATGAAAAACTTGCAGACAATTATGCAAAATGGATACAAGCAACCGTGAAGGGGACTAGGGGCAAGGTACAAGGTGTGTCTGCGTTTGTTTATTCGTCTATAGAGTTTGAATTGACTATGGATGGTGTTAAACGTTGTTTGTGATTTGATGATGATATGATTAGACAAGCAGAAAAAGACTGGATTGCTCACGATGGTATACTGATGAAAATAAAATTTAATCGTAGCAAAAAATTGGTTACCGAAGCATTTGCTGAAATATTCTTTACACCGGCTGATGGAAGTACTTTTGAAACAGTACAGCAAGATTTTCATTATGGATTATTTATTCTTGGTACAGAAAAACATGAATCAAGAAGAATCGATAATCAGCTGAGAGGACGTGCAGGTAGACAATGAGATCCTGGTGTTTCTGTGTTTTTTGTTGCATTGGATGATTTGATAATGCGTAAGATGTGATGAGAGAGAATCCAGGGTGTAGCTTCTATGCTTTTGAGTAAAGAAGATCTTGGCAATCTTGAACTTAGTCAAAAACAATTTTCTAGTTCTATTGTTAGAGCGCAAAAACAAATGGAAGGTTGGCATTTTGGTACCAGAAAACATTTGTTTGATTACGATAGTGTAATTAGCAAACAAAGAGAAGCGATTTATAAAAAGAGAGATGATATTTTGATGAGTGAATCTGATGAAACACTTAGAAAATATTTAGTCGAACAAATCAAACTTGAAATAGAAGAAAATATGAGTGATATCGTTCGTCAACAACTTGCTAATGCAAAAGTCTTGGAACAATCGCCAGCACAATTTCTTCGTGTTATGGACAAAGAATTTTCTCTTGGATTTACTTCACAACAATTTCAAACGTTTGAAGCTATGACGTTTGATGTGCTTCAGGTAGAGCTTTCTTTGTTTATGCTCGATCAGCTCAAAGCTAAATTTGCT
>CAYXTU010000056.1:0-7255 GCA_964468245.1 uncultured Candidatus Peribacteria bacterium | reverse complement strand
AAAAATTCTATAATATAAAAAATTTATATTTTTTTACCTGTGTTAATTTTTTTTCCAATTTTATCACGTTAACCGACCTCCTTTACTTCATCTTTATTTTTGTGAAGAGAAACAACCTTACCTGAGCAAAGGATATCTTCTCCTCTTATGACATTAAATTTTGGCTTACCATGAAGCTTTCAGAAAATAACCTTTCCTCAAATAGTCATATCTTTGTTTTTCGTAAAGAAGATACCAAGCACTTCAAGCTTTGCAAACATCACTTCATGTTGTTCGATTTCTACCATTCCGAGAAGCAGATTGTTGAGATAATCTACCAATTCATAAATAATATCAAAATTTTTCATTTCTATTTTGAGACTATCTGCTTTCTTTTTGAGTAAAGCATTAATAGAAATATTAAATCACAATAATAAAGCTCCTGATGCTTGAGCAAGAGAAATATCAGATTCTGTAAAATGTCCTACATTGGATTGTATTACTCTCATAGTTACATTTTTTGGCAAGGTAATACCAGCAACTGCTTGTTGGAGCGCTTCCAAACTAGATGAACCATCTGACTTCAAAATCAGCTTGAGCTCAGCTCCAAATGTACCAGCTTGTAATTGTGAAATAAATTGTTTTACAACAGAATCACCAGTTATTTTATTTACTTGTTCTTGAATAAGTCCTATCTTTTCATGTGCTTCTTTTTCATTTTTTACAACTTCTACGATACGACCTGGCTCTGGCAATTCAGTAATACCAAGCACTTGAACTGGCTCTCCTCATGTCACCGAAGTTACATTTTGTCCTTTTCGATTTTGCATTCTTCTAATCTTTCCGGTAGTATTGTAGGCAACAATAGTATCTCAGACCTTTAACGTTCCTGTCATGACAATGATAGTAGAAACCACTCCTTGTTTAGGATCTTTGTGTGCATCTACAACAACTCCTACGGCAGATCTATCAGGATTATATTTCAAATCAAGAAGCTCAGATTGAAGCAAAATCGCTTCGAGAAGTTCAGGAATTCATTGTCCTGTTTTGGAAGAAATACCAATCATAGGGGTATCTCATCACCGATCTTCTGGAGTAAGACCATGCTTTGCAAGATCTTGTTTGATAGTTTCAAGATTTTTTCCTGGTTTATCAATCTTGGTAATAGCAACAATAATAGGCACACCAGATTCCTTTGCATGTCAGATAGACTCGATCGTCTGTGGCATCACACTATCATCAGCAGCAACTACAATGATTGCAATATTAGTCAATTTTGCTCATCTCGCTCTCAGACTCGTAAACAACTCATGTCCTGGAGTATCAATGAAGCATATTTTTTTGCCTTCATATTCCACGACAGAAGCTCAGATAGATTGAGTAATACCTCCAGCTTCTCCATCAGCGACAACAGTTTTTCTGAGATAATCAAGCAATGATGTCTTTCCATGATCTACATGTCACATCACAGTAACGATAGGAGACCTTGGAAGTAAATGTTCAGCATCTTTGTCCATATCCAAAATAGCTTGCAAATCTCAACTCATAAATGTCTGTACATCTACTTTGTTATCATGTTTTTTTACTGAAATATCAAATTCACTCGCTATCAATGCAGCAGTATCAAAATCCAAAGAAGCAGTAATAGACGTCATAATCTTAGTTTGAATTAATTTTTTCATAAGTTCTGGCAATGGTACTCACATTTTTTCAGAAAATTCTTTGACAGTAATTTTATCATCAATATATATTTCCATTTTTTTGACAAGATTGGCTGATGTTGTCGCAATTTTTTGTACTTTGGGTGATTGAGGTACAACGGGTTTTGCTTGTTGAAAACTTGGTCTATTAAACGGCTTTTGTCACTGAGACGATCAATAATGTGGTTTGGATCATTGGTATCATGAGGGTTTCCCTGCAGAAAAAGATGGTCTTGCAGAAAATTGTTTGCCTCCATGTTGTGGTGTAGTATTTCTAGGTCTAGATACTAAAGTACTTGGAGCTGATGGTCTTACAGAAGACTTCGATTTAGATTTTGTAGGTCTTCATCAAACAAAAGAGTCATCTTCTCTTCCTACAATACGTGTCGTAGTTTTTTCTACCGTATCAAACGAAAAAGAAGCGCGTCTTGGTTTTTCCAACACAATACTTTGTTGTTGTTCTTCTTCTTTGCGCTGTTCTTCCTCTTTTTGCTTGACAGTTTTTGTCTCTTTTTTAAATCACAATCCAGAAAGAAATCCACCTCATCCACCAAAAAGCTCATCCGATTTGAGAACTTTGGAGCTATCGGTATCTATAGGGGCTATTTTTTCTTTCTTTTTAAAAGCTTTGACACTTGTTTTTTTGGAAACAATTGACTTACTAGAAACCTTGGTAGATACTGACTTATCGCCTTTTTTTACTGTTGATTTTGTTGGTGTTTTTGGCATATAACAAAAAAAAATAACATAAAATGTGATGTCGATGATACTATACATATACAAGACAATATCAAGTCTAATAGTTATTATATTCATAATATATCAAGTATATGTATTTTTTCAAATAGTTGAAACAAAAAAAATAAAAAGAAATATAGTTGAAATCAAAGCAATTTTCCGTACACCATAATCAGTAAATAATTTTTTTATATATATATTTTTATCATCATGGAAAAAAAAGTAAAAAAAGGAACACATGCAAACTATGAAATTCAGCTCACTATAAGCAGCAAAGAATTTGAGGATGCAAAACTCATTATGCTCAAAGAATTTCAAAAAGATTACGAAGCACCAGGATTTAGAAAATGAGCAGCGCCATTGGATATGGTAGAAAAAAACGTAAAACCTGAATATATCTCTATGGGAGCATACGAAAAACTAATTAATATGTGACTTCAAGAATTACTCAAAGAACAACCAGAACTCAAATTGATAGGAGAGCCCTATGATTTCAAACAAGAGAAAAAAGACGACACTACTATTGTTGATCTCAAACTAGATATTTTCCCAGAAGTGGAAGTAATAAATAATGATCGAGAAAAGGAATTTGTCACTCCTATCGACAATACAGCTACTGCAGAGGAAATAGAAGGAACATTGATGAATATCAAAAAACAATATGCTGACTACAAAGACACAGATACTATCCAACTCGATACCATTTCCAAAATCACACTTGAATACCTCGACAAAGAAGGTAAAGTCCTTCATACAGGACACACCTATGTAGGAGAACAAGAATTTGCAGAAGACGATTTTTTCCCAAAAACATTCATCGACAAGAAAAAAGATGATAGCTTCGAATTGGCTCATGATGAAAAAAAACTTCCTGCAGTATTACAACACAAAAAAACTGATGAAAAAGCTGATAAAATAAAATTGACCGTAAAAGATATCAAAAAAATCGTACTTCCAGAAATGACTCCCGATATGATGAAAAAACTATTTGGAGATGATACCAAAGTACAAACAGAAGAAGATTTGGTAAATTATATCAAAGATTCTATTGAACACCAAAAATACGACCAAGAACTTATCAAAAAAATAGAATGAGTGCTCAGCAACCTTAGAAACAAATCTATAAAAGTAATAATTCCACAAACACTTATCACCGAAGAGCTCAAAACAAGGATAAAAAGCCTAGAAGAAAGATTGGGTGGAAAAGAAAAAATGGAAGACTACTTCAAAAAAATGGGAGATGAAAAAACAAAAGCATTTTTTGATGACATTACCAAAGCAGCACAAGAAAGCTTAGAAAAATTCTTCATCTTACAAAAATATACACAACTTCTCAAACTCGATATTGACCGAAACAACAACCAGCACTTTGCTATAGAACAAAAACTCTACGACAAACTTTTGAAAACTGATGGTAAAGAAAAAAAGAATCCACATACAAAATAAAAGGTAGCACAAGCAACAAGCTTTAAGCATAAAGCCGCTTATTAGCTATACTACGGCTTCAAGCTTTAAGCTTTTAACTTTTCACTGAAAACATGTTTCGTTTTCTCCGAGATCTCATAATCTATCCATTTGATACCCACAAGGAAACAAACAAGTTTGCCAATTTTCTCAAAATGATTTTGAAAGATTATCCAGCATTTCTTCGAGTTAAGCCCAATATCAAAAAGATTATTGCTTTCCCCCTTATGATACTTTTCTACATTTTCAAAAGTAAAAAATAAAAGACACCAAAAACATATAGGGCGAACAATCGCCCTTTTTTTTAAATAAAAAAATAAAACATGTGACTAAAAAAAATTGGTAGAGAAGTAATGTATCTACTATGTTTTTATAAAAAAATAAAAAAACTTTATTACAACGCCAGACCTGCCCTCGGCTTGTCGGGGTGCACGCCACGAGATAGTAAACAATTCGTAGATAAAGAAGTAAACTGGAACGAGACGAAGTGGGACCCGCCGCAGGTGGGACGGAGTCGAGTTGGTAGGTCATGTATATATGAAACATTCGTCCTGAGTACTGCATCCGGCTTGAGTTTTTGCTTACTGGCGCCTGTCCCGCATGAAGCTGCGGGAAGTCATGTCAAAAGTAAGCCTAGCGGAGCGTCTTTTTAATAAATCTTTAAATTTTCTATACAAAAAAGGCGGATACTATCCGCCCCTACAAATATATATTATTCTATTAATCTATTTTTGCTTCACAATAATTTTCCGTCAAATAATTTTTTGCTTTTTTCAAGATAAGCTTCACTTTGTCAGAATCAGCGAGATCAGCTTTGGAAATTTTTATTTTGGTACTTACATAACGATTGTATCCAAATTCTTTGAGCTTTTTGAGAAATGCTTCAAGCTTCAAAACTCAGTCACCAGGCAAGATATGTCAGTCACCGACTCTAGTCTTATCAGAGAGATATACTACCGCAAGATACGGAAGAAAATCTTTTATCTTTCTCATAAAATCAGTTTCAAAAGCATCAGAATCAAGATTTGCAATATCCAATCAAATATAACACAAATATTTTTTTACAATTTCTACCATATTACTAAAACGATATTTTGGTATCGGTAAGGCAAAAAGACTAGAATCTTCAGGATTGATAATAGCAAAATGAATGCTTCTATTTTCTTTTCTTCGTTTCAAAATATTGTCAGAAATGAAGCTAAATGTTTTGAAGTTAAAAAACTTTGGTGCATTGATAGCAATAGTATCAGCTCAAAGCGCATAACACAAATCAATAGCTCTATTTATTTCTTTGTCGTTGAGATTGTCAGATGTTTGGATAACTCTCACAGGAAGCTTGTATGTTTCAGAAAGTTTTTTGACATAATCTACTTTTCGTGCATCAAAATTTTTCCAGATAGCAAGATCCAAACCATCAAATCCAGCTTCTTTGACAAGATCAAATACAAGATCCAATCCATATCCAGAAAGTGAATCTGAACTAAATATACATTCAGATATTTTTTCTTCACTCGGAGATGATTTTGACGTTTCTTCTTCCATATCAAAAAAGAAGTCCTTTTTGATAGATCAAAGTTGTCAGTCTTCCATTTGGTTTTCTTTTTTGTTTCCCATTGAATACCAAGATAACATATAAATGATTAATCAATTATACAGTTTTTGAAACAAAATGCAAATTTTCAAGGGATATTATAGTCCAGCTGTAAACAAAAACGCCTTATGATCAGAACCTGGCAGAACAAGAGACCTTAGTCATTGAATATGAAGTGATGAAGTAGCCCACAAATGATCAATATGTGCCTGCAAAAAAGGCAAAAGTTTGAGTTTCCAGGTAAACAAAAAAGGGATATTTTTGGTAATATTAGCCAATGAGCCAGAAAAAACATCGTCTATGAGTCAATAATAGGTAGACCACGGAGTGACATTAAAATCACCAACCACAACGATATTGTTATGTTTTCTATCTAATTCATGCTTTTGAAAATCTTGGATAAATGCCTTGAGTTGTTCGTTTCTCATGAGAAAATGACTATAACTATCAGGAGAACTCGTATGAACAAGATAAAAATACATCTGTTGTCCCTGATAAGGAAGCGAAAAATATCCATATCTTCGTGCTCCTTGAGGGAAATCATCCGCCTTGTTCGTCAATGGATATTTACTAAATACCATACTTCCCACAAAGGTTTTAGATCGAGTAGTATTATTGGTATAGGGATATTCTTTTTTGAGCAAGTCTTGAAGATGAGAATAATGATGATCAGCAAATTCTACGAACATCAAAATATCAGGATCATTGTCAGATATAGTTTTTTTGATTCATGTATAATCAACATTATCTTTGTGAATATTTGCATAAAGAATCTTGAGGCCTGAGAATTGCTGTTGCTCAACTACCGGTAAAGAAATATAAAAACGATTAAACTGTTTACTATACAAAAAAAACAATATACATAGTACCAAAAACGATATCCCTCGAAAATAACGTTGTACAGGGAAACGATATCCGGACTTCATTTTCTTTTTGAATATCACAAAACTCATCACCACACAAAGCAAAACTATCCCGACGATATATGGCAAAAAACTAAGCATAAGCTCAGTAATATACGCTCCAGGAAAAAACAAAGGAAACAGCAAAACCAACACACCAACAAATACACAAGCAACCATACGTACAAAAAAAAGTAAAAAAAATATCCACAAAAAATAATACTACAAAAAGCATCTATATTGTCAAACAAAAAAAACTGCATAGAAGATACTATACAGTTTTTATTAATACAACATTAGTGCCACTCGTTCATACCATAATGTTTTTTGATAAACGGCTTTTCATCAGCCAATGGTAATTCTAGCTGATTAGGATCAAAAGAAGAATGAATGTTTTTTTTCAACCAAGGATTAGTTCCCTTATCATAATCACCATCCCAAAGTAAAGACGTTAAAGGATCTATTTCTTCTCCATGTTTCATCATAAGAACAAGATATTTACCATCTTCTGATTTTGTAATATAATAAGTAAAATCAGGAGATAGAAGTTCTTTACGAGAATTATGAAGAAACCCATTGAAAGAAAAAAGCTGTTCCATAATACTAAATGGAACATTAAATTTTGGATAGCTCATTTTTTTTGTTTTAATTTATACTCATATTTATGAAAAATATATATACACTTTTTCTACAAAAAATCAATGCCTATTTATTTTTTTGTTGATTACCAAGAGCAAATCGCTACTAAATATATACTTCGTGTGATAAAACGATAAATAGCTTTCAGCCCATAAAAATTTATCATAAACGTAATGAGTATTTATCATTTTATCATTTTATCATTTTATCATTTTATCATTTTATCATTTTATCATTTTATC
>CAYXTU010000055.1:0-7410 GCA_964468245.1 uncultured Candidatus Peribacteria bacterium | reverse complement strand
TTTCATAAATAAGTTCTACACTAAGTCCGTCGAATTTTGGTTCTACTGAGAATTGCAGAGAATCTCCTGAGAACTCCTGAGAATTGCTGTTTTTTTGTAAAAGTTTTTTTACTCTTTCATCTCGTTCCTCGAGATCTTTTGCGTTGTAGGTGTTTTCCAATGACATAAGTTTTGTTGTATGCTCTGCTTTTTCAAATCACTCACTTACTTGTCCAACTAATCCCTGTGTTGGGCTATTTGATGTGATGAGCTGAGGAAAATGTTCTTCAATCTTTTTGAGATAATCAAACAGCTCGTCGTATTCTTTATCAGAAATAATTGGTTTTGCTTCTATATAATATTGATGATTGTGATCAACTAAACAATCAATTAATTCAATATAAAAATCTGACACTTCTTTTTCATTCATCTTGCTGATATCAGGATGTGTTTGTATAAAGGATTGGATTGCTTTTGTCTGTTCACTTAGATTCAAAAGATTAATTAATTGATTAAAAAATTACGAATTACGAATTGCGGATTTTTTTGTGGTCGAGTTTTTTTGTTTTTTTTGTCCTCCTTTGTAAAGGAGGAGGTATCCTTTAGGATGGAGGATTTTGAAATCTAATATTTTGTCTTACAAATCCCTCTGGCTTCGCCTTCTCCCTTTACGAAAGGGAGACAAATGTTTGTAATCAAATCATTTAATTGTTTTTGAAGTATATTATTTCCCTTTAAATACTACACCGAAGGTAGCTAAAACGATATAAATATCTAAGAATAATGATCGATTTTGAATATAATAAAGATCAAGCTTTGCCTCTTCTTCAAAGTCTAGATTATCTCTGCCGAATACTTGTGCATATCATGTAATTCATGGCTTAATAGAGAGTAATCTTTTTTGTCGAATTTCATATTTTTTGACTTCATCAGGGAGATGTGGTCTTGGTCAGATCAATGACATGGTCCCTCGAAGTATACAGAAGAGCTGAGGTAATTCATCGAGTGATGTTTTTCTGAGAAACTTTCCTACTTTGGTTATTCTTGGGTCGTTGTGTATTTTTGGTAAAATTCATTGTCTCATATTTGCATCTGATTGGATAAGCTTTTTGTATAATTCGTCTGCTTCTTTGCCTCAATATCCCACGCTTAAGTGTGTGTACATACTACGAAATTTGAGGAAACTAAAGAGCTTGCCATGCTTCCCTACTCTCTTGGATTGATAAAATACAGGACCACGTGAGTCAAGTTTGATGGCTATTGCAATAATAATCATAATGGGTGATGTAAGTATAATTCCAAGTATTGCTCCTCATAGATCTACTATTTTTTTGAGAACAATAGATCGTCCATCAAGCTTGGAATGTTTGTATTCTAGCGCAATGATATTGTCGATATTTTCTGGCGCATAGACTACGTCTTCCAAAAAGAATCATTCACTAATATGATAGAATCTTGTAGTTTCGCTAAATCTTATTTTTTCAAAGAGTTCTTGAAGGAGTGTTTTTTCAAAACCTCCTACTGCTACTACGATGAAATATTTAGTCACATCTATATCTTGGAGTTCTTTTGTTGTCACAAATTCTGTTTTGAATGAAAATCAGTTTTTTATTTTTTCTATAGCTTTGTAGCTTTCCATCGTATCGTTTCCTACAATAAGTATTTTATTATTTCCTTCTCTATGTCTTTTGGCTTCAAGGTAATTCCATATTTGGTCGAAGAGAAAAATTACGATAAAACTTACAAAAGCACCTATGACAACGATAAACCTAGAAATTCAAAAGAAGAATACAAATCCTTGCCCAAAATATGATATAAATGTGATGACAACAATCCGATATATCCAGGTTTTGGTAAATGTTTGAAAATATCTTTGGATAGGTTTGTGAAGTTCATACAATCCTTTTGTTATTCATAAAAATACAAATGCTACTGCTGCAATAATACCAAATGCCATATTTTCTTGATAATTTATTATCGGCATTCTTAATTGAACGCCAGGTATCAAATCAGTAAAAAGACGGATTCTATACATCACATAAAAAATTACTATAATGATAGTTATATGGCATATTGGTCTGAATATACGAAGTATAATATTATACTTTTGATTCATGTTTGATTGTTGCTAAGTAATAAATATGTATCGCTATTTTGTTATTTCATATATTTTTTGTACTATTTCTTGGATCTGTTGGGTAAACTTTCCTTTTGCTGGTAGAGTAAACCCAGATGCTAATTTGTGGCCACCTCCTCACAATATTTTTGCTATTTTGTTGCAGTCTGTGGTTTTTGATCTCAGTGATCATTTGATAATTTTGTCACGTTTGCTTATTAGTAATACTATTTTTGGACCATCAATATTTTGGATAATATGCAATGCATATGCCGCTTCTTCTTGATCTATATTGTATTGTTTTAATTCTTCCTCATCGTAATAGGTATAGAGAATTTCGTTTTTTTGCTCTATTCTTCCTAGTAATGCTTCCAAAAACTGTATTGCGTTGTATGATTTTTTGCGGAACATATTTTCTATAACAAAATCCTTGTCGGCTCCTAGTTTTAATAGTTTTAATGCATTGGTAAATGTCCTAATATGGTTTTCACCAAAAAGAAAATTTCCAGAATCTGAGGTGATACCTAAGTATATGTAAGTGGCTATTTTTTTGTCATATAATTTTGGTCGCCATTTGTATGTTTGTTCAAAAATTATTTCGCAAGCGCTTATACTGTGAGTGTCTTTGATTACTATAGCATTGTCCAATCATATTTCTGGATGGTGATCAAATATTATTATGGTTTTTTTGGTGAAATATTCAGGATTAGCTTGTCCAATACTTCATATACGATCCAATCATGTAAAATCTACGAAGATAAGGAGATCGTAATTTTTGTAGTCAAAACGTGATTTGAATCTGTTGATATTTTTGAGAAAATTGAATATTTTGCTTGGTTTTTGTGGGACAAAATAACATACTTGTTTTTTTTGTTTTTCCAATAGTGCTCCTATACCTAGCATTGCTCCTATACAATCACCGTCTGGATTGCTATGTCAAAAAATTGCTATTTTTTTTGCTGTAGCAATCATATGTTTTGCTGTGGCAATATTTTTTTGCATATATAGTTATGTAGTGAGTAAAGTATGTATTTTTTCTTTTCCTGTTTCATTGACAAAACATTTTATTTTTCCTATAATCACTTCTTCTTCACCCTTGTTGGTTTTTATTATAGTAAGCAATTCATCAATCTTTTTTGTATTATCTGGCAATGTATAGGTAGTTGTATTGGTTAGTTCATCAAATATATCTTCATCATTTTCTTTTGTTTGTGGGGTAATATCTTTATTGCTAATTTCTTCATTTTTTTTCATTCTGAGTGATTTTGCTTTGATCACTGTCATTTCTGGATCATATCTTCCTCATGCTTGTTTGATAAGTTGGTCACGAGATACTTTGACTATTTTTTCTATACTAATAGATTTTCCTTTGAATCAAGTAATGATCAGAATATCAAATTTTTGGAAATCTAATATTTCTCTGACAAATATTTCTGTTGTATCTGAAATATCTTCTATTTGAATAAAAAATCATTTCTTTTTTGCTCTTTGTATGTTTTTGATATATCCTACTATTATAAATCCTCAATATCCCTCTTTTTCTTTGAATTGTGAAATAAAATTATACCTCTTAATATGAGTATATAATCCATCTAAAGGATTTCCAGAAACAAAAACTTTGAATACGGAATATTCCATCATAAGTCTTTCCATCATTGTGCTTTTTGGCTGTGGTTTGAAAGTTATTTTTGTATTCATTTCCATCATACCAAATAATCCTATTTGTGTTTCTTTGGATTTTTTTGCCCATTCAAGTAGTGTATCTACATTTGCCAATAATAGATTACGATCTTCAAATTCATCAAAACTTCATGATTTTATAAGTCATTCTATAGATTTTTTGTTGACTACTGGGGCACATCTTTTGATAAAGTCTTCTAAACTTTTGTATGATCAGTTGTCTTTTCTTTTATTTTGTATGGTTTCTCCTATCTCTCGTCACAATCATTTTATACAAAAAAATCATAATCTGATGTTGTTTCCTATTGCTGCCACATGATTAAATGAATGATTTATGTTTGGTGGAAGTACGGTTATTCATTGGTTTTGTGCTTCGTAAACGTATAAACTTAGTTCGTCAGTATCCTCCTCTACTGATCTGATTAATGACGCATAAAATTCTACCGGATAATATGCTTTGAGATATGCTGTTTGATATGCTATCATTGCATAACATACGGAGTGTGATTTGTTGAATGAGTAAGATGCTGCTGGTTCTATCATTTTTTCGTAAATGTATATTGCTGTTTCTTTTTTGTATCCTCTATATTCTTTTGATCTTTTGGTAAATTCTTTTTTGAGTTGTTCAATAATTTCCTTTTTCTTTTTACCTACTCACCTTCTCAACAAATCAGCTTCTGCAAGTGAAAATCCTGCCATCGATTGAACAAGAAACATCAACTGTTCTTGATATACAGCGATTCCATAGGTAAGATTCATAATAGGTGCTAAATCTTCAATAAGTTTGATATTTTCTTGGTCTGTTTCTTCTTCTCCATATTTTTCTATAAGTATTTTTCTCAGTTCTGTACTCATATAACTTATTGGTTCTTCACCATTTTTTCTTGCAATATAATTTGGGATAAATTCCATAGGTCCTGGACGATACAGTGCGTTCATCGCTACAAGGTCGTTGATTGAATCTGTTTTTAATTTGATCAAAAATTTTCTCATTCCATTGGATTCAAATTGGAATATTCCTGTAGTATTTCCTGTTTGAAATACATTTTGAAAAGTAAACGCATCTTCCAATGGTGGTTGAAATGAGGTGTCTTGAAAAAAACGTGTAAATATTTCAGGAAGTGGTTTATTTTCTTTTTCGTGTTTTTTTTGGATAATTTTGATGCAATTTTTGATAACAGAAAGATTTCTCAATCCCAAAAAATCCATTTTTAATAATCAAATAGTTTCTAGTGTTGGACCGTCATATTGGCTCACCATTGTGTTTTCATTGACGTATTGTACGGGAGAATATTTTGTAATTTTGTCTGGTGCAATGATAATGCCACATGCATGCATTCCTAGTTGTCTCATATTTCCTTGAAGTTTTTCTGAGAGCTCTGCTGCTTGTTGTACTTTTGTATCTCATTCATAGAGCGCCTTGAGTTCATCAGAAACCTCTGGTGCTTGTATAGCTTGGAGCAAGGAAATTTTGTCTGGCATGAATCACGATATTTGATTTGACTTGTCAAATGGCACGCCAAGTACTCTCGCTACGTCTTTGAATGCAGCTTTACTTGCCATTTGCATGTATGTTCCTATTGAGCTTACCTGTTCTTGTCCATATTTTTGTGTAACATATTCAATCACTTTTTCTCTTTGTGTATCTTCAAAATCAATATCAAAATCTGGCATAGAAACACGGGCAGGATTGAGAAACCTTTCAAACAACAATCAAAATTGTAATGGGTCTACGTCAGTAATTCTCGTTACCCAAGCCAAAATAGATCCTGCCCCTGATCATCTTCATGGACCAACAACAATCATATTTTTTTTTGCTCGACATACAAAATCTGCTACGATAAGAAAATAAGAATTAAATCCCATTTCCTTGATTACTTTGAGTTCGTATTCCAAGCGGTCAATGTATTCTCATAGTGTTGCTACTCAGACTTTTTGATCTTTGTTGGTTTCCAAAAAATCTTTTTTGAATTTTGTGTAGGTATTCATAGTGATTTCATGAAGTTCTTTTGGTTCTATTTGTTGGACTGGTTTGGTGAGTTTTCATTTGTTTGAAATTTTTGTCATTTGCAAAATAGTATCTTGGTCCCATCATAGGTCAAATGTATAGTTTATTCCTTTGTATGCTTGATAACGGAGTTCAAACTCATGAATATGCATTACTTCAATTACGAATTAAACAATTACGAATTACGAATTATTAATTCTTTGTTTAGTTTTATAGTATATATTTTGTCTTGGTTTTCAAACTAAATTTGCTTTGTGTAATTAACTTCGTGTAATTAACTTCGTGTAATTTATTTTCGATGTAATTTACTCGCTACGCTCGTGTAATTTATTACCAATTACGATATATTACGAACGAAGTTCAAATTACGCCCGATAGGGCAAATTACGTTTATGTATAACAAAAAAACCCCACATTGCTGTAGGGCTTTTTGTATGTTTTGTGTGGTATTATACTCCAACTACTCATAATAACCAGAAGATTACACTTACCAACAACCAAGACACTCAGATAAATACCAATCCAATAGCTGCTTGTTGCAAAATTTTGAATCCTTTTTTGTATTTGGCATCATCTCCAGCTGCAGTAACCATTCCAAATCCTCCGAAAAGCAACATAACCAAAGCTATCAATGCTAAAATTCCTAGCATCCAGTTGATAAAACTTTTGATAACATCAATAAGTTTTCCTCATTGATCTGTTCCTGCACCAGAAATACCAATTCATCCTGCACTTGTTACATCACCAAAACCTGATGGTGTGCTTTGTGCAAATGTCATAAGACTTCCTACGCTAAGTATTCCAAGTACTAGTACTGATACAACTTTTAACGATAATTTTTTCATTTGTTTCATTTTGTAAAGAAGTTAAAAAAATTGAATTTTTTGTATATATAGGTTTATAGAATATAAAATCAAGTTTTTCTACAAACACTATTTTAGTCTATACTATAAATTTTTATTTCGTTTGCAATATAAAAAATATCAAAATTTAAATAGTTGTTGAAAAGAGATTGAGAATGATTATCAACGATATTGTTTAGTGTATAAACTATTCTATTTCACTATATTATACTTTTATAGTATGCTCAAATATCGTACTTATTATCAAAACTTTGATCAAAAACTTGAATATTGGCTTCAGACCAAAACTTTTTTGAAACATATTCGTGTGACAAGAGATTTTTATCTCTTATGTTTTTTTTGATTTTTATTTTTTTTGTTGTTTCTGAGATTATTTTATCTCCAAATTATTCAACATACGTATTATGATACACTACTTAATCAGCAGCAAGTAAGTGAAACTTCTCTCAAAGCCAAAAGGTGAAATATATTCGCTGATGATAAAGCAGAAAAACATATCCAATTAACTGATAATATTACCATGTACAATATTTTTGTTGATCCAAAATTTGTTTGGGATAAAGAAAAATTTATTGATATCATTACTCCTGTTGTTTATCAACATTTTTGTGAGTTGTATGGTATGCAAGAAGTAACTAAATTGCAATGTGTAAAAAATATAGAACAATTTACTCAAACACAAATTATTCCTCCACAACCACAATTTTTTTATTATGGAAGTGGTAGTCTATCGTCTTGATGGTTGACGTATGATCACACATGAT
>CAYXTU010000054.1:0-7529 GCA_964468245.1 uncultured Candidatus Peribacteria bacterium | reverse complement strand
GGTAAATGCATATCTCTTGTAGGTATCAGGCAATTTTTGTCAATTTTCGTCAATTTTCGTCAATTTTCAGCGATTTATTTTTTCAGCAACAAGTTTAGTCTTGTCTACAGACAAATATGATTCAGAAAGCTGTTTGTCGATAAGGAAAATAACAGGATGTTGATAGGTATCAGATCGATTCAATGCTTTTCAGATTAAATTATATCATTCTTCAAACGTAGAAGGAGCTAATACGATAGGAAACGTATCACCAAAACTTGCATTCAACGCATAATTCAAATCTGACTGACCAGTAAACGTTGGTGTCCCTGTACTCGGACCATCGCGTTGAGAAAGGACATATACTCATCCAAGTTCTGCAATATTGGAGAAACTAATAGATTCTGTCATCAATGCAAATCATCCTCAACTTGTTCACACCATTGCTCTCTTTCCCGCAAACTTAGCACCAAGCATAGCCATACTACAAGCTATTTCATCTTCTCATTGAAAAAAGATTGCTTCTTTGTGTTCTACTATAACATCAATCAATGAAGATGCAGGCGTCATAGGATACGCAGCATAAAAATCCATACCCGAAGCAATAGCTCAGGTACCGACCATCTCATTTCAAAAAACAAATGATTTTGCTGGTCAAATATTTTTGGATAAATCATAGACAGCTGTTTTGAAATACTCATATCATTGGGCAAAACATGCAATATTAGCAATCAACACATCTCCGGTAAATGACTTTGCCAACAAAGCTTCTCACTCTTCACGAGCGATACCAAGAAGTTTCAATGCTGCTCCAAAAAAATATACATTCTTATATTTTACATCAGATTTTTTGAGTTTATGAATCTTTTTGAGCGTATAGAGTTTTTCGTTTTTTGTCACAGAATAGTCATCAAATGGGAAAAAATGATCTATTTTTTTATTTATAAATGGAATATCCGTAGAGATATACAAGAAAAAATCATTATTATCTCCTTTGATAATAGACGCATATTCTTTGTCTCCAAAAATAGTATATCCTTTGGAACACAACAATTCACCCAGAAGCATTCCGGACGTATTGACTCATGTTCACGCAGCACCTGAGAACCCGATTGAAATTTTCATACTATATCACTAAAAAACTAAAAAAGAATTTATCCGCCACAGCAGACATAACTTTGATTACATCATTCCTACTTTCCGCCTCACACGTCATTCCCGTTTCTCTTATAGTCACGTCATTCCCGACCTGATCGGGAATCCATATTGCTATATAGCGAGATGGATTCCCGCTTTCGCGGGAATGACGTAGTATGGTGAGGAATGATGTAGTCATGGTGAGGAATGATGTAGCACAATACAACGTACAAAATAATATTACAATAGTTTATACAAAAAAACAAAATAATATTACAATAGTTTATACAAAAAACAAAATAATATACAATTGAAAAATTAGACAGTTTTGTTATTATATACAAAAAAATAGCAAGAATAGCTTTAGCAACAAGAGATACCTATGGAGCAAAAACGAAAAGACCTTATTCATATATTTTTGGAAAAAAACAATCAGATCAATCTCAGCGCAATCAGAGACGAAGACGGGGTCTATACAAAACACATTCTGGACGCCTTGGAAGTTCAGAAGATTTTTGATTTTGAAAAAGGGATGCAGGTATGTGATATCGGTACATGAGGATGATTTCCCCTCTTACCATTGGCAATGAGTTATCCAGAGACCAATTTTACGGGGATGGACGGGATCAAAAAGAAACTTACTGCCATAGAAGATATGTCCCACCAATTATGAATCCACAACATAGAGCTTCTCTGGAAAAGAGCCGAAGAATGCAAAGATAGACAATTTGATGTCATTACTGCAAGAGCGGTTGCCTATGTAGACAAGCTCCTACCACGGACAAAACACCTCCTCAAACAATGAGGATATTGGATTCTCTACAAACAAGTCGACGAAGAAGAAAGACAATCATTATTAAAACTCTGCGAATCTATGAACCTCAAGCTAGAAAAAAGACACAAATACCAACTCTTTGAAGGTGATATAGAAAGAGTTATCTATATAATAAGAAGACTAGGAGGAAGCTGGAAGCCAAAAAACAACTAAAAAAGCTATTTTCTCTTGCATTTTTCCAAAAAATCAGTATTATATTTCTCGTAGATATATATTTATATACTTTAAAGAAATGAAATACCAGGAATTCTATCAAACATTTAAAAAAAGAATACTTATTTCTTTGAACGAAATTAGAAAAATCGAAGAAGATTTTCCAAAACTCAATCTAAAAAATCGAACTGAAAAATGATATATCAAGCCAATTATCAAATGACGATATATATTTGCCGACATTAACGTAGATGAAAATATATTGTATCATATAAGTAACAAGATATACGATCCTTCATATGTCTCTATGGAAATGGCTCTATCTCACTATAATCTTATACCTGAAGGAGTTTTTACAGTCACAGCCGTCTCTAGCAAAAAAACACAAAAATTTGACACCATATTTGGAAGATTTTCTTATCACTCAATCAAAGAAACTTTGATGTTTGGATATACACTCCAAAAGATAGGAAGTCAAACATACAAGATAGCAGAAATAGAAAAAGCAGTATTGGACTTCTTGTATTTTAGACCAGATATACATACATTAAAAGCATTTGAAGAATTGAGGTTTGACTGCTACGAATTTATGCAACAAGCAAATATAACGAAAATGCAAAATTATGCGAAACTTTATCCCTCCAAAACATTTCAAAAAAGAGTAAAAGATTTTATCTCTTATGTACAGCAAAATGCTTAATCTCGAATATATAAAATCAAATTATCCACCAATGCTTCATAGTCGTGAAAAAGACATTCTCAGAGAATATCTTCAATACAAGATATTGGATTATATATTTTCTTGTCCTGAATCCAAAAAATTATGTTTTATCGGATGAACGGCACTGAGAATAGGATATGGAAATATAAGATTTTCTGAAGATTTGGATTTTGACAATCGATGATTGACAGAAATAGAATTTGAAAAAATAACTACGGTAATCAAAAAAAAACTTGAGCAAGAATGATATACAGTAGAGATCAGACACATATATAAATGAGCATTTCATTGTATTATCAAAATACCCAAAATACTCTTTGATAATAATCTAGCAAGTATGGAGACAGAAAAGGTCATGATAAAAATAGATACCGTAGCCCAATGATTTGATTATCCCATAAAAAAAATGTTACTACAAAAGTTTGAAGTATCTACCACTATCAACATAATAGATTTACCACAATTATTATCATACAAAATCAACGCATTATTTGGTAGACACAAAGGAAGAGATATCTTCGATATTATATTTATACTCGCCAACAACAAAAAACCCGACTGGAATATACTCAAAAAAATAGGAATAAAAAATGCAAAGACATTAAAAGCAAAAATTTTGGAAAGAATACACTGACTATCACTCACTACTATGCAAGATGATGTAAAATATTTTATCTTTAACAGTAACGATACCAGAGTCCTCCACTTCAAAGAGACGATAGAACAGACAGAATTTGAACAATAATGAGTAAAACGACAAATCTATACTTCATAAAGTTACCTATCATTAGAATAGATATTACCACAAGAATCTCTTGCAACATACCCATATTTATATATAATCACTAGCAATATATATATTTATATATACTTCTGATGACGAAATGAATACATTAGCCACATTACTAGGAGCAAAAAAGACGGTTTTTACGATCCCGGAAATGAAACTCATTTTCAGAAAAGAAAATGGCAGGTATATCAACCTTCTTCTTCAGCCACTCAAAAAACAATGAATACTAATCAACCCTCACTACGGTATCTGGGCGCTTAAAGAATATGATATATTAGAATTAGCATCTAAATTAAAATCTCATTCATATATTTCATTCGAAACCGTATTACAAAAAGCAGGAATTATTTTTCAAAATTATGAGCATACAATTACTTTGGCAAGTAACAATACACTAACAAAAAAAATAAAGTGATATGATTTTGTCTATCACAAAATAAGAGATAGCATTTTAACAAATCCCGTGGGAATCATCAACAAAGGAAATACATATATGATAGCATCACCTGAAAGAGCTGTATGCGACATGGTATATCTCTATAAAAATATATTATTTGATAATATTAGACCACTTCACCCAGAGAAACTAGAAGAGATAGCCATTGCGTATCCCAAAAAAACACTTTTACTTCTCAAACAATTGATCAAAAATGTTAGAGCAAGCAACGCATAGAGCATATATGTACCAGATTATTGATACTATCTTCTCTAGCCCATTAAAACAAAATCTTGCTTTCAAATGAGGGACACTTTGCTATTTTTTGCATAATCTTCCAAGATTTTCCACAGATTTAGATTTTGATCTCATCAACGATACGGGGAATATTATGGAATTAATTCCTTCAATACTAAAGCCATTAGGCACCATCAAAGATAGTAAGAACAAGAGATTTACCTATTTTTTTCTTTTTAATTATTGATCATGACAGCACAATATCAAGATAGAAATTAGCAAAAAGAAATATATAAACAACACCTATGAAAACATTAATTTTTTTGGAAGAGATATCACAGCCATGGCCAAAGATTCAATTTTCACAAATAAACTCTTAGCACTGAGCAACAGATATAAGAATAGGGATCTCTTTGATGTACATTTCTTTTTTACTAACAAATATCCCATAAATGAGCAACTTATCAAAGAAAGAACCTGATTATCATATAAAGACTTTCTCCTTATGATCAAAAAAGAGATACCAGTAAGATATAACAAAAAAAATATTTTAGCAGAGATCGGAGATTTGATAAGCGACAAACAAAAACAATTTATGAAAACACAACTCATCCCAGAGACACTTAGTTTCATAGATTTTACATTATTTAATATCGAACACCCCATAAAATAAACTACTGATTCACCAGTAATATGAATGGAAAAAAACCAATCTATAATCTATAGTTCGCAATAAGACAAAACCAACATTATTCATCATTCATTATTCATTTTTAATTAAGTTTCAAAGTATGGACGGAGAATTATTAGCAGATCAGCCATTAGGCCAGAAATTAATCAAGAAGGGATTCTGGTTATATTTTTTCGCGTATCTCATAGGGCCAGCATGATATCTTGTAAGAGTAATAGTATCCAATTCAGTATCTGTAGCAGACGTAGGAATTTTATATACTGTTTTATGACTAATTGGACTTTTAAACGTATATAATGACCTATGATTAACAGAAAGTTTACAATATTTTCTCCCAAGATACCGATTAAACAAACAATATAACTATATCAAGACATCAATATACTTAAGTTTAACGGTTCAAATATTCACCGCTATAATTATAGCGATATTTTTACGATTAGGCGCACCACGATTAGCCGATCATTATTTTCATAGCGAACAAGCAGTCATTATTTTAAAATATTTTTGTTTTTATTTTTTGGGCATCAATCTCTTTCAAGTTTTACAAAATATTTTCATAGCATTTCAAGATACTTTAAGTTCACAATTAATGGACTTTATAAGAATGCGAAGCGTTGTTGGGTTTACTATTCTTTTTTTCTTTACAGGCAAACAAAGTATTGAACGATATAGTATTAATCGAATATTGTGACTATTCGCATGAATAATAATCGCTAGTATTATATTTTATAAAAAATACAGAAAACAACTTTTTCAATGAAAAATAGTTTTTGAAAAACCAATGATAAAAGAATATATAAAATATGCTTTATGGTGTTTTTTATCACTAAATGTAGCAAGTTTATTTTGACAAGCAATACAACAAATAACAATCGTTATAATATGACCAGATGCTGCATGATATTATACTAACTTTTTAAGTTTGTTTGGTATAGCAGCAATCATAATATGACCGATTATGGGAGTTATTTTTCCTATAGTATCGGAGCTTGTAAGCAAAAAGGACATTAAAAAATTATCTTTATTATTTAATTTTTTCTATACCTATTTTTCTATTTTTAGCCTGAGCTTAGCGGTATTTTTTATGGTACTAGGACCAGAATTAGCACTCATACTTTTTGGACAAAAATTTATTCTTTCAGGGACACTTCTTTCTCGAAGCGCAATAGGTATAGTATTTAATATATTACTTTGATTTAATTTTGGAGTACTTGCTGGACTAGGAAAAATAAAAGAGAGAGTAAAAATACTGGTAATAACAACAATAGTAACGATAATAATAACAATTTGAACAATACCAGTTCTATGAATTTATTGAGCAATATTATGATTTAATATTTCACAACTATTATTATTTATTTTAAGTTATCGTATACTCAACAAAACAACAAAAATATATGTACATCCATGGTTTATTATAAAAAATATTTTCTTTATAAGTATACTATGAAGTATAATTTGGTATATCAAATGAAGTGTTTTTATAGCCGATGACCTTCTAAGATATAGTAATTTTATAAAAATGATTGTTTTATGAACATGTTTTTATATAGTATTTGCTATATTTAATTATAAAAAAGTAATAGAATTAAAAAAAGAAATTAAAAACATAAAAAGAGGATAATTTTACATTTTTCATATATAATGACAGAGACAATACTTATAACATGAACTAGCTGATTTATATGATTCCACACAGCAAAAAAACTCTTAGAAAAAGAAGTAAATATAATCTGATTTGACAATGAAAATGATTACTATGATATAAATCTTAAAATTGCCAGAAGAAGTGAATTAGAAAAATTTCCTAACTTTAAATTTTACAAAGGAAATTTAGAAACATTAGAAGACATAAAAAAAGTTTTTGAAGAAAATAAAATAGACAAAGTCTTAAACCTTGCAGCGCAAGCAGGCGTGAGATATTCACTGATAAACCCTTTTGCATATATCCAGACCAACGTAGTATGATTCCATAACCTCATAGAATTAGCCAAACAACATAACATCAAGAATTTCGTCTATGCATCCAGTGCAAGCATCTATGGAGCAAATAAAAAGATGCCATTTGCTGTAGGAGATCAAACAGATAGTCCTATTTCACTCTATTGAGCGACAAAAAAAACTGATGAACTTATAGCTCACGCATATAGCTTCTATTTTAAACTGCCGACCATCTGACTGAGATTCTTCAATGTCTACGGACCACGAGGAAGACCTGACGGAGCGTTCTTCATCTTCGCCAAAGGTATCCTAGAAGACCAGATAATCCAAATATTCAACGAAGGTAAGACAATTAGAAATTTCACCTACATCGACGATATCGTAGATGGAATAATCAAATCGCTCAATTATATACCGGTGGATAATTACGAAATATTCAATCTAGGGAATACCAACACCGTAGTATTGAATCATATGATAGAATGTATAGAAAAAGAATGTGGAAAAAAAGGCAAGAAAGAATATCTGCCAGCAGATATCGCAGACATTCCAGAAAGCTGAGTAGATATCGAGCATACTAAACAACTACTCTGACGAGAACCAAAG
>CAYXTU010000053.1:0-7610 GCA_964468245.1 uncultured Candidatus Peribacteria bacterium | reverse complement strand
AATAGGAGCAATAGTAGTTATTCTAATACTTTTAATTATTTCAAAATTTATAGCAGGGATAGTTAGAAGAAATATAGTAAAAAATGCTGATACATCAAACAAATATACAGACAAAATATGAAAACTAATATGAGATATAACATTTTATTTATTAGTAATTTTCTCATTTTTTGTAGGATTTGAAATGGTTGGATTTAATGTCGGACTGATATTGTGAGGTATTTCCTTTTGAGTAGGTCTTGCATTCAAAGAAATTCTAGGAAATATTGTAGCAGGAATCATGATCTTATATACCAAAGAATTTAAACTCGGAGATATGATAGAAATAAATGTCGATCAAGTATATTTTGGAAGAATAGAAGAAATAACAATAAGATATACTATTATCAGAACACTAGATCTTAGACAAGTAATACTACCAAATATGACACTTATTTCCGTTCCTATCAAAACATTTAGTTCAGAACCATTTATAAGACTTGCTGTATTACAACGAGCAGATTATGATAGCGACCCAAACAAAGTAATTGAAGTAATCAAAAATGCTGTAAATAGTGTAGAATTTGTTAAAAATAAACAAAATACAAAAGTATTTGTCAATGAGTGGCGAGATAGTTATGTAGAATATAAATCATATTTTGAATTTGATCCCAATTGCTGATTATTACATGAAATAGCCATAGCACAAGTATCCAAAAAAATATATGAAGAATTACTTGCAAATGGAATAGATTGTCCATACGACGTCAAGACAATAAATTTTGAAACAAAAGAAGATCAACAAAAAATACAACAAACAATACAAGAAAAAATCACAAGAGAAATACAACAACAAACATCAACAACAGAACAATCAAAAGTGTAATTTTATTTTAAGATAAAAATATATGTTAGAAGCAATTATTCCAGACATAATCAAAAAAATTATCAATAACCGACAAAGTATACTGTGGAAAGTAATACTTGCAATAGGTGTTTTTTTTGCAATTTATAGTATAAGCAAAATTATAATCAAAAAAATACGCGAAAAAATAACAGCAAATTCTTTACAAGATGATATATATACCCAAAAGATATCCAAACTTAGTGGACAAATTATATTTATTTTTTTAATGATTTTTAATATTTTAGCAGTATTTCAAGTAATAGGATTTGATACAGCAATCATTATGGGATGAATATCTATTAGTTTGTGATTTGCCATGGAAACTACAATAGGGAATATGATAGCAGGAATTATGGTTATAACAAACAAAAAAATAAAAATAGGAGAATTTACGCAATTTTTGGGAAAATTAAATATAATGTGAACTATTGAAGAAATAACGATAAGATATTGCGTAATTAGATTATTTGACAAAAGAAGAGTAATTGTACCAAACAACATAATGGCAAAAACACCGATTAAAACATTCAAAACAGAACAACTTATAAGAGGAGAATTTAAAATAACAGTACCACGCTATGTAAACATAGAACAAATACAAACAGTACTCAATAAAATTATAAATGAAAATCCACATGTTTTACGAAAAGAATACACAAGCACAATTATTACAGGATTCAATTTTACTGGTATAAACATGAAAACATTTTTCTTTATCAATCCTCAAAAAAAATCTGCAATTGTTATAATCAGAGATTTAAGAATAAAAATTATGCAGACATTCAAAAAATATGGTATTAAGAGACCATATCCACATATTACTTTGACAGCTGAATAAAATTAGTATAAAGCTGAAAGCATAAAGCCGCTTATTAGCTACAATACAGCTTTAAGCTTTGGGCTTTAAGCTTTAAGCTAAAGTTATTCCCCGCTTATTTCCTTAATCTGATCTCTGATCACGGCTGCATCTTCAAACTTCCATGCAACTATTGCCTCATCTAATTGTTTTTTCAAATCTTTGAGAATAATTTCTTTTTCAACCTTGGTCATTCTTTTGAGTTTTTTTGTCTTTCCTCTCGTCAAGGAAGAGAAACCCTGAGAAAGCACATCATCCGTTTTGACAACCTCGAGTCCTTTGATATTAGATTCAGCTTTTTCTGGTGTTATATTATGTTTTTTATTGTAGGTATCTTGGATGCCACGACGACGATAGGTCTCTCGCAAAGCCTTAACAATCGATTCGGTAAAATTATCAGAATACAAAATAACTTCACTATGTGGATTTCTCGATGCACGTCAAATAATCTGGATAAGCGAGGTAGTCGAACGAAGAAACCCTTCTTTATCCGCATCTAATATTGCAAGTAAGGTCACTTCAGGAAGATCAATCCCCTCCCTCAAAAGATTTACTCAGACGATAATATCGATTACTCCCGTTCTCAATTTTTTGATAATCTCTCGACGGTCAGTCGTTGCGATTTCGCTATGTAAATAAAATGCTTTATATCATTTGGATACGAGAAAATTTGTCACTTCTTCAGAAGATTTTTTGGTCAAGGTAAGCAAAAGGACTTTTCATTTTTTGGCGATATGATCATTCAATTTTTTCAACAAATGTTCCAAAAAAGCTGGCTTCTTACCAGTAAAATCATTTCCTTGCATAAAATCTTTGAGATTGGCGTATTTGGAGAACATCATAGAACAGATAAGTAAACATATTCACTATATGTACAAAAAAAACAAAAATAAACAAGAGCTATACGATGTTTTTTATTGCAAACAAAACATTTTTACATATACTATATATATAATTGAAAAGACAAAAAAACAATCATTTCAACATTTCATCGCTTTAACGTTTCGTCGTTATATATATATGAAGAAATATTTCTGACTACTCCTCACACTGATTTGACTGCTTTGAACGTCGGTATTTGCTACCTACGAAGATTTTTCCCTTCAGTTAACAACGATGGGATTGGATACCCAAAAAATACAATCACAAAATACTATTTCCCGTTACGATCTTGCAAGATTATTGAATATCGTCGAATGTAAAGATTGTATCAATCCCAATCAAGATATGATTAGCAAATATGTAGAAAATTTTTGGTCAGCATTTAGTTCTTGAAAAGATTTTAACGATATCAAGTATCTCGGAGGGATATACAACAGTGCTTCGTATTATTATTGCGTAGCATATGTAGGAGACAATACCTATATGAGATGATATCCGTTAGCGACGAGTCCTGTATGTGGAGGAAAATTTTGTGGAAGCCAAAACACTACTACCGCAGAGTTTATCCAGGTCGTCATAAATATTTTGGCAAAATATATCTACAAAGATATTAGCCTCAATCGAAAACAAGTAAACACACGAGTAAAGAAGCAAAAAATAGATAGTTATGAAGCCAAAAATTTTAGTACTGACGACAAAAAAACAATCAATGAAAAAAGTCTGTCTTGCGAAAATACCTGTACACTCCAAAATTCCAACGAAGTAAATCTCTATCTCAAATACTGTATGTTTAATATCGCTGCATGTAGTATGCAAGAAGTTGGTAAAATAAAACAATGATCTTGGCCAGTCGCTGAGCTAAATTTGCTCTATAGCCAAAACATTATCAATATCGACCAAACTCAACGAAAAGATACCAACAAAAATATTGATGGAAAAACCGTACTCGAAACACTCTTCAAACTCAATGGAAAAATAAGCTGTGCATTCAACAATGACTATGATTGTGATGGTCGTGACAACCCAAATGATAACTGCCCAAACACCTACAACCCAAGTCAAAAAGATACCGATCAAGACAATATTTGAGACGTTTGTGATGATGATATAGATGGTGACGGAATCAAAAATGCTGTAGGAATCATAGATGAAGAAGAAAAAATAGATATAGCAAAACGAAATGCCACTACAGACAATTGTTTATGGACAAAAAATACTACACAAGAAGACACCAATCTCAATGGTATCGGTGATACATGTGAAAAAACCAACGAACAATTGGGAATATATATCAACATAGGCGAAATCAAAGGAAGCGCACCTGTTACCACAACATTCACTGCAGTGACTCAATGATCAGTACGCGAAGTGCAACGAGATTTTGGAGATGAAACACAAGGCACATGAGCAATAATTACTCACACGTTTAGCACACCAGGCATGTACAACGTACAAGCAAAAGCTATCTGAGCGACCACACAAGCAAAAGCTCAAATAATAGTAATCATAGGTGGTACTATCGGAGACCAAAATACATTGCAAACCAGAGCAAGCATGATTGGTTGATGATTAAACACACAAAGCTTGCTTTCAGCATCATCACTAGGTGACGCAGACGAAATCCAACGAACATTTTCTAGAGAAAATATTAGCAACAAAAAACCAATCAATGAAAGTTTCCAAAAACTATTTAGCCAATCAGGACAACATCTTGTTCTAGCAAAAGCATATACAAAAGGTAAATTAACTGCCGTTAGCGCATTTACTATAGGAATTGACAATGGAAAATGAGCAATACTGAGAAGCAATATTTCCAACCCAGAAATCAAAGAAAAAATACTTTTTGATACCAAAACCTACAATATTCGTCAAGATGACATCGTAAATGTTAATCGAGATTTTGGAGAAGGAAATAAAATAAACAATACCACACTGACTATGGAATATGCCTATACTACAGCAGGCAAAAAAGCAGTCACTCAAACAATAACCTGCACAGATGGAACAACACTCACCAATATAATTACCTTGCAAGTGACCGACAAAACGACCCTATGATCATACGCATTACGTATGATACCATCAACACTTATTGCAAATATAGGACAAAAAATAACCTTTACTAGTGATATTATTGGCAATATGATGGGAAATCCACTCACCCAAATTGCCGAATTTGCTGATGGAACAATACAACAAAAACCATGAACAGAAAAATTACCCAGTGTATTTATCCATGCATATCAAAAAAATGGATCACTGACCCCACAAGACAGTATATATATCAATCAATGTACCTACCTCAAAACACAGGCAACAATAGCAATCAAATGAATAGATAGTTGTCTAGATGCAAAGATACAAGGCAAACTCAAAGAGAGTTACAAGTGTGATCTCGATGGAGATGCAGTACCTGATATCTGCGATACCGATATCGACGGCGATGGAGTAATCAATCTTTTGGGACTTATCAATACAGAAACCAAAAACTGTGCATACAGTAGAGAAAATCTCAACCAAGCAGTACTTATCAAACACTTCCAGAGCATATGTTCACTCGACAACGCACCATTCAATAGCAATGCCGACCAGCTTGATCTCAATCAAGACGGTATTGGTGATGTATATCAAGAAACAATATGAATAGTAGGAAGCGGAGAAATCATAGACACCGACAATGATAGCATCCCTGACAATCAAGACATTTGCCCAACTATCCAAGAAACACGAAACAATATCACTGATGAAGACGGTTGTCCAGAAATATGAACAGAACTATGATGTAAACAAACCATAGCAGGGATCACCAACGATACCTTACGCATACAAGCAGAGTGCAACCAATGTCCATGCCCATTCTGAGACGTTGCAAGCGACCTCACCAACAACGATCAAGTCAGAGCAGTTTTACGAAATAAAGAAAAAACAATCCAGTACAAATTTTCTTTACCATGGATTGTTGATTTTTAATTTAGAAACTTAGAAACATAGAAGCTTAGCGGGATAGATTCTAAACCTCTAATCCTCTAAACATCTAATAGTCTACAATATAGCACCCACAGGACAGCTAGATTTTGCTTGTTCATAAGCAGACTGTTCTTCAGGTGTTTCTGGTTGTTTGATAACTGTTGCAGGAACACCATCTACTTTAAAAATAGCAGGAGCTGTAGCAGCACATACTCCACATCATATACACTTATCATTTACTGATACTTTCATACAAATTAGATAAAAAAATAAAATATTTTTAGACGTACTTAACGTTTTATCGCGAAGCATTTATCGTTTTATCACGAACATGTGAGGTATTATTCTGAATGATGATGAGCATGATGATGTTTTTCTTCACCTTCCTCTTCATCGAAAAGTCCCTTGAATGATTTCTTTTGTTGAATATCTTTTATTGCATCTTCATCTACAACATTAACAATCTTTGTTTTTCCTGATTGTTGTTTTGCGTGTTTAAGTACAGAGACCAAGGTCAGTACCAATCACAAAAGCAGGAAAAGTTGGATGAAATAATATGCTCAGCTTACTTTGATAGTTTGGGTACTCGTACCTACAACACTAATAGCATCTCCTATTCACAAAAACGCAGTAGCAATGATCCAAAGGAAACCAAAATTGAAAAGAGAATCATTTTCTTTGAACCCAAAATATCCTACTACAAAATTTTTGAATTTGAAACTCATATTTCGACTCAAAAGCACACCAATACTCACCAAAATAATGAGTAATGTTTTAAACAAGTGACCATTGAATAACCATACTGAATGAGAAACATCATTGACCGGAGCGATTTTGATTAAAGGCAATACCACAAGAAAAAAAGTTAGTGCCCAAAGATACAAAACAAAAACCTTTTGATGTTTGGTGAATCTTCAAAATTTTTGAGAGAATCTTGAAATCCTTTCAGCGAGATTAAATTTTTTGTGCATCTCAAAAAAGAAAGAGTAAAAAGAGCAAAAAAGGGATAAACAAAAGAAACAATAATGATGTATACTATATTTTCAACATAAACTCAACAAAAAAAATTAAAGACTATATGCGTCATTACTAATAGGTTGAGGAGTAGTATTTGAAGGATTAATGTTTTCATAGAATTCACCACGATATTCACTATTTTGTTGACTTTGTTTGATGATATCACCAAGATTAAACAATGACTTTACCAAATCACCTACTTTACCCAAAATTTTTGGTGCAGTATAGGTAGAATATTCAGGGACTTTCATTCGTTTCAATACAACAGGCACAAGAATAAGAAGCACAACGGTCAAAACAACTCAAATAATCATAAATCTGAGACTATTCCATCATTTTTTCTTATTCTCTTCTTTATTGTTAGAAAAAATAAACATAATAATTGCACGAACAAACGTATATATACATCAAAGACCGACAATAATAACTACCAAAGCCAAAACGGTCAAAATAATATTTTGAAAATTTGCATTAGTATATACAGCATTCATGCGAAACAAAAAATACAGGATAAAAAAATACAGAAAAAAAAAGGATTATTTCTTTTCTTCTTTTTTAGTTATTCCTTTTCTTTCTCTATGTTCGATAAACTTATTGAAAAGTTCATTCTTTGTTTCTTTAAGCAAAAGCTTTGCCAATCTTTCTGATGGTTGAGCTCATTTGCTGATCCAAGAAACAATAGCTTCTACATCTACTTTTAATACATGTTTTACAGGATCATACGATCACAAAACCTCTTTGTATCAGTATTTTACTGGCTTAGTATGTTCTGAAAGAACAACTCTATATACTGCTAAATTTTTTCTTCATTGTCTAGAAAGTCTAATAACTAACATGAATAATAATAAATAAATAAAATGTTTGATAAAGCAAATCAAGAACATATACAAAAAAATTATTTCAATTTTTCTCTTGATACATGTACTGTTTTTTTCTTATCTTGTTTACAATACTTTGGCAATTCCAATTTTGGAGTATTTGTTTTGTTGATACTCGTGTGAT
>CAYXTU010000052.1:0-7748 GCA_964468245.1 uncultured Candidatus Peribacteria bacterium | reverse complement strand
ACTTCGTCCCGGGTGATTTCCTGAATATAGTCCAGCAGAGCAGTTGGTCTTTGATGAAATCAAAAAAATCATTGAGGCTAATTATAGTCAATATGGTTTTGCTCATATACAGACTCCTGCAGTTGAAGCCAATAGTGTGTTACTTGCCAAAAATGGTGAAGACGCCGGGAAACAGATTTTTTGATTGTATGGATTGGCTCAAGGAAATGAAGATACCAAGGACTATGCCTTACATTTTGACTTAACCGTACCGTTTGCAAGATATGTTTTGGATCGAGAAAACGAGTTAACGTTTCCTTTCAAACGTTATCAAATCCAGCCCGTTCGAAGAGGAGAAAGGTCACAAAGAGGAAGATTCAAAGAATTTCGACAATCAGATATAGATGTTATTTGGCAGGAAACTGAAAAATGAACTCTCGGAAAAAATTTGTATTATGATGCAGAAATGTTGGTGGTTATTGCAAAAACTTTGCATGAAATCATAGCTAAATTTCTCAACAACAAACCGTTTACTGTACATGTAAATAATAGATATTTGCTTGCATGATTTTTTTCTCAATTCGATGAAAAAGTAGTTCCGCAGTTGTATAACTTGCTGGATAAATTTTATAAAATGTGATTTGATGTTTTCCAAAAAGAGCTTGCTGAATTAGTTTCCGCTGCTGATGTAAAAAAAATAATTGCTTTTGTACAGTGCAATTTTGATAGACTAGATCCTAATCTTGTAGACAATGATACCTATCGTAAATGATATCAAGAATTACAAGAAGTACTTCATTTTGTCGACGGACTCAATCAAGAAAAAAAATACAATATTGTTTGGGATCCGTGTATTATTAGAGGCTTAGACTACTATACGGGGACAGTCTATGAAACGTTATTTGATGATGATATCGCTTTGGGAAGTATTAGTTCTGGAGGAAGATATGAAAATCTCACCGGACACATTAATCCAAAAAAAAGTAATTATTCGGGAGTAGGAGGAAGTATCTGACTTTCAAGAATGGTCTATTTAATCCTAGAAACTATGAAACCTGAACATACAACCCAGACGGAATATCTGTTCGTGCATTTCTCTGAAACCATGCAAGATATATTAACTTTAGCATGAATATTTATCAATGAATGAAAAAATATAGAAGTCTATCCATCTGCAGATAAGCTAGGGAAACAGTTTGCTTACGCAGACAAAAAATGAATTCCTCATGTAGTTATCTTTGGTGAAGGAGAAAAAACATTAAAAAGATATAAGATAAAAAATATGAAAACTGGTGAAGAAAACGAAGTGGAACGATAAATATCACATTATCACATCATTCCCGCGAAAGCGGGAATCCATCTTGCTATATGACGTGATTGAGTAAAAATATTTTTAATTGTTAATTGGTTTAAAAGTATGTCATTGCTTCAATTTATAGTTATCATAGCTGCTGTAGTATTTATTCTATTTGGATTAGATCTCTATAAGCGCAAAAAAATGAATATTTTACATTTTTTGGTATTTATTGTTGGTGGATGAGCTGTCGTACTCTTTGGTTTTAATCAGGAATTGCTCAATCAGTTTGGTACGTTTTTTGGAATAGCTAGAGGTGCTGATTTACTTGTGTATATCTCACTTATCGTGCTATTCTACTTCTATATCACCATACTCAACAATCATACAAAAGACAAATTTCAACTGACCAAACTTATTTCTCAGACCGCTATCGACAAAGGATATAGTGAGAATAAAGAACAGATTGTACATCGAAAAAATCAGTGAGAAAAAGATGATTTTATTTTCAATATTAGGATATATAATGAAGATGCAGCAGTAGTTAGTAAGGTTATTGATGAGATCATCGACGCAGGATTCAGAAAATTTGTATTTATAAATGATGGATCATCAACAAATATTTTAGAGGTTCTTCAAGAAAAAAAGAAAGAGCATTCAGACAAACTTATGATTATACTTAGTCATACGATCAATAGATGATGAGGTGCGGCAAATCAGACGGGATATAACTTCATCAAAAAATATGGTGATGAACTCAAGATCAAGCGATTTGTTGGCTTTGATGCTGATGGTCAGATGGATGTAAAAGACATGGAGACATTTATCAAACATATTCATGCTGATCAAAAACTTGGTTTAGATTTGGAAAACAAAAGACCAGATCTGTATATCGGATCGAGATTCGTCACTGGTGGTAAGGCAGAAAATATGCCTAAAATGAGAGGAATTATTCAAGTGCTTGCTAGGTTGGTTACGAGAATATTGTATTGAACTAAAATTTCTGATCCTCATTGTGGATATAGAGTTATCTCGCTTCCTACGCTGAGAAAATTTGTTTTGACTGCTGATGGTATGCATTATGCCAATGAAGTAAACGAGCAAATCAAAAGATATCATATGAGATATAGAGAACTCCCTGTTCATATAAGATATACCGAATATAGTATGAATAGTACTTCCAAGTGACATAGAAACAAAAATTCCGATAGTGTAAAACTTGCAGCAGAGATGATTTATAAGAAAATATTCTTTAGATAAAAATTTAGCAGAAAGCTTAAAGCCTAAAGCTCAAAGCATAACAAAGTGACAATAGTTTATAATAAAGCAACACCAACATTTTTCACCTGTCCTCGGTGAAACCGGGATTATTAATTTTTAATTATTCATTATTTTAAAAGAATGATAGACTTAAAAAAAGTTCGTGACGATATTGAAGGATATAAAAAAATTTGTGAATATAAAAATAAGAAAATTGACGTTGAGAGAATTCTTGCCAAAGATGATCAGAGGAAAGAATTACAACTCAAGGTGGATACTATGAAGTTTCAACAAAAACAGTTGTGAGAAAAAAAAGATTTTGAGTGAGCCAAAGCGTTGAAAGGAGAAATTCAATGATTGGAAGATCAGTATAAATTACTTGTTGAAGAGGTAAACAAGGATATGTTGACGATGCCAAATACTGCTTTACATGCTGATGTACCTATTGGCAAAGATGAAAGTGAAAATGTTGTTGTAAAAAATTTTGGTGAAGTCCCTACGTTTGATTTTGAACCAAAAGATCATATGACGTTGATGGAAAATCATGATATGGTAGATGTAAAAAGGGGAGTGAAGCTGGCTTGAGCTCGTAGCTATTTTCTCAAAGGAGATGGGATGCTTCTTGAACAAGCAGTACTTCAGTATACACTCAAAAAACTTGTAGAGAGATGATTTACTCCAATGAACGTACCAAATATCGTCAATCCAGAATGTCTTATAGGAACATGATATTTTCCTGGTGGCGAAGAAGACGCATATCGAATGGAAAGAGACAATCAACGATTGATTGGAACGTCTGAAATACCAGTAACAGCATATCATATGGATGAAGTCTTGGATGAAAAAGAGTTGCCAAAAAAATATTGTGGATATTCAGCATGTTATCGTAGAGAAGCATGAACGTATGGAAAAGATACTGCAGGACTCTATAGAGTTCATCAATTCAACAAAGTCGAGCAAGTAGTTATCTTGCCAGAAAATGAAAAGATGTCTAACGAATATCATCAGCAAATATTGCAAAACGCCATGGATATTCTTGATGACTTAAAACTTCCCTATCGTTTGTTGCAACTTTGTAGTTGAGATCTTGCTATAGGGAAATACAATTCTCATGACTTAGAATGCTGGATGCCGTCACGTAATGCCTACGGAGAAACGCATTCTGTCACTTCATTTTTGGACTTCCAGGCACGTAGATTAAATCTTCGTTATCGTGATGCTGAAGGAAAAATAAAATATTGTTATACCATGAATAATACGGCTATTGCTACGCCAAGAGTGCTTATCGCTCTTATAGAAAACAATCAGCAGGCTGATGGAACCATAAAGATCCCTGAAGTCTTAGTACCATATATGGGAAAAAAGTTTATTGGAAAATAAGATACACAAGTTTTTATAACAAAAAAAACACCCATCTCGAGGTGTTTTTTTTAAATCAGTGGTATATGATTTATAGAGTGTTTTCAAATGCCTCAAGTTTTTCTCAAAAATACGTATTGGTTTCATTTCCTTGTATGAGGTCAAACATATATTCAAAAAATGAATATACACATGCTTCATTTTTACCAGAATCTATAGTACAAGATGTTTCTTTTGCTACAGGACATGTATTAGTCTCTCAATTTCAACAAAACTCATGTATTTTATGATCTACATAAAAGTTATACCAAAATATATCATTTGATTTTTTTATAATAGTATCGTTTTCTATATATACAAGATTGGAGGTAATACCATCATTTCATCATATTTGTACTCAAATATATCAACTACCATATGATTTAATGTTTTTGTATAGATAATATGATTCAAAAGCTGTATTATCTACAATCAGTTCGATTTGTGATACATCAAATTGATTGATAATAATTTCGTCTTCTATCTCGATAGGTTCTTGTTGTTGACTGTTCAGAGAACATCCAGACAAAACCAATACGGGGAGCAATAATAAAAATAATTTTTTCATGGTGTGTTAGATAAAAAATAAAAGAGGTAAAGTCTTTAGTTTATTTCAATATCTTACATATCAATTTGTTTGACGGTCTTTGCATGAGACATAATAAAATGCTTTCTTGCTTGTACGTCTTCACCCATAAGGATTCTAAACAATCTATCTGCCTCTTCTGCGTCCTCCAAAGTGATTTGGTTTAATCTTCTATTTTCTGGTTTCATAGTAGTTTCCCAAAGTTGTTCTGGATTCATTTCTCCAAGACCTTTATATCTCTGTACTTCCGTTTTATCTTTGTCAAACCCATACATATCTGGGGTATGGTCTTCGTCATAGATATATTGTTCTTTTTTGCCTTGAGCAAATCTATAGATAGGAGGACATGCAGCATATACGTGCCCGTGTTCTATCAATGGTCTCATAAATCTAAAGAAGAACGTCAACAACAATGTCCTAATATGTGCACCATCCACATCGGCATCTGTCATGATGATAATTTTGTCATATCTCAATCATTCAAAATCAAAGTTTTCTTTTACTCAGGTTCATATAGCAGTAATCAAAGCTTTGACCTCATTGTTTGCCATGATTTTTTGGATAGCAGCTTGTTCAGTATTTAATATTTTACCTCTCAATGGTAAGATAGCTTGGAAGTTACTATCACGTCATTGTTTTGCACTTCCTCACGCTGAATCTCCCTCGACAATATACATTTCTGTACCTTCTTTGTTTTTTCTTGCGCAATCAGCAAGTTTTCCAGGAAGTACTCCTCATGCCAATATATTTTTTCTCAAGACAGTTTCTTTTGCAAATTTTGCAGCTAATCTAGCTCTTGCAGCGAGTTCTACCTTTTCAAAAATTCTATCAAATTCGTGTTCGTTGTCTATAAAATATTGTTTGAGATAATCATAAACAATCTTTTCTACTTCGGGTCTTACATAACTATTTCAGAGTTTTCATTTTGTTTGTCATTCAAATTGTGGTTCTGGAATCTTGACGGTGACGATAGCATACAATCCATCAGTCACATCAGAATATTGAAATTCTCAGATTTTTTTATTTATTTTATCTTTTTCTTTTCCTACTTCATTGATAATATTCAACAATGCCGATTTGAATCCAAGGACATGACTTCCTCCATCAATGGTTGGGATATTATTCACAAAAGAAAGGATATGATCATTGCTTGTATTTACAAATTCAAACGCTATTTCTGCCAAACAATCTTTTCCTTCTACCTTGAAATAATGTTGAGAAGAAAGCGCTTGTTGGGTACCTACTAGATTTCTCAACCATGTTTTAATTCCTCATTCATAGTAGAATCTTTGTTTGAAACCAGTATTTTTATTTACAAAATTGAAGGTAATACCAGGAGAAAGATAAGCAGATTGTTTCATTCTTGCAATCTCAATAGACTGAGAAAACTCTACCGTTTCAAAAATAGTAGCATCCGGTTTAAACTTAACAGTAGTTCCCATCTTGTCACTTTCCCCAACTTCTTGAATTTCACCATCAGGGATACCTCTTTGATATCTTTGAAAATATTTTTTCCCATTTTTGTAGACCGTCACTTCCAACCATTCACTCAATGCGTTTACTACAGAAGCACCTACTCCATGAAGTCCTCATGATATTTTGTATGCTCATTTATCAAATTTACCTCATGCATGAAGTACGGTAAAAACAGTTTCCAAAGCCGATTTACCAGTCTTTTCGTGCTTATCAACAGGAATACCCCTTCCATTATCATGGACCGTAACAGATCAATCATCATTTAAACATGTAGTAATCGTTGTGCAATATCCTGCTAATGCTTCATCCACAGCATTATCGATAATTTCTTGTACGAGATGATGGAGTCCTTTGACATCAGTAGATCAGATATACATACCTGGCCTCTGCCTAACCGGTTCCAATCATTCCAAAACTTTGATATGCGACGCGTCATAGTCCTTTGAATTTAAATCTCCCATAATAGTATGTGGTAACTTAGTAAAATAGCATATAAATTATTCTAACTAACAGTGAACAACTAACAGTGAATAACGAATGAATTGATATATTGTGAGCTATTGTAATATGAGTATAGTCTATAAGTATGCCAATACTTTAATTATTAGTTATTAGTTGTTAGTTAAATTTAGTCATCAATATCATCGTCATCATCAAATCTACTCATATAATCATCTTCTTCATCTTCATCATCGATATTTTTTATTCTTTTAGACTTCTTTTTTCTTTTACCTTCATCAGCTTCCATTTTAGCAATATCATCTTCAATTCCAAGTATTTTTTGTAATCCAGTATGTTCTTTGAGTTTTTGGATAACTTTTTGTTCAATTTGTCTAACTCTTTCTCTTGTTACATTAAATTCTTCTCAGACTTGTTCCAACGTATATCTTGGCCCATCGATACCATATCTCATTTTCACTATTTTTGCTTCTCTATCGTCGAGCATACCAAGTATCATATCTAGATTTTTTCTTAATGCGTTTTTTTCTGCAAACTGATCGGGTCTCAAGGTATTTCCATCTTCAATCAAATCAGCGAGTGTATCTCTTCCTTCATCTCACACTTCTCTATCTAGAGAGACATTACCAAAGATAACTTCTTCTAATTTTTTGATTTTTTTGATAGGAAAACCAAGCTTTTGACCTATTTCTTTGGATGTTGGTTCTCTTCATAATTTTTGAAAGAGGAGCTGATATGTCTTATTATATGAGTTGATTTCATCAATCAAATGGACAGGTATCCTTACATGTTTGGTCATATCAGCAATAGCTTTGGTGATAGATTGTTTAATCCATCGCGTTGCATAGGTAGAAAATTTAAACTCTTTTTCTGGATCAAATTTTTCTATTGCCTTGATCAAACCGATATTGCCTTCTTGGATAAGATCAGAAAAGCTCAACCTCGAACCAAAAAATCTCTTTGCGATACTAATAACCAGTCTTAAATTGGATTCTATAAGTTTTTTTTTGGCATCATCATCACCTTTTTTGACACGTCTAGAAATTTCTCTTTCTTCTTCGGAATTGAGAAGTGGTATTTTGGATATTTCGTTAAAATAAAGCTTGATAAAATCTTTGTGTTGTGATTCTGAAGTGTTTTTTTTGGTATCATAGAGTTCTATTTTTCCCAATTTGCTCTCTTTGTTGGCTTCTTTGGCTTCTTTTTCAAGGATTTCCTCAATAGTAATGATTTTTATACTGAGTTTGTCAGCCAATTCATAGAATTTTTCCAGCATTTTGATACTGAGATCCATAT
>CAYXTU010000051.1:0-7774 GCA_964468245.1 uncultured Candidatus Peribacteria bacterium | reverse complement strand
TTTTGAAACTTTTCAAATTTTTCTATAATTTCCTCAGCTACCGGAGTGTTTCGATAATATCTAACCCGGTATGAACTGCTTCAAAAATGCCGTCACATTAGGACGGATATGTAATTTTTCCGCTTCTTCTTTGGTGAGAAATCTCACCTCTTGGCACTCCTCAGAAGGAGTTATATTCAGATCTTTTATCTTGGTTTCATAGAACGGCTGAACTAGCCAGGTATCTTTTTCGGGATTGAAGGAAACGACAAAATATAATGGCTCAACATCTATCCATGTTGTCTCGAGTCATGCTTCTTCCTTGAGCTCCCTAACAATGCTTTCATGGACATCTTCGCCGAAATCTAATCCTCCGCCAGGAAAATCCCAAGAACCATTATCTTCCCTCATCAAGAGAAATTTAGTTCTCGTTTCATCCAAAACAAGCGCCTTCGTACTGACTCTATAAAAACATGGCCGCATCTTTTCCATATTTATTTCTGAATTTGATTAAATTTATCAATTATCTCTTCCGCCACCTGCTGGGGAGTTTTTCCGTCCGTATCGACCACTAGATCGAAATTACCCTTGTCGCTAAGATCTATATTGTACAATGCTTTGAATCTTTGAATGTCGTCCGCGTTCCTTTTTTTTGTCGCCTCTTGGACTGCTTGCAACGAATCATATGCATCGCCACTCCTCTCTGTATCACCAAAAATCCTTCTCGCCGCCTCTTCATCACTGACATCGAGATAGACCTTGAATGCGTTCGGCTGACAATAAAATCCGAGTCTGCTATCCAAAATTATCCCAGAATTTACATCCAGATTTTTTTGATATTCTTCATATTTAAGATCAAATGTTTCTCTATTTTCTGGCAGTTCTCATAAGGCATTAAATTCAGAAATAGTCATGCCCATTGCAGTCGCAAGCTCTCTTTTCATATTACCTATAGAAATATGTTCATAACCCAATTTTTCTGACAACAATTTTGCGACAGTTCCCTTTCCACTGCCTGCCTTCCCCGACATCGTAATTATCATCTTAAAACAAATGAACAATAAAAAAACATATATACGGCTTTAAGCTTTAGACTTTAAGCTTTAAGCTAAACAAGTAAATTTAGTATCATATTCACACTTTCCTCAAAAATCGGTTGATTGAGCGAATAGAAAATAAATTGTCCTCTCCTTTCATCCAAGACCAAATTAGCCCTCTTCAGGACATCCAAATGGTGCGACAATGAGGCCTGAGTTATATCAAAATGCGTCAACAATTCGGAAACTGTCATTTCTTTCTGCTTGAGAAGCTGGATTATCCTTCTACGATTCCTGTCAGACAAGGTCTTGAAGAGTGTATCCATCATGAAGAAATGTGGGCTAATAGATAAAAATTATCTATTTATATGGTGATAGAGTAGAGATTATAGACAAAATTACAAGCCAAAACACACAGACACAAATACAGAATAAATCAGCAAGCCAATAAAATTTTCCTTCCTTTTTGTCCTCCTTTGTAAAGGAGGGGAACCACGAAGTGGTGGAGGATTTTAGGGAGGTTAGGCCTGTCCCGGTATTTCATCGGGAAGGGATTTGAAACACGTCCCAAGTAAAGTATAAACTAAAACCCCTAAAATCTTATGTCTTGATACTTATGTCTTATGTCTTTTATGAAAAATGTCAACCCAAACTAGACTAGACACTACCCAAATCTGTCACAAATTGTCTACTTATTCGTATACCTATGTGGTAAGGATACACGTTTCACAACTTAACCCAACAATGAAGCTCCAAGAATTCTTCAACACACAAAAAAATACTAGCTTTACTGATATCGAGAAACTCGATCTTTATCAGAATATTTTATATAAAAAGACAAAAAAAACATCACTCAAAAGATATTCATTTGTTCACGCAAAATACGCAGTATACACGATGGTATTTGCTATATTAATTTTTGGGTTATATGGAGTATATTTCAACAACGGAAACCTCAGAGATTACAATCGATTTACTATCCAATCACCAAATACCAACACCGCACAAGCAGATTATATTGCTCAAGTAATTGACGTAAAGGGGAATTTTTTTATAGAGCACAACGGCGTTTTGGCTACCACAAACAATATCGGAAATGGTGACACTATTTTACTCAAAGAAGACACACAATTAGTGTTCGAAATCAATAGTGGTGCCCAGTCCAAAATTATCGGACCAGCCAAACTCATTATCCAAAAAACTACTGCAGAAAATTACAAACTCAATCTGATTTATGGAAACTTTATTCAGATGGAGGGAAACAATAAAACTCCTCAGACTATAGAACTCGCTATCAACGACATTACCGTCAAACAACAAGACAAAACCCAACCACTCAACTTCAAATTTGTCAAAAACGGAAAAAACCAAATCTTCCAAAACAACGGAGCAAACATCATAGTCACCAAAACCAACGGTACAAGCAAAACAACAACCATCAGCAACAATCAAGTAGTTGCTATCCAAAACAACGACATCAAAATATTTGCAAATATAAGTAGTTTTACCAAAGCAATACAACAAAAAGATATTTCACAAACATTTTCACTCAACAACATCCAAGGAGAGACAGAAAATTCAGGAACTATAGCAAACGAAAAACAAGAAGATATATTGTTGAGTCTACTCAATAGCCCACAAATTGGAGAAAAATCAGACGAAATAATCCAAAATATCTCTTCCGTATTGAGCGATGAAAAAAAGATCTTGGAACCAGCCCAAGAAGAAAAGATCAACTCAAATCTCTACGAATGATTCTATGCTCCAGAGCTCAAAGCGCTAGAGGAAGCATTCACCAATGGTGAAGAAAAAGTCTTTGATAGTGCATTTACCAAGATAGAAAAAAGAATCCAAAGCATCTACCAAAGTCTCAATAGTAATTACACAAAAGTTAGTGGAGAACCAACACAAAAACTCACCGCTCTCAAATCAGCCATCACCACACTCGTAGACAAAATAAATAGCCAATACAATCTCCCACCAAAACACATTAGCAATTTACAATCTATCGCCAAGTCACTTACCAGTACCATCACAAAATGATATGGAAGTACCGCACACCAAGCAGCGACTACAGGAGAAGTAGACACCAGCACAAAATAACCCAAAAGCAGCCAAAACTGCTTATTTTAGCTATATATAAACAATCATCTCATGATTATTTTTTTTTATAAAAACGATGGTAGAAAACTCAAACAAATCATAACCGGACTTCTCAAATCATGAGCAGCTACCAACATCAGAAGGATAAATTACACCCAATCCTACACCCTTCACGACAACAAAATCCAAAAAACAGAAGAAAAAGCTGTTCTCGTAGAACACACTCCAGACAACCAAAAAAAACTCGAAGCGATGTTGAAAAAATCAGAAATTAATGAATGGAAAATTATATAGTTTTTGGTTTAATTAAAGAAAATATATAGCTAAAATAGAAGGAAAATTAGTAGAGAAACAAAATATCTGCTAATTTTTTTTATGTAAACCTTATTACAACGCCGGATGCACGCCACGAGATAGTAAACAATTCGTAGATAAAGAAGTAAACTGGAACGAGACGAAGTGGGACCCGCCGCAGGTGGGACGGAGTCGAGTTGGTAGGTCATGTGAGCATAAAACATTCGTCCTGAGTACTGCATCTGGCTTGAGTTTTTTGGATACTTTTTTGGTCAAGTAAAAAAATATCCCCAGCGGAGCGTTTTTTTAAAAGATATAAATATGAAGTATATGTATGAATTTATTGAAAAATAATGACAAGAAAATTTTACCAGCTTTTTTTATATTTCAAACCCAACATTTCTTTGCAACGCAAAGCTTTTTTATTATACATTATTACAGCTTTAAACTTCAAGCTTTTAGCTTTTCACTATTTCCATGCTCAAAAAACTCTTCACCGGTATCCTTATAGCCCTACTCATACTTGGCTGATTATATGGGTATTTTCTCTATGCTGGCGATACAAGCATTTTACGAAGTCGAATAGGAAACAACCGAGCATACGCAGCGATATTTTTTGTTTCGACCATAATGATCTACATGCTTCAGTGAACAAACAAAATATTCAAATTTTTGATGATGATAATAGTACTTATCAACCTTTTTATCTTAGGAGACCTTTTTTTCAAAAACAATATTGGACTAGATAGCAGACAATTTATCACATTATTTGGACTTATCATAGTAGCGTTGGCGACGACATACATCACCCATCGAGTACGTTATATTATCATGGGAATTATCGGACTTGGAATAGGGTTTGTCTTGCTTACCGGAATACTTCCTATGTATGAAACCATCCCAAGCATCAGCGATTTCATCTCATCACAAAAGACAAAAATAATCAACCAATGAGCTACTACAGAGGGGATAATTACCATAAAAAATGCATTAGGAAGTAAAAAAATACCAGTTGATGAATTACAAGAATCTGATATTGATCTCAGCCAAAAAACACAAATTAGCTTCAGCTCCAAGACACAATCACAGCTAGAAAAAATATTCATTGATCTGGGAAATGGGACATTTATCAATATCAACCCACAATCAGCAGTCACTCTTCAGAAATCATGAGATGAAACAATTATGCAAATATTACAGGGAAATATCCAGTACTATACACCAAAAGAGCTTTCATGAGCACTTCAAATCATAGGAAAATACAAAGGAAAAAGTGTAGAAGAAATCAAAAACGATACTCGAGCAAACATTATCAACCAATTTGAGCAAAAAAAAGAAGAATTCTTTGTCAATCAATTAGGAGGAAATATGGTTCTCAACCCAGTAATAAACAAAGGTATCAAGTTTTTTATCAACACGCTCTATAGTATCAGCCCAGAAACTTATCAAAAAAATCTTAACAACTACAACAATATCCAAGACAAATTAGGTACAGCAAGTACAGAAACCAACACAAGCAAAACCACAGGAGAAAATTTAAGAAGTATATTTGATGATCTAATGTCACAAGCCAAAAAATGAGCAGAAGAAACCTCTATAAGCCAACGACTAAAATAGATATATAATATGGGTTGTACGAGTTTTTCCTAGGTCGGATAAATACGCTCCCGGGAGTAAGACCTGCACTCGGCTTGCCAGGATACATGACTAAATCATATGAATGTGTGCGAATGTAATGTTTTGAAGTTTTTTTTCGAAAAAAGACTCAAACGGGAAACACCCAAACTTGAGTCTTTTATAGTAAAATAATCACTAATACAACTTTTTTTTACCTTTGGTAATTTTTCCTTGTTCATTCTTTTTTTGTTTTTTTAATTGACGTTTTTTTTTATTTAAACCAGATATTCTAGCTTTTTTTTTAACATTTGCCATTCTCATAATAAACCTCCTTTCTTAATTATGTTTATGTTTTAGATTATAATACTATTTAAAAACTATTAAGCAACAGTTTTTTCTTGAATATCAAATTTTTCTGATGCTGCTATAGCCTTGGAAAGATGTGAAGAATATCCACCAGCATTTATATCAGCAAAATATTTCACCGCAGCAGCTTTATCAGCAAAATTAAGTGTTCAAAGGTCTTTTCCCTTACTTCATTCAGCAAAAAATGCCAAAACGAGTTTGGATGCTATCAGAGGATCATTTGCACGATCAGGACTAGCAACCAAGTCTTCACCTATAATTTTACCATATTTTTGATAATTTGCCTTGAAAGTAAGCTGATTGAATCCTCTACCTCTATACAAATATCCATCTCATGGCTCAGTATTTCCAGTAGCCCATCACAGGTCTTTGGTAGCATCTTTACCATAAATCGCTTCAAAAAACTTTTGTGGATCTTTTTTGAGAACATCAAGCTCAGTTTCAGAATATTTGGCTACTCTCGTCGTAAAAAGCTCTCTAATACGAGCATTGGGAGTATCTTGATATCCAAATTCACTCTTGGGAACAAATCACGATTCTTTGCTAATAACAGACAAAATACCTACCTGAGTATAAGGATTTTTGATTCCACGAGCAGTCATTTCATCGATAAGACTATTGATATTTTTAATCTGTTCTGGATTAAATTTTCCCGCAGCAAAATCAATTTTTCCATTAACTACATCAAGATTTTCTGGAGAAGAAGCAGCTATATTTTTTTCAATTCATAATTTTTCTGGTTGACTAATTCCGATCAACACCGATTCGGCGAAGACATTACCATTGACAAACAACCCACCCATCAACGAAAAAACAAAATGATCTGATGAGGGAATATCTTTGATATATGATGGAGTTTTACTAAACTCAGTTATCTTTTGTTTAAGATACTGAGAAATAAGATCAGAAGTAATCATCTCTGGTTTCCAGTCAGGACTTGAAGTATCTATAATTTCTACTCCATTGGGTCAAACTTTTTTGGGGACAATACATCACAATCCAGCCAAAACATTGGGATCAAGTTGAGCTTCCTTTCCTATAATACCATCTTTAACGGTTTTGGACAAATACGAAAACGATGTTTGAGGAAGTTTATCTATCGTTGTTGGAGGAGTTTTTTCGTCAAATCACAAATTACAAACAATATTTATCGAGTCCGCACCAGTCAATACATCAGGAGATATATTATTTTGTTTATCTTGTTGATAAAGCGCATACAAAGCGGAAATACTTGTTTTTTTGTCCGGCTGTTCACCAAAAAACTTAGTCAATGTCTGTTCAATATATGATTTATGAAGTCATTCTATACCTCCATATTTTTTGAAAATAAAATTAAATATTCATCACTTTTTTTTGTATTTTTCTCTATCAAACATCTGTACTCCAAGAAGACTTCTAGCTGTTCATAAGCCAAATAAATTAATATTCAATAGAGTATTTACCTTGTCCATCAGATCAGGAATTTTTTGAGAAAAATCAAGTTTATCCAAATTATCATCTATGATACTTTTTTGAAAACCAGACAAAGTAGAATTTACCGTATTGATAGATTCATTGACCTTATTAACTGGAATATCAAGCGTGTTTGATGGCATATAAGACAATAATAGTATATATAAAATAAGATACAATAAGTATATTCTTTTTTTTTAAAAAAGCAAAAAATCTGACATTAAATCAGACTTCTTTTTCCATATGTTCATCATTAGCGAGTAACGAGATTCGAACTCGCAACCTCGTCCTTGGCAAGGACGCGCTCTAGCCAATTGAGCTATACCCGCATCATAAAAACACAATTTTATTCAACCAATCTACCCCTGCGTAAAGAGGTTCTACTTTCCACCCTCTACCTTCTACCAATATTATATCTCTATAATTTCTACATTTTTATCCTGTTTTTGTTTTTTTACCTTATCGGTAATCAATATATTAGTCCAAGCTAATAATGTCAAAAACACTCATAATACCTTAAAAATATCACCAATATAGACATGAGTAGACACATCATTGAGCAAAACAGTATCTCAGATAATAATTAGAGCAATACCAAGCACAAACAACGTAGCTTTTGTCATTTTAAAATGTATAGGATATACACCAAAAAGTACAAACAAAAACAAACATACCAACAATAAAATACCATAATATGCCATATTATAAGCAACAAATCCAGATTGAACGATAACGATATTTTGAAAAAACAAATATGCCAAATATCCTATAAATCATCATGAAACAATACTTATAATAACTCTTTTGATAATATCTTTCATAATAAACAAATAAACGAATAAAATTATTCAACATTCAAGATATATATATTTCATTTTTTTTTTCAATCCCTAATATATTCTCCGTCCCTGTATTAATATTTATTT
>CAYXTU010000050.1:0-7820 GCA_964468245.1 uncultured Candidatus Peribacteria bacterium | reverse complement strand
ATACAATATGGGTTATTGGGTTGAAAAGCAGTATAAATTTCATACCATATATGGTGCATAGTTGTTTTTATTTTTTTATGCATGTAATGAACTTTAAAAAAACTGGTATTTCGTCACCAAAGAAACCGTCTTTTTCTGGGTATGAACATGGATATATGATGCAACAACCAAAAAAGTCTGTATCATTGCTTACCTTGTTTATTGTCGTTGTTTGTACGTTTCTTGTGATGTTTGCGTTGTTCAAAAATTTTGATCGTATTAGTAATCGGTTTTCGTCTGTAGAATCTAGTACGTGATTTGAAATTGGACAAACCGTATCGCTTTCTGGTCTTCTTCAGGCTAATGGTGATATAGTGACCTATACACATACGTTAACATTGGCTGATACTACTGTACTTGGGCTCAAAAGTAGAACTTTGGATATGAGTGTATATACTGGATTTGTAGATGTTCAATGAACGATAGAAAAACAATTTAATAATGTTTTTATTGTAGAGGTTAATTTTGTTTCTGGTGCTTTGGCAAGTATGGAAGTCACGGGAGCACTTTTGTGATCATGAAGTGGTATTTATATTTCTCAAGCTGGTATATATCTTCCTGCTGAATTTGGCACAAAATACACTATTTTGGATCAAACAAATGGTATTTTTAAAGTACAAAATATATCTACAAATCAAACTATTTCTGTTTCTTATTTTGTTTGTAAAATTTCTGATCCCAACAAAAATTGTGCTCAACTTCAAAAAAATATTTCTACTACTGCAGAAAAAACTAATGCTACTTCATACGGTGTGAGCTTATATAAGCTAGAATGAGTGACTTCATGGTTTTTTACCAACAATAATCTCTATGGATATTTTATCAATGATGTCTCAGAACAAGAGGCAATGGATGTTGCTAATGCTTTTATTCTTCCTAGTCCTTATTATATTCAACATACATTATTGTCAAAACTTCAAACTTTGTGTACTGACTGATCTACTTCACTTATTCAGGTGACTACTCATGCACTTGGTGTAGATACTAACTGACTTATTGTAAATATTCAATGACCTACTGCTGATGGTTCAGCTATATGTAAGGTTGCTATTGATCCTTCACAGGCTGCTGGAGGAAGTAAGATTAGTTATATTTCCAATACGTCTACGACAGCAACAGACACTTCAACTACTACCAAAAAGCCTACTATAACTATCGATACTTCTGTCAAACAATTTCCTATTAATCTAGAAAAAACTATGACATTTACTTCTTCTAAGAGATGATATTCTATAGTATTTCCATCGAGTAATATTGCTTATGAAGCACTCAATGTCGATGAATGACTTGATTTGCCTGGTGTGCGTTGTTCTTCTCAGATGAATGTGACAAAGTTCGCTGACAAAGCTACGATGACAACTGATCCAAAAGTAAAAATATTTAGTTGTAGTATCAAAGGCACACTAAATAATATTGGAAATAGTATTATCCAAAAAACATCTGCTAACGGAATTCAATTTCTTATTCAGATTATGGATCCAGCTTGGGCTGAATTCGCTACAAACATACAGATCAACTAACAGTGAACAACTAACAACTGACAACTGACAATGATGGAATTCTTTTTTATGGAAAAAATCTGAGTGGTGTGCTCAGATTTTTTGCTTGTTTTTACTTCTTGGTTATTTTGATTATTACTTCCTGGCTCTAAAGAGCCAGGTTGATCTTATTAGTAGTAAAATTATGCAGCAGTTTTTGTTGGAGTGTTAAGCTCAGCTATTTTTTCTTCGTAGACGGTTGGTGGATTTAGTCCCACAATTTTGTCTACCACTTGTCCATTTTTGAGAAAAAATACTACAGGTATAGAAGTAATCTGGAATTGTGCAGACAATTCTTGGTTTTCTTCTACATTTACTTTTGCGATGGTTACTTCAGGATGTTTTTCTGCTAATTGTTCTATGACGGGTGTTAGCATTCTGCATGGTCCGCATCGTTCTGCTCGGAAATCTATGATAGATATCCCTGTGTTTTCTAAAATGTCTTTTTTGAATTGCTGGATACCTTCAATGTGGAGTACGCTCATTTTTACTATATTTACTAAATAAAAATTAATTTATTAATTGATTGCGAATTACGAATTGCGAATTTTTTGTACTCTTAATTGAATCCGTAATCCGTTAATTCGCAATTGATAAATTGTCTAATTATTTGTCTTGTAGGTAATTCTGTGCTTCCAATGCTGCTATGCAACCTGTACCTGCTGAGGTGATTGCTTGTCTGTATTTTTTGTCGGCTACATCGCCTGCTGCAAATACTCATTCAATATTGGTTGCTGTGTGGACTGGTGTTTTTTTTGTGATGATATATCAATCGGCGTCCAATGTGATTTGTCCGTCAAGAAAATCTGTATTTGGCGTATGTCCAATTGCGTAGAATACTCCAGAACATTCTATTGTTTTTTCTTCTTGAGTTTGGTTGTTTATGACTTTGAGTCAGGTAAGTTTTGTTCCATCTCCTATAGCTTCTCTCGCTTCTGTGTGTCGCATAAATTCTATTTTTTCGTTGGCTTTTGCTCTGGTTTGCATAATCTCTGATGCTCTAAGTTTATCTCTTCTTACCAATACAATGACTTTGGATGCGAAGTGTGTCATGTGTTGTGCTTCTTCCATTGCCACATCGCCTCATCCAATAACGATTACTGGTTTGTTTCTAAATACGGGTAATCCGCCATCACATATTGCACATGCGGATATTCCTGCTTGTCGATATTCTTTTTCTCCAGGGATACCTAAACGTTTTGCTGTGGCTCCTGTTGCTATAATAACTGATTTTGCTTCAAATACTTCGTTTCCACTAAAGAGTTTGAGTGGTTGTCAACTGAAATCTACTTTGTCGATGGTTTTGGTTTCTATTCTTGTTCATGTATTTATACTTTGTTGTCTCATGTTTATCATAAGTTCTAGGCCGTCTATTCCTGTTGGGAATCCAGGAAAATTTTCTACCTTGCTCGTTGTAGTGAGTTGTCCACCAGCTGCAACTCCTCCTGCCATAAATCCTTCAAACATCAGAGGATTGAGGTTTGCTCTTGCTGCGTAGATTGCTGCGGTATGTCATGCTGGTCCTGATCAAATAATTATTAGATTTTCCATTGTGTATATATAAAGTAAATAGTAGTGTATGGATGCTTTTATCTATTTCTTAGTTTTTTTCAATATTATCCCAACAAAAATCACTTCCTATTTTTATAAAAAATCATTTTTTCATTACTATATCATACAATTTTGTCTTGTAAAGTTTTTGAAAATCCTTATGTTGGTGGACCAAAATAAAAAATTATTAACAAAAAAACTCCGTTATGCAATGTAAAACTATTTTAATTGTTGCTGAAAAAAAAGATCAGCACATGTATGCTCAATTATTTAAAGGTAAAATGGCTTGTACTATTTTGCAGGTAGAAACCGTAGATGATAGTATATTAAAAATATTGTCTACTGATTTTGATGCTATAGTGTTTGGTTCTTTATCTAATGCTCCTTATGGTAGTCTTGGATATAGAATATTAGATATTATAAAAGCAAAAAATACATCTACTCGTATATTTGTTTTTATGGATGAGCCAAAACAACTTATACATGCTCAAGTTTTTGATAAAGCGCTTTTGCAACAAAATTTTAAATTTAATGAACATTTTGATTTGGTTTCTGTAAAAATACCTAAATTTCAAAACATTTAATTTACCTTTTTGTATTCAAAAAATCTACGGAATTTTCGTAGATTTTTTTTTGACAATCAATCTCATATCCGTATAGTATAGATATATTTATTTTTGTAGACTATTTCATGAAAGTTGTATATCCAAAAAATATCAAGAGAGGATTGCTTGCTGGTATGACCTTTAGTATTGGTCCGTTGACAATTTCTATCGTTCAGATGTTTGTACTTGCTGTTGGAGTCGCACTTGCATTGGCAGCGTTCAATGGTTTTTCTAAATCAGGATCCAAATTTTTGGGTATTTTGGTTGCCGTTATTGTTTTGATTGTCACTATTGTGATTGCGTTTTTTAAGGTCTCTGAATTATGATTACTTGCATATATAGCCAAGCTTGTAAGAAATAATTTTTTTGATACGAGAAAAAAGTTTCAAGTAAATTATCAAAAAAACAATCCTATAGATATTCTTATACAGGAAGCTAATACCAAAGAAGAAAAACAAGTTATTGAACAAAAGGACAAATCATTTGATGCCAAACATTTGACGGATATAGAAAAAAAATGATTGATTTAATATATTTTTCCTAGATATATGTCTGTTTCTTTTGGTTGAATTTTTGTAAGTATAGCGTTACTTCTTCTTTGTGGAGGATGCTATTTTTTCAATAAAAAACCAAAATTTTTTGTGCCTAGATCTCTACTCAAACAACCATATTGGAATATATATATATTGTTGCTTTGATTACTTGTTTTTTGTATTGTGCTTTTGCCTTTGCGTATTTCTCTAATAACCGACAAGCATGTTGTAGTAGAAAAAAATCTGCCCATTCAGATAGTATTTGATGTTTCTTTGTCTATGTCTGCCAATGATTTGCAGCCGAGTAGGTTTGTGGCAGCCAAGGCGTCATTGATTTCCCTTCTTCGTCAGCTTGATGGGTATTATATTTCTTTGATAGCATTTTCCTGAAAACCGTTTGTGTATTTGCCTTTTTCTAATGTTTCGTCTGCTGTTGTTGCCAAACTCAATAGTATGAATCTTGGCGATTTTCCTCCAGTCAAAGATTTTTTGTGAACTGCTATTGGTGATGCATTATTGCTTGGTGTAAATAATCTCCAGCAATTTGTTCATCAAAAAACATACAAGCCGGGAATTGTTGTTTTGATCACTGATGGTGATTCAAATATAGGTTTTGATCCTTTGCAGGTAGTAGCATATTATCAAAAAATTCAAGTTCCTGTCTATGTTCTTTGAGTAGGACAAGAAAATTTTCTTATTGGTAGTGATAGCTGGAATGATGAGGTGACTACAAACATTAATCCACTTTTGCTTCAACAACTTGCTGACAAAACGTGATGAAAATTTTATAGAATACTTGGTGCAAAATCCTTTGATGATTTTTTTACTCAACTTTCTCAAGATATTATCAATCAACAGCACAAAAAAATTCAAAATATATTCTGGGAGCTCAATGATTATCTGCTTTATATTCTTGTTTTTGCTCTCATTGGACTTTTTGGCTTCAGACTTGTTATTAGACATAAATAAAAAGATATAAGTATCAAGTATCAAGTAGTAAGACATAAGATTTGCGTAATAAAAAATTCAAATAATAAAAAATTTGAAAAACATATGTAATTCCGTATACTCATATTATATTTATCTTTTTGTACGTCCTTATGAAAAAAATTATATTTGTTTCTTTGCTTATTGTCTCTGCTTTGCCACTTTTTGGTTTTGCTCAAAATGATAGTCGATGAAATTATTGAGAAAATCCTATCCAAATTTTGGATAATGTCGTGCAAGAAGCAAATGATGATTATAAAATCCAACAAACAGCACTTGATGGTGTCACTGATAAACAGTGAGCATATACGAGTCAATATAAAATAACCAACACTTTAGATTGGCTTAGAAATAATATCAATACATATCTTCAGTGGGCTGTATATATAGGGCTTTCTCTTGCAGTTATTCTTCTTATTTACAATGGGTTTCTTATGGTTACCAATGCTGCTCACAAAGAATGAGAAGCTGCCAAAATTAAAAAAAATATTGTAAATATTGCTATAGGAGTTGTAATTTTGACGTGATTTTATTTTATCATCAAATTGATGGTAGTGATTATTAATTCAATATTTTGATGATATGGAGGAGACACTTGATTTTAACTAACAACTAGCAACTAACAATTTTAATTTTCAATTTATAGCCATGAATGTTTTCAAAAAAGTACTATTAGTTCTTACGTTGTTGGTGATTGGTGGTGGTGTGAGTTATGCTGCTGCGCCATCATTCAATGATAATTTTGCTAATTATCTCACTGATAAGACACCTGACAAATATGGAAGGGTCGAAACTATTTTTGATCTTGGTATAGATAGAAATCTTAGTCTTATGGATAATGTCAAAAGGCTTTTCTATCCAAGCACGGTCGCTATGACTGATGCTAATGGTAATGCTATTCCTGTATGAGGGAGCTTGTGGGTACTTATTAGATATATTGCATTTATTGTGCTCTTTATCTTTTTGGTAATGACAGGAGTAAATTTTATTTTGAATGCAAAAGAGGCTGATGGTGCCAAAAAAGCTTTTTCAAGTTTGATTTATATTTTGTATTGAGCATTTCTTGTATTTGGAGTGACGTGGATATTGGGAACGGTCTTGAATATTGGTGATGTTCAAGGAAGTAGTCAACTCGTCGATAGGGTTCAGAATTGATTATTTCTTCAGATATTGTCGTTTTTTAAAGTCTTGGCATTTTTTGCTGCTATTATTATGCTTGTAGTGTCTGGGTTTAGAATGATGTCGGCTATGGACAAATCGGACAAGGTGAAGATAGCACAAAAATGAGCTATAAATGTTGTTATTGCTTTGGTATTGATCAAAATTGTAGATTATGTGTTCTATATCGCTCAGACGCCAGCATTTGGTGCTAAAGCAGGAGACATGATAATAAATATTGCTATTACACTTTGATGGGTACTTGGTTCGCTCTTCGTACTTGCCTTGTTTTATGCTGGATATCTTTTGATTACTTCTTCCGGTAAAGAAGATGCTATGAAAAAAGCAAAATCTGTTATCATAAATATTTTCATTATTTCGGCAGTTATTTTCTTGTTTTTGTTGATTGTGTATCAGATTTTCAATGAGTTCGCGTAATTAGACGGATTAGACTGAATAGGAGTCTTTTTCCCTTGATTTTGCTCTCTAAAATACTATAAGATGGAGTTAATCCCGAGTAGGGACTGTTTTTTGTTGTTTGCTCCCGTAGTTTCCCGCTAAAGCGGGACTCCCTTTGGTCGCAGCCCAGTTATTGTGTAAATAAAATGGGGTAGTCTATAGGCGAGTGATGTTCCATATCTATGGAATGTTGTATAACTTTATGGGGATTGAATTCTTCTTTCTGCTCCCGTAGTTCAGTTGGATAGAACGACTCTCTCCTAAGGAGTAAACACAGGTTCGACTCCTGTCGGGGGTAATACCTCATGCAAAGCATGAGAATGTTAAATGTTGAATGTTAAATGTTGAATAAAAAAAATCTTTTTACTTAGCACTTAACAGGTAAAATTCTGCTAATGTTTATTAGCGGTAAAGTAGGGCATTGTTATATACGGCTAATCACTGTTGACTTTGTTTTACGCAAGTTTTTATTTTTTTAATGTATGTATTATGGTAAAAAAAACCACAAAAGAAGCTACTCCAGAATCGTTCAAACTTCATGACAATGACACATGATCTGTAGAGGTTCAAATTTGACTTTTGACAGAAGAAATCCTTGAATTACAAACACATCTTGCACAGCACAAAAAAGATTTTGATGCTAAGAGATCTTTGCTCAAAAAAGTTGCTAAAAGAAGGGCATTTCTCAAGTATTTAAAATCCAAAAAGTTGTCTACGTACAACGCTATATCAAAATCAGTAAGTGTTAAGGTATAGATCCAACGCTTAAACGCCTAAACGATAAAATGTTGAAGCGACATATTGAATCTATTTATTTTATCCCGCTATGCTGGATAAATTCGACGGGAAAATCATCTTCATAAAATATTTGTTGATTTCCCACGTCTCTTTTATTTTTTTAACGTTTTATATTAATGACTAATGCAAGTTTAATAGAGCAACTGCGCTCT
>CAYXTU010000049.1:0-8114 GCA_964468245.1 uncultured Candidatus Peribacteria bacterium | reverse complement strand
AATAGCGTTGATATATGCTTGAGTAATGTTTTTTAGATCTCCTTTGAAAACTTCAGGATGACAAGATAATATACAAAAATCTGATTCTATTCATCAAACATCAAAACAACAATTTCCCTCTTCATCAAGTAAATCTCATTCAATTCCAAAAGATACTTCCACATCATTGTGTACATTTTTTCGTCTCTTAATAGTTGTCCTCCAATGTTTTTTTGCTAATCATTCAGTATCTATAAGTGCCTGACTATGGTCAGTGATTACTATTTTCTTCATTCAGATTTTGCCTGCATACTGAACTATTTCATCGACAGTATTCATCCCATCAGAATAATTGAGACTATGGATATGATAATCCTCGTGAATTGTATTTAACACTTTGACCATAAAAATAATGAAGAATTAAAAATTAAGAATGAATAATGTAGGATTATATCTTCTTATAAACTATCGTAATCTACCATAGTTCATTCCAGAAAATTCAATCACTGTTAGTTATTAGTTATTCACTGTTAGTTAATTTTCGTTATTTCATATCAATTTGGGGTATCCTTTACTTGAAATCATAACTCAGTTATTTTACCTCTGAGCTCGTCAGCTAATACGTAGTCCTTATTTTTCTTCGCTTCCACTCTCTGATCTGCGAGTGTAGTTACTTCAGCTGGGATATCGAATATTTCTTCTACGATAGTTTCAAATAATCAAAGTTTTAGGAAATTGTCTTCTAACCAAGTAATGATTGCATAGGTATGTTCATTGACTAAATTTAGTGCTCATTGTACGGCTGCCAATAATTTCGGCGTATTCATATTGTCGCAGATCGCTTCCATGGCTTGTTGAAAAAACGGATCAGATTCAAAATCTTTTTTCTCTTTCATTATTTTTTTTCATTGAAGTTTTTTTATTAAGGAATGTCTGGTATTTTTAGCAGCTTCTAACTGATCCCAAGTGAAATTTTGAAAATTTGAATACTGCGCCATAAAATAGAAATATCTCAGATCAAGCGGAGAAAATCCTTTTGCTTCTATGTCTTTTAGGTTATATACATTTCCTAATGATTTACTCATTTTACCGCCATCGACCTGAAGGAATTCGTTGTGAAGTCGATATTTTACTCGAGGATGAACGTCGAATCAGCACTCAGATTGTGCTATTTCGTTGGGATGATGAATAGTAATATGGTCCGCTCCTCCATGATGAATATCAAATTGGTGTCATAAATACTTAGATGACATCGCGCTACATTCTATATGCCAACCTGGAAATCCTCTACCCCATGGTGAGCCCCGCTCCATCTGTCTCTTTTCGTTTTCGGGAGCAAATTTTCGTAGAGCGAAATCAGTGGGATGTTTTTTTCCTCCCATTTCTACTCTTTCTCCTGCGTTCAAATCCGCCAAACGTTTTTTATAATTTGGTCACATAAGTTCACCGTAATTTTCTACCTTGCTCGTATCCATATAGATTCCATCTCATTCGACGATGTAGGTATATCATTTTTTTTCTAGTGTTTTTACTAATTCAATCTGTTCCTCAATATGTTCTGTCGCCCTTGGCATCACGTCGAATTCGTCTATATGTAATTTTTTCATTCCTTCTTTGAAAATATTTTCATATTTCTGAGCCACGTCTCGAGCAGAGATTCCTTCACGTTTCGCTCACTTTTCCAATTTATCTTCTCCCTCATCAGCGTCAGAAACCAAATGTCCCACGTCAGTAATATTCATTACTGCTTTCACATTGTATCATAAAAGTTTCAAGGTGTTCCTGATAAGATCTGCCGTGAATGTCGCTCTATAATTCCCAATACTAGGATCTCGATATACTGTAGGTCCGCATGAATAAAGTCCGACAAAGTCTTTTTTTGGTCCTTTATAGTTTGGATCCTGCATAAGTGGGATAAATTCTTCTTTTTGACGCGTGAGAGTGTTGTAGACGAAGAGCTTCATAATATATTTTGTAAAAATAAAGTCATATATAGTAGTATGTAGCGAAGCGGTTTGAAATTTCAAATAGAATATCCAAAAGTTTTGCATAAAAAATTAAAAAAAACGAAAAAAGAAAAAGGCGAATAAAAATTCGCCTTTCACTATAGTATTGTTGTATTTACTGGGGCGCCTGTATTGCAGGCTTCCAGTCTGGTTTTGTGAAGTCCGTTTTGGTCTTGGACCATTCGCGGAATTTTTCAATTGTTTTGAATGAAGAGATGAGCTCATACGGATACATTTCCATGAGCTGTGGGATAGTAGGCACCGGTAGGTTGGCACCTTTGGCTTCTCTATAATTCGCCGGATCTACGGCAAAGTAAAAGAAGTAGTAGTACACCTCATGATAGTAACAGACTATGTAGTCTGGTACATCACCGTAGGTGATTGTGTCGTTCATTTTTTTTGAAAGAGACTCTTCAAGCCATGTGTTGTCCACACCGCCACCGAAGTAGACGGTATCAACTACGTATGATTTGATTTCGATTTCGATATGCGATGCAAAGATCGGACATATACGAGCGAAGTCTTCATTTACAAAAGGCTTTCTTGAAAATCGATCCTTGCCGATAAGATCTTTCCAGATCTTCTCTTTTCTTTTTTCGATTTCCTTCTTGGTACCTCGATTATCCTCATCGCGATAGAGTTTCCCAATGGCCCGCATGACCATATGGATGTTCCCTGGAAGTTCGGCTTCGGAACGCTGAATAGCGTTCTGTACGGCCATCCAGCCAATATCTTCACACCCCTCCAAGGTTATCCCTTGGCGGTGTCTGTCTGTATACGTCTCATCTGAAACAAATCCAGCTCCCGTACGGGACAAGATAGGTGTAAAGCCCTCTATAGGCTCTTTTTTGCAACTCACTAATAATGCTATTGTTGCCATAAATACCAGTATTTTTTTTGTTTTCATCATTGTTTTTTATATTATTTTTTTTATTTAATTACTACTTACTTTACTAATATCAAACGAAAAGTCAAGCTGAATATATGATAAAGGTCTTTTACACCTAGAGATTGATTTTTGCTAGGGTTTTGCTATATACAAACAAAATCTGATGAATGATGAACAATTAATGATGAATGATTTTTGTATGTAATATTTCACTATCTATTATCATATACAATAGTTCATTTTAGCAGGATCCTACATTTTTCATTATTCATTATTCATTTTTAATTTACGTAGTAAAATATGCTTGATTTTGGAATCCTCGGTAATAATGCCAGGAACCTCCTCTATATAAAAAAGTTTAATGACAAAAAAGGTATTCGTCTAGCCAACAACAAGCTACAGACCAAAGATTTTCTCGTAGAAAGAGGAATCCCTTTTGCCAAGACCTACGGTATTATTTCTAGCCGCAAAGAACTTTATGAATTTGATTTTGCCTATTTGCCCAAGAAAAATTTTGTCGTGAAGCCCAATCATGGAAGCAAAGGGCAATGAGTCTATATTGTAAAGTATATCCCCGAAGAGCATTCAGAATTAATTGTTGAAGAAAAAAATAACGGACTACATAAAAAGAGTATTCTTAGATCAAAACTTCAAAAACTCTGAGAAAGCGCAAAGAAAATGTTTTTTCAAAAATTTGAAAATAAACAACATCATGGAAAATATCAAATCTGAGATGAACTTCTGACGGATCAGGAATTTAGAAGGCGTTTGCTCGATATTCTCGATGGGAAGTACTCTATGACCTTGTGAGGAGATAGTATTATTATCGAAGAAAAGCTTATTGCTGGCGAATTATTCAAAGATTTTTGTGAATTGTGATTGGCGGATATCAGAGTCATTGTCTTTAATCTTGTGCCTGTAGCGACTATGGTGAGAGTGCCGACCAAATATTCTGGTGGCAAAGCCAATCTCGCGCAATGAGGTTTGTGACTGGGTATTGAGGTGGGAAGCGGAAAAATAACTTCACTTCTCTGGAAAAATAAAATTTATAAAATCAGATTTCCCAAGAAATTCGCGCATTTTCAAAACAAAAAGCTCCCCTACCGAAACGACATTTTGTTTCTTTCTTCCAAGGTACAATATTTTGTAAACCTTTGATATCTCGCACTCGACCGAGTAATAACGAGCGAATGACCAAAACTTCTGGAAATAAATGCAAGAGCATGATTGGAAGTACAAAAAGTAAGCGATACGAGATTAAAAAATATTTTGGATAAAATAGCTGACCTCAAGATCATCGATCCAGAAAAATGAGTGGAAATAGCCAAAAGTCTTTTTACTCCAGAAAAATCAGACCTCCTCTGACAAAATAAGCTCCTCTATCTTTCGCAATATGCAAATCTTATCATCAAAGAAAAAGAAGAAGAGGAAAAATTTGAGGTAATCGTAGAAGTAGATCTGAATAAATCTTGAAATTTTATGTCTCAAAAATTGTTTGAAAAAATAAAAGAAAACAAGAGAGAACGATATCTTGATCTGTATGAAAACGAAATAGTTTTGAAAAAAACTAAATTTTCTAGTCTCGAAAGTCTCGCAGACAATAAGATTATTCTAGGAAATAAGACTGCAAGCAATTATTTTATAAAACCTATCCACAAAGCGCTTGCTAAAGTAGATATCGTCAATCCTCTATGTATTGAGCCATTAGAAGTAACTGAACTTCACATCATCGATCAAAAAATAGAAAAAATCAGCAAAAGACTGAATCTCTCAGCCAGACTGAGACCGATCAATTATTTTGCCGAGCTCGACAAATTCATCACCCTCCAAGGGAAATACAATCCTATATTTCAATACAGACGACCAAAAGAAGAAAAACTTTTGAAGACCAAAAACGAAATAGAAAAACTTGGCAAACAACTTCTCAAACTCAAAAGTCCTTTTGCAAAGCTTTTTGTAGAAAAACTTGATGAACTAGAAAATAGAAGAAATCTAATCTTGGCATACATTAGGCAAGATTTTGATAATATAGCAATATACAATAGAAAACTTTTTGGTGAGTTTGATGATGAACTTTTGAAAATAGCAAAAGAAAAAGTATTGGATAGAAATGAATTTGGTTACAATAAGGAAATTCTTGGTAAATCACTAAAACTTTCCGAAATAGAAAAAATTATAGAAAAATATCTTATAGAAAAAAAAATATATTGAGTAGATATTATATTTTCCTATGATACTCTTTCAAGAATTTCAGTTATAATGGGAAAAAAAATCAAAATTAGTATTTCGAAATCAGCCGTATTTAGAGAAGAATGATTGCGTGCAACTTTGGCACATGAAATCGATACTCATCTCGTCAGATATCTCAATGGTATAAAATCATGACGAAATATTTTTAAATCATGAACAGCATATTACCAAAAAGATGAAGAGTGATTGGCAATATGGAATGGAAATCAAATACTACCTGATGAATATGAAAAAATTTCTCTTTATAAGAAATATCTACTTACTTATGAAATACAAAAATTTACTTTTAATAAAGCTGCCGAATACATAAGATTTATTTATCCAGATAGATCTCTTGAGTGAATATTTAAAACAATTATTAGATCTAAAAGATGAATAATCAATACAACAAATATTTGAATATGATATATGAAAGATAAAATATATTTGGATGGTTTCACTACAATCAAAAAATGGATACATGAAAACAATAATCCTGAAAAAATATACAAGGGAAAGGTGAAAATAGAAGATTTAGATTTTATAAAATAAACCTATGACCAAAAAACAAACTTTACAAAAAATTTCCGCTTATTTTCTTCAGAAAGAAGCGAATAAAAGATGATATACAATAGAATTTCTTGATAAAGATAAAAACATGTTTTTCATAAAAAGCAAAAAAAAAGAAATATTATTTCAATGAATAGAGTGATGATTAACTAGTAAGCTTGCAAGATATGTAAGTGTAAATAAACACCTCACACACTCATTATTACTACGTCACCATATCAATTTTCCAGCATATATTGTAATCAATAAACAAGAAAAAATAGATTTTAAAAACATTATGAAATTATGATATCCATTGGTCACTAAACCACTCGATTGAAGTATCGGAAGATGAGTTGTTATAAATATAAAAAACAAAGAAGAGCTCAAAAGAGCCATATCTTACAGTGCAAAATTTGGTAATGATATTATCGTACAAAAATTTATTAAAGGGAAAAATCTAAGAATATTGGTTATCAACCATAAAGTGTTTGCATGATTGGAATGGGTTAGACATCATATAACGTGAGATGGAAAAATAACCATCAAAAATCTATTAGAAAAGGAAAATCTAAATCCACGAAGATGAGATGATATTCTCACTTCTACTCTACCAAAAATAATTATAAATAAAGAATTAGAATGTTTTTTTAAAGCACAATACTGATATTCTTTTACGCATCATCTCAAAAAAAATGAAAAAATCTTCCTCAAGTGAAATGGTTATTCCAAAGTCATAGATATTACTGATACCATACCAAAAGATATTAAAAAAACATGTGAAACAGTAAGTAAAATTTTTAATTTAAAATTTGCAGGTATCGATATCATCTACGATGATAAATCAAAAAAAAATACATATCAAGTATTGGAAATAAATTCACAACCATGAATTAAAACTCATCATTTGCCTATGGAATGAATATCAAGAAATGTAGCCGGTGCTATTTTAGATCTTTATTTTGCATAAAGGAAAATTGTTTTATATACTATTGTTTTAATAATGGTAGATGCAGTTAGAATTACTTGAACGAGAAAACTTTTGGACAATGAAAAAAAATTTAAAGTAGCAGCAAAAAAAACATGATGAATCAGTATAAATTTTTTGTGTTATTTTGATATTTATTATGATTGACAATTTAGATATATAAAAAACAATAAAATAATAAAACAATATGATATTTTTCGAATAGATTGATTGAAGTGAAAAGGTATGAAGCAATGATTGTTGTATTACTACTGAATACTAAACAAAAAGAAAACTATGGATAATTGACACTTAATAGGTACTGACTATTATTCAAAATTTAATCAATTACTTTTTTTGCACCATTACCATTTTTCTGCTCCAAAAAGTATTTTTTTTGCTATAGACAACATACATAGTAAAAAATACATATCACTATTGGAAAGTAAATTTAGCTATCCATTTATAGCCAAAGATATTTATAAAGACAAAGGGAAGTGAGTTTTTTTTGTAGAAAATAGACAACAACTAAAAAACATTATATTAGAACAGCAAAATAATTGTATTCTTTTCCAAGAATATATAAAAAATACATGAGAATTTAGGGTTATTACCCTATGAAATACTATTATTTGATCATTTAAAAGATATAACCCATATAGTTATAAAAATAACCTTAAAAAATGAACAGTATTTGAAAATGTGGAAATACATATGCAACTAAAAAAAACGATATTAGAGATTATTAAAAAATACACATTAGATTTTGCATGAATAGATGTAATTGTATCATGAGACACATATTATATATTAGAAATAAATATAACCCCACAATTTAAAAGAATGGAAAAGGTAACATGAATAAATGTTGTACAAAAACTCATAACATATATTAAAAATATAAAATAATTTACTTATAAATAGTATTGGAAATTTAAAAATTTTAAAGACATATATGAGTATTATACAAGCAAATCTTTATGATAAAAATGAAGTACATGCAATAGCTAGAACGATATATCTTTCTGCATTGCACTCTCATTTTTGATATGCGGGCAATAGATACAAAAATATGATGAATAATTTATATTGAAAAAATTATGATTACAATAAAATATTTATACGTTTTCAAAGATCTCCATTATTTTTTGTAGCCAAAGAGCAAAATAAAATTATATGAATCATAAGATGAACAACCGAAAAGATTTCTGGTCTTTATGTGTTAAAAGATTGGCAATGAAAATGAATTGGATATAAATTATTACATACATTTGAAAACGCAGCAAAAAAACAATGATCTATCAGTATTACTTTAACATCTAGTACATATGCATTACCTTTTTATCTCAAAAATTGATATATAATCAAACAAAAAAACACATTAATAAAATATCTTTAATTTTTACCAAAAAAATATGAAAAAACTATTTGCACTCATAACCTTACTTACCACAACGCTCTTGTTTTTTTCGACAACTTCAGCGCAGCTTACGCC
>CAYXTU010000048.1:0-8153 GCA_964468245.1 uncultured Candidatus Peribacteria bacterium | reverse complement strand
CGTAAGAATACTTCGCTCCCGGGAGAGTGGTATTTTAGTCTAGGTACCAAGCTGATTAGCAAAAAAACATTTGAAGAAAAAAACATCTGCCTTGAAAAAACGAGAGAAATCAGTATAGTATTAGTGTTTATTTTCTTACAAAAAGGAAAAGATGTTTAAAAAGTACATTGATATGCTTATGCATAAGGCTGTATATTCAACTGACAAAGATTGAATGATTTTTGCAAAGATTCCTTGATATGTATGATTTTTTTCCCAGTGAGATAACTTTGAAGAAGCAAGAGAAAATCTACAAGACGCAATTGAAAGTGTAATAATGTATAAAATGCTACAAAAAGATGACAAGACTTTGATACAGGAAATTAGTGATTTTATCAAAGTAAAGGAGCTTGCATATGCCTAGAATTACACCATTAAAATTTAGGGAAGTTTGTGATAAATTGAAAAAGTTATGATTTGAATGACCTTATGGATGAGGGAAACATCCAATTATGGATAATGGAACTATCGTAATACCAGTTCCACATCATTGATGAAAAGATGTAGCAACACAAACAATAGAAGAAATAATACATTCAGTAGGTCTTAGTAAAGACGAATGGATAAACCTATAATAATCTAATTATAATTGATTCGTTTTCCCTCCCTCTTCGGAGGGATTTTTTTTAACTTTTTTTCCGTAAGAATACTTCGCTCCCGGGAGAGTGGTATTTTAGTCTAGGTACCAAGCGGATTAGCAAAAAAGCCTCCCGGGAGGCTAGTTGTATAATTACATATATAGTTGTGGTTATAGGAAGTTTTGTTAGGTGGGATAGGTGCGCTCCCGGGAGTAAAGCCTTTTAGTCTAGGTACCAAGCGGATTAACAAAAAAATATAATCGACTTGATTTTTCAAACTAAAACTCCATAATTAGATAAAATACAACTTTAACTTGTAAATTATCTAAATGTATCCAAGAGCTAATGAGGAACAGATATTTCAGTCAGTGCAAAATGATAAACTTATTCTTTTGATAGGAGCAAGACAGGTAGGAAAGACAACATTACTCAAAAGACTGTTGGATCGTCTCCAAGACAAAGAGACATATTTTATATCGTTGGAAGATCCTGAAATCAAAGGATTGCTTGATGAACATCCAAACAAATTATTTGATATTATAGGAACACCAACCAAAGACAAAAAATATGTATTTATAGATGAAATCCAGTATCTAAAAGACCCTATCAATTTTTTGAAGTTTCATTTTGATATAAACAAAGAAAAAATAAAGCTGATTGTATCATGAAGTAGTGCTTTCTACATCGATAAACATTTCAAAGATAGTTTGGTCGGAAGAAAAGAATTGTTTACTATATATACGCTTAGTTTTGAGGAGTTTTTGGTTTTTAAACAAAAGGAGAAGTTGATTGCTCATCTTACTTCAAAAGAAATCCCATTACTTCCAAGACAAGAACTTATCATGTTATATAACGAATACATTACCTATTGAGGATATCCCGAATGTGTGACGTTATCATCATTAGAAGAGAAAAGGGAATATCTCAGAGAAATAGCTACAACATATATCAAAAAAGATATTAACGAAGCAGGTGTAGACCAAGACCAAAAATATTTTTATTTATTAAAAATATTGGCAAGTCAGGTAGGTAATCTAGTAAATACTAATGAATTGTCAAATATCTTATGATTAAGTACGACCACAGTATCCAAATATCTCTACATTATGGAAAAATCATTTCATATAAGTTTGATCAAACCGTTTTTTGGAAGTAATATCAGAAAAGAACTCACAAAAATGCCTAAGGTATATTTTTTGGATCTATGATTGAGAAATTATCTTGTCAATAATTTTGAACCTTTTGAGGTAAGAGTAGACAAAGGTTCATTTTTGGAAAATATTGTATTCAAAAAATTGCTTAAAAACAATCAGATTCAAGATATCCAGTTCCGAAGAACACAGAACAAAAATGAAGTAGACTTTGTAGTCGAAGGCAAAAAAGCATACGAGGTAAAATCTTCTACGGGAAATATGAATCCTATAAAATATAAATTATTTCAACATGAGTATCCAAATATCAGTTTCAATTTTATAGATTTAGAAAGTAGTATGTCTTTATAGATATTTTCCCCTTCTCTCCCTCCATCTTCAGAGGGATTTTTTTTAACTTTTTTTTCGTAAGAATACTTCGCTCCCGTGTGGCACTTTAGTCTAGGTACCAAGCTGATTAGCAAAAAAGCCTCCCGGGAGGCTAGTTGTATAATTACATATATAGTTGTAGTTACGGAAAGTTTTGTTAGGTGGGATAGGTGCGCTCCCGGGAGCAAAGCCTTTTAGTCTAGGTACCAAGCTGATTAAAATTTATTGCTGAAGTTTTTCTAGCTTCTTTCTTGATTGGCCAATAGTCCAAATGACAAAAAGTATTTGGTCAAAAATGATTCATCGGTATGATATTCATTTTTTCCATAAAAATAATCACAAAGGACTTCTCTCATTCTTGCTATTTCTTTTCTTTGTGATAGTGTCGGTTTGGTGTCACTCAATGTAAGATCAATAAGTTCTAGCATTCTTTCTTTTGCTTTTTCATGTCTCGATGGGTTGGTGTGTTGAGATATGGTGCTACGATATACTTCACTTCAGATATTGCCCATTTGTTGGATAAAAGAAAGTTTATACCATTCTTTTTGTGCCAACTGTTTGTGATATGTCATGGTGTTATTTTTTAATGAGTAAATTGACTATTTCTTGTATTTGTTTTTGAATATTTTTGTCTTCTACTCATCTTGAACGATTGTTTGCTGATGGCCTGATATTAATTAAAGAATCAAATTCTATTCGGTCTTGGTTGTTATATTCTTCTGGATAAAGATTTATTCACCATATATTCTCTTGTTTAGATCAGTGTTGTAATAATATACTTTCTGCGTCAGCATGGAGTTCACTATTTATTGCTATAATATTGTGTTGTAGGTCTACTACAGCTTTGACAAAATCTCCAAATCATTGTTTAGCCATTTTTTTTATCATACTAAGCGATATTGGTTTGGTAACAATTATAATATTATCGTGCATTGATAAAATATCTATAAATAAAATAGATGAATACATTCATATTACACAAAAGTCCAAAAAAATCAACATCATCATTTTATTGTTGCAGCTTTTCTAGCTTCTTTATAATTGCCAAAACGCCTTCTTTGGCACAATAATTCAAGCTCGTACGCTTAGCTTCTTGATTACAATAAATCGTCTTTTGTATATCATGTCTGCCTTAATATAGCGAGTAATGTCCCGATAGGAAAATCTTTTTTGTGTAAGGGGACTATCGTTCTTTTTTTGTTTTGTGGATTATAAAAAACACAATGAGAACCCCTTTGACGATCCAATACCCATCATTTGGCAATGAGAAAATCCATGATATATTTGGGAGTATATGAGGTCATTAATTTAATTGTAGAGAGGAAATAAATTTTTTACCAATCACAATGTTTTCTTGGTGAGCTATTTGAGATTCTCTATATACCTGTATAGCTTCTTTTATCATTTTTTCCGCTTCATCTATCGTTTCTCAAAAACTCACACATCCAGGCAATTCCAAAATCTCTACAGTATAACCGCCTTCTGGTTCTTGAGTGTAAATAGCTGTGTAGGTCATGATGAAAAAATATGAATAAATGACATTACTTTATCATCTTACATATACTGATTTCCTAGAAAAAATCAACATCATCATGTTATTGCTGAAGCTTTTCTAGCTTCTTTATAATTGCCAAAACACCTTCTTTGGCATTATGATTTAAGCTCGTACGCTCTAGGACTTGCCTAGCTTTTTGACTATATTCCATGATTCATTTTTTCCCAAATGCTATAGCGCCACTAGCCTCAAACATCTCTTGTAGTGCGGTGATTTCATCATCACCAAGTTTTTTGCCCATAGATGATTTCAAGAGTTCTTGTTGTGCAGGAGTCCCTTTTTCAAAGATATAGTTGGTAAAATAGGTCTGTTGTCATTCTTGGATATCACTAAATGCGGACTTGGTTTTGTCACCAAACGTGATATCAAAATAATCATCTCTCATCTGAAACGCGAGTCACAAATATTTCCCCAATTCCTGAATAAGTTCTTGTTGATCTTGGTCTGCTCAAGCGAGGATAGCTCAGGTGAGCATTGGTCTAATAAACGTATAGGACGCAGTCTTGTACATGTTTTTTTTGTCGATCAGTGATAGAGAGGCAGGACCAGAAGCCATCATATCTACGTCGATCATTTGTCAGAGAATCACTTCTTCGATCATGCTATGTACATTTTTTCTCGCTTCAAACAAACGTGCTTCATCAAAATCGTGGTTTTTGAATCGAAGTTCATATACTCGAGAAAGGAGCAGATCACCTAGCAAAATAGCCTGTCACTCAGCTATACGCTGTGCGCTTGTACTCTTGGTAAGGAGCTTGCGAATATACGAATGTACCGTGAGCGCGTTGTGTCTTTTTTCTGATTGGTCGATGACATCGTCGTGAATAAGCGCCATCGTATGCATCAGTTCAAAAATAATCCCAAAATGCAAAATAGCTTTTTCGTTTTCCCCACCAAATCACATATAGGTAAGTCGTAGTCCATATGGCCTAATTCTCTTTCCTCCAGAAAAAATAAAAGGAGAAATATATTCAATACATTTGCTGATTTTTTTGTCCGAAATATCAGAGATTGCTTGGTGTATTTTTTTGTCGACGTAGGTTTGCAATATTCCATCAAACGTCGTTTTAAAACTTGCGAGATCCATTTTATTCAATGTAGAATGTAAAATTCAGAATTCAGAATGTAAAAAAATCGATACAACATCCAAAATTCAATATTTGAAATTAGCTTTTTGACCTAATAATTCAACCATAAAACAATATTTGACAATAAAGATAAAATAGTTATAATAATGTATATTTACCCTCTATATTTACTTATGGGAAAAATTAAACAAGCAGCAGAAACCGCTGTGCTTAGAACAGGAAATACCGTAGCAACCCCACTCAGACGATGAGGAGAGGTTGGTAATGCATTAGCCAATATTTTAAGACAGTCAAAAAGTTCAGCAAAAAATGCTGGAGAAGTTGGAAAACAAACCGTAGATGCTTTGGTAGACAATTTTCTCAATTTTTCCAAAGTAGAAGGAAAGCGATATCAGAGATTTTTGAAAGGAACAGTAAATTTAGCATCCGCAGTGACACGAAGACCCATGATGATAGCAAGTGCAGGAGTAGTAAGTGGACTCAATCAATCTGCACGACAGCCATTCAAAAAATTATTATATACTCCAGGCAAAATGTTTAAGGGAATGCGAAACGCTACCAGAATATTTAGCAAAAAGAAAGGATTTGATTTCGCACAATATGATACGCATGAAACAGGAGGAGATACCCGAGTAAACAAAGCTAGAGAGACAAGATTTGGATTTTTTGGTAAGGGATGAGCTTCAGAAAAAAAAGTTGAAGAGAAAAAAGTAGAAGTCAAAAAAGTCGAAAAGCAAAAAGAAGAACCAGTTAAACCAATAGAGACAAAAAAAGAAGAATCAATTAAGCCAATAGAAACAAAAAAAGAATCTGAATCTCTCCCAATTACACCTGCTCCGACAACTACGCCTGTAGTCGAAAAGCCAAAAAATATCGTTGAGCTCAAAGAAAAAAACAAAAAAGAATCTAGTGCAAAAGACGCTCTAGAACTGGAACAAAGACATTGGAAAAATCAAGATCCAAAATTTCAAACAGAATACAAAAAAGAATATACAAAAATGCTCGACGGAAAACTTACCAAAGATGGCGTCATCCAACGAGGAAAAAAACACAACAAAGGAAACACGCCAGAAGAAATTATTTCAAAATTACAAGAGGAAAACAATATCGAATTTGCTTCATTTCTCCAAGACGAAGTCCTTAAAAATGTAGCTTAGAAATTAGAAGATTAGATGCTTAGATGCTTAGATGCTTAGAAGATTAGAATTTATCAATTTATCGCGAAGCATTTATCAATTTATCATTCATCAATTTATCGCGAAGCATTTATCAATTTATCATTCATCATTTTATCGCGAAGCATTTATCAATTTATCATTCATCATTTTATCGCGAAGCATTTATCAATTTATCATTCATCAATTTATCATTCATCATTTTATCGCGAAGCATTTATCATTAATTAATATCTATATTTCTTAATATATTTATCTAGTTCAGCTACATTGTCATCATCAGCTCTTTTGTTTCGATGGGTTTTTCCGCATGTTCTACATTCAAAACATATTTTCATTCATCATTTTTTAATTTCATAGGCGATGGGATACATGGTTCATCCGCATGTTGTGGCTCTGTCTCAGGGGATATCTCCATCTACATGACGAGAAACAAAACAATATGGACAATGATTTCTACAGGTTTTGGCAGCCTGAGAAATTTCTTTTCCACAATGGATACAGACAAATGATTCATTGATTTTTTTCATAAAATTCGATTAAACGAATAAACGTTGAAACGGTTAAGCGCTGTTTTTTAATTATTTAGTTTTACAATATACTTATATATCATAATGCTTATATGTTTTGATTTATCTGCTAATTTTTCAAATATTTCTTTGTCTATATAGTCATTTTTATATGCTAAATTAAGCATACTTCTTACTTCTCAACAACTTCATTTGGCTATATAAAGAAATCTTCTTAATTCATTATTGGTTTCTCTTTCAAATCATTCAGCTATATTATTGGAAATACTTAAAGCTGCTCTTAGTATTTGATCTCTAAAGAAATAATCTTTAAACATTTCTTTGTTAAAAATTTGTGCCAACTTAGAGTATAGTTCCTGTGAATCTTGCCACATATTTAATTCTTCAAATTGCATACTAATACATTAATAAGCTAAAATACGTCGTTTTATCGTTTGGTCGCTTCGTCGTTTTGTCGTTATAGTGACCACATGGTCGTAGAAGGCAAGTTGTTCTCCTAAAGACTTAGAAGTGGATGGCTCCGATATCTACGAGAGATACCTTTGTGGCCCCCAGAATGTAGTTAGGAAATAATATATCTCCCCTTACGTACGCGCCCTGTAGTCAGCTACTAGCCTAGTGGTCTTTACTGAGTTTTCAAGTAAAAATTTCACCCGGGTGCTAACTTTTGTTATTCAGCTTTATAGGCTATTTTGCTAATGATTGCACCCGGGTGCAAAACTAAATAAACAAAAAAACACGCATACAGTAAAGTATTACGTGTTTTGGTTAGTTTGACATATAAACTAAAATTCTGGGATTTCGTCATCTATATTGGATTCAGTTTCTGCGGCAGCTTTTGCTGCTTCTCTTTCAGCGAGTCTTTCAGGATTTTCTTTGGCAAAATCTACTTTGACTGCTCTTCCCATAATTTCCTGTCCGTCCATTTCTTTTTGTGCTTTGATAGCATCTTCTGGATTGACAAATTCTACAAATCCAAACCCTCTACTCTTGTTAGTTTCTTGGTCAAGCTTTACTCTAGCAAAAGCTACTTCACCAAATTTTGAGAATTCTTCTCTGAGTTCTTTTCCTCTAATTTTCCAATTTAGCCCTCCAACAAAAAGTTTTGTTTGGCTGATTACGGTGTTTTCTTCTCACATATACCCAAAAAAACAAAATAAAATACTTACTAGATATGTAGCAAATTATTCAATAATTACAAGACTTTTCAAAAATTTGCAAAATAAACAAATCTGACTATAATTTATTTAGATACAAGCAGAAAGCAATAAGCTTTAAGCTTCAAGCTTTACTCTTTACATTCAAACATCATGACAGATCCATTCCAACCCGTAGACCAACAAACACAGACTCCAGCAACTAGTCAGACACAAACTGATGATATTTTGTGAGGAGAAGATATTTTTGCAACTATTCCTTCATCATTATCAGAAGAGGAAATGGTAGAGGGAGAAGATGATCTTCCTTATGGAGATATTTTGGAAAAAAAATATCAATTTCAACCTATCCCAGAAATAGAAACTCCCGTAGTTCAAGAGTCTATTCAAACACCACAACCTGCTCCACAACCACAAGTGCAGCCAGCGACTCAATCTTCTCAACCAACCGTTCAACAACAAATTTCACAACCCGTTCAACCAGTTGTTACGCCAGTTCAAATGCATACAC
>CAYXTU010000047.1:0-8280 GCA_964468245.1 uncultured Candidatus Peribacteria bacterium | reverse complement strand
AGTGCTGATTCGATATCGATATCCATGAGTTTTGCCAGACGAATAGCGACAATAATTACATCAGCGAATTCGTCTTTCAATGTTTCTGGAGAATATCTCGCCATTTTTTCTTGTCTCACAAATCCTGTATGTCACAATATTTCAGAACTTAATTCTCCCACTTCTTCACTAAGTTTTATCGTCTGTGCCAAAATCCTTTTAGTAATATCTTGATCACGAGAAAATGTTCATTTACCCGCTTCGCTCAATGTTCGATCAACAAAGTTCAAAAGTTCTTTCATCTCCATATGTTTAATGCTATTATATAAAAATAACGATTGCCGAATGGTCCGTTAAGCCGGACCGACCAAAATTGACCAAAGATAGCTGTAATACAGCAAATTTTCGTCTATCTTTTGTCGATTTTAGTCAATTTTAGTAAATCTCTCAACTTCTTTTCCATCTACAACAACTTTTTCCTGAAACATTTTCAACGGTCTGACTCGCAATGCATTATTCCCAAATTCAGCGCTCTCATACAACGCTCTGTAAACAACCAAATCTTCCAGTGTTTCGCTATGTTTCGCCACTCCAACGACTTCATACATTCCTCATTTAAAATGACGATATTTTCCTAGTTTCATAGTTTAAAAATTAGAAGGTAAAAATATTTTTTCCTCACCCTGTCCTTCGGACATCCCTCTCCTTCTGAGAGGGAAAAGTTAATTTTATTCCCCTCTCAGAAGGAGAGGGGGAAGGGGGTGAGGAAAAAAACTAAGAGACAGATTTATTAATAACTATTTTTTAACTCCCAGTCCAAAACCTTCAAAAACTTAGGAATTAATCCATATCTTGTTGCTCCACTATATTGGCTTCCATAGCCATCATAGAGATAGTGAGGATTGTTTGGTACAACAATATTTCATGTAGCCATCTCTCAAGAGATTAGTCCGCCATTATAAAGTCCTGCATGATTGACAAGTCCGGTCATATCGAAGCCAGTGTACGTCAATGAAATTCAGAGTTTTGTTTTGTATTGAAGATGTTTTGCTTTGGAAAAATCGATAAAGTCTTGTATGCTACGCAAAAATTTTGCTTCGGTAATTTGCCCAGTTCCATAGTCTTTGCTGACAATCTGAAATGGTCCATCACCGTTGGTAGGCATATAGTAGCCACAATTAGTCTCTCTATATCGAGTCGCCATAGTCAGTGCAGTAGGAAAATTATTAGCAAAACTAATACTATCCATAGTATTATATCGTCCTGTACAGCTATCCGCAGTTGTAATGTCTTGACTAAATCCACCGCTATACTGATCTACAAAAAGTTGTTTAGTTGCTTTGGAAACTACTTTGGCTTTTGTTTTTTCCGTATTTATCTGAGTCATGAGATGAAGCCCAAGCTGGTTGAGATAATAGTCAAGTTGTTCGTGGTTGGGGAATTGTTCTTGAAGGGTCTTGAGCTGAAGATAAAAATCTGATTTATCTTTCATATTCCCCGTAGTGATACTATCTAACTGGGTTTTGAGAAGAGATATCTGACTCAGATCTTGGCTGGTTGGCTGATACGCAAACACTTCACCAAAGAGCACACCCACTCCGAAGAGGGCAATAATACATTTTTTCATACGGTCATTGTAGTACAACATAAAAAGATGGACGATAAGAGCCCATCTTGTAATGTACATTTATATAGTAGTGTTGCAAGCAAAAAGTATATATTATTTAGTAGGTACATGATATCTATTTTTCAATAAGTTTTCGTAGGTAAAGCCAGATTCTTTTCGCTTAGTTCCTCCAGGAGCAAGCGCAGCATCACCTCCCATGAGATTGTGGAGTGCATTGAGATACAATCTATTGTTGTCAAAAGTTGTTTTTAAATCCTTATTCAATGAAAATTTTTCACCAGCTCATTGTCTAATCATTGCGTTTCTTCATGCAGTAGTCTTCAACCAAGTCTCCAAATGAGTACTCCAGTTACTATCACCTAGTGTCAATCCACCAGATCTTTTACTAGCGATTTTTATAGATTCACTCATAAAGGTATCCTGCTTGGTAAGCCTCTCTAGTTCATCATAATCATAGGTTGTCCAGTTTTGGGTTATTCTCAGTTTGCCAGTCATGAAATTTTCAAATCTTTGTTCTGCATCAGTAAATTCTCCACGAGTATTCATACCAAATCCTTTGGCAAGTTCTTTTGACTGCTGTTTGCCAAATGACTGCATAGCTCACAAAGAAATTGCACCTCATTTGAAAGGAAGTATCGGCATCGTTTTTGCCATATCTTCGACTTTTGCAGTAAGCTTTTTCATGACGTCTTCAATAGGTCATCATCCGGTAGTAAGTGACAATTTCACAAACCATCGCATGATAAACAAGGTGAGTAAAAGCATAATCAAAGTACTAAAAAAGTTTTTGCCACCTTCCACCACATTTGATCACAACAAATCAGTTTGAGAAATAGAAATATTGGTTACTCCAGGAATATCAAGGTTTGATGTTGATGCCCCTGACATCGAGAGTGAGACACCATTGATATTGTTTTCTCGTTCTGCTCCAGAAGTGGTGATACCTTTTTGTATGCTCACGACTACAATAAGCATCAGCGAAATTCCTAGCACAAAGATGACGGGTTTAAAAATAATAGCAATCAAATTGGAGATAGAAAATATTTTTAATGCTCCTGATCATCATCACGATTTGGGATTGAAAACCTGCATCAGAATCAACAACGGCGATCAGATAATAAATACTCGAAGTAATCAGATTCTCATAATATTTGCTACAACCAACAAAAGGAGTCCAATAGTAAAAAAGAAAATCATAAAAAACTGCAAGGCAAAGGAAAGGGTAAGGGTAGTTACTGTCGTATCTATAGGATTGTTAAATCATCTATAGTTTTGATATTTGAATACTCACATCCCAAGAAAAATAAACGGTCCACTGACAGAGTTGTAGCTAGGCATGATATTTTTTCGAATATCTTCACTACTACTAGTATTGGTGGTATCGGGAATAGTTTCTATAGAATTCGACTGTGTATTGACGACCAACCTCCTCAATTTAAACTCGTCGATAGATCATTTGATGCTAGATTTTAGTCCTGCATCACTCCCCAAAAACGCACTCGGAAAGCCACCAACGGCTGTCGTCGCTATCGTAGAAATATCTATCACTGCTCCCATCAAAAACCAACTAGCCTGGATAAGTATCCCAGCGAGCAAGGTATTGATGATAATCTTTTTAGGATCCAAAGCTTCTTTTCCTGTCAGACTTTTGACGATAGAAAATAGGACAAGTCCTATCAATCCAAAGTTGGCAAAGTTTTTCATAATATTCCATATCTTCCAAAGATAGACATCCATATGCAAAAACGCACCATATACAAAATCATTGGTCATGAGTTTTCCTGCAAGGATAGCAAGGATCACCCACAATCGTGAGCAAATACCAATAAAGTCGCTCAGATATTGTTTAATAGTCGTTAAGCTATCCGAAGTAGTTGCACTTCCAGCCGCAAATGTAGGGACAATAAACAAAAATCAAACAATAAAAATCAGACTAACGATTTTGATCGTATTGCTATGGAAGAGATATTTGCTGATGTTTTTTCTACTCATCAAGACGGAGGAAGAATAAAGAAGGTGTTTAGTTTTTAATTGCTGTTTGTTATTTGGTTTCTGGGAACGTTGCAGTATATTCAGTAGCTCATTGAACTAATGGAGCAATCGTTAATGTTTTATTTCCGATCTTTTGTGTATATGATTTGTTGCCATTAGCATCAAAATATTCTTTCAAGATATTCTTGGTAGCATCTTTTGTTAAATCTAAATTTTTAATATCATATTTATCATCTTTTATGTCTTGGGTAATGCTTGTTTTGATTTTTGCTTCTGCACGTTCTATTGCTTCTGCTTTTCGCCACTCGGTTCCAAAAGCACTTTCATACTTTTTAAACTCAGTTGTTGTATCTATGCCTGCAGTATTGGAAACCACATCATAGACAATATTTTTGTTTGTTTCAGTATTAAAATCTTTGCTAGTAGCACCCGTAGGCATAGTGTATCCGGCTGCGGCATATTTTTCTTCAAAAGTACTTCCTTTGGCATTTACTATTGCTGAAGCTTTGTTATTGTCCAAGACAAATTTGTTTTTTGTTGAAGAGCTATCGACCCAATCTCTTACTTGTGCTTCTTGGGTATTTGTTCTATCTTGTATCCATGTATCTGGAAGTCTATTGACCACAGACGCAGCACTACCGATACCAACTCATGCGCCACCTGGTCCAATAGGCAAGATAGGAAGCGTACTGAAAGTGTTTTGTCAGAAGTCTTGTATCTTTTGTCCAATTTTTTCTCCAAGGATATTGGCTTTGATTGCTGCAAACACAATCATCCACATCAGTCCTATAGCAAACAAGTTTACCATAAACCAAGAAAATCGGTCGAGTCATTCTCACCACGGAAGCTTAGTAAATTCTATCTGAGCAACTCCCATGATATTCATTGCGTCGTAGTTGTCTTGTGGGGTACTTATGGATTCTATTTTTTGTATTCCCATATCGTTTGCTATTTCTTGACTTGAGGTGTTTGAACTAAATCCACTGACGAGCGCCGTCATAAAAATAAGTGAAATACTCAGTGCGGCTACAGTCACCACCGGAGCAAACACGATTCCCAAGACATTGTTGATATCGAGATATTTATCCAAGCTCTCACCCAACTTGAGCTTAAATGCAGACTTGATGACGATAAATGGTGATGCTACGATATACAACCAGAGCACACCGATTCTCGCAATAAGCACTACAGCCAAGGCGAGGAGCGGAAAAAACAATGCTATAGCCACCAAGCTTTTGATGATAAATACTCATGAAGTTTCTCCTATCGAGGTGACACTTGTATCCGTGAGTTGTGCAAAATCCAACAACGAAGAATAAATCGTGACCAGCGGTCCGACAAATCCTTTTGATTTTTTGATCAAATCAGAAATAGTCATAGCTGTCGTTCAAGAAAAAAGCTCATCTCATTTAGTCAATCACTCTTGGGATCCTGATCATAATCTCACAGCCAATGATTGTATATATGGTTTATTTACTCGTCCGGTAAAATTAGTTAGTGTATTGAGAAATACTTTATTTCCTTCTTTTGTTGTATAGTCTGGTGTGGTAGTAGTCGACGTAGTTTGTGTTAAATTCATCCAATCTCATTGAATTGCGTCCATAAGTTCTTGTTCTTTTCGCATCACTAATTGGGATCAATTGATTACACAGACATTGTATCATGGATAGTCTGTTGCCAATCCTGCAGTATTTTCATAGTCAGGTCATCACAATATCCTTCCTACGACATACGATATCGTGGTTGTTCCACTAGATCATTCTGCGATTTTGCAGGGAGAAATCTTAATATTTTTGTTTTTATATACGGTAGAATATCGGACTTTGAAGCCTTCACCTTGAGGATTGAGGACATCAAAATTGTTAAAATCTATAGCACTGTTGACCGAAAGAATTTTTTGAGTTCATAACTGAGTATTCTTCAATACACTGAGAGGCAATCCACCAACTGCATAGGTTGCTATGGTAGAGATATCCACTACAGCAGCCAAAAGAAATCGGCTCGCTTGGATAAGTATACCAGCAATCAATGTTGTTTTGATAATCCCGAGAGGAGATTTTTCGTCCTTAAAAGATCATTCACCACTATTGGTCAAAATGCTTTTGATAATGGCAAAAAGCACCATAAATCACAGTGCAAAATTGGCAAAGTTTTTCATCATATTCCAAAACTTCCACAGTGGTGCATCGAGATGAAAGATAGATGCATAGACGAGGGTATTGTCTAGAGCAAGTCATGCAAGTACAAGAAGTGGCCACAACAAAAGATAGATAATTTTGAGGATCATATCCATGATCTGCCACAATCCCATCGTGTCGATTGAAGAACTAGCCGATGTAGTTGATGACGCATTAGTAATGCTATAATTAGTATTATTTGTTTGTGCTCATTGGTTACCAACTGCTGGATTTACAATATATTCTGGTACACCACCAACAGTATTCGTCGCTGTTGATAATTGCGCATTAACTTCGCCGATACCGACATAGCCATTCAAAAAAAATCATGAACATCACATAATGACTATCACTCACAGTATTTGTTTGCTAAGACGAGAGGAAAATATTTTCATACGAGATAACTAAACGACTAAAAGGTTATTAAGATGGTTTTGTGTCTTGATACTTTCTACTTACTACTTATGTCTTATAGTTAATTATACCCCCAAACATCCAAAAGACCAAACAAATCAGTATATTTGCTTTTAGTTACCTTGCAATTTCCCCAAAATTGTATATAGATAGTAATCACATTTACCTCATTAGTATTATTTTATGCTTTTTGTGAATATTTCTAGTGATTATGTTCATCTTTTTGACGGTATAGACGAGGATTTTCTCCCTCGTAATGGAATTGAAAATATTCTGGGAGCGACCTTGCTCCAATATACTCAGCGTCACCCCGTGGAGACACTTTTTCTCCTCAACGGTCCCGGCGGATTTACCAACCTCAGAGTCGGTACACTCGCTATAAACACCCTCAACACCTTGTTAGAACACGATACGGGGACGTTTATCCCGATCGCATCCATCACCAAAATCGATCTCTACGCCTACGCCTACAAACAATGACGACTTCCAAGATACGGGATTCTCTATATCGGTCAAAAACACAATGTCCGATGGTATGATTTCCAGGAAAATATTCATGAACAACTCACACTCGAAGAAATATATTCCAAAAAAAACACTTCTGAAGATACCTTCCTCGATTGGGTTCACGATCCTTACTGGACTACTGATCAACAGATGGTTTCCTTTTCTATGGACAACAACTCCCTTCATCTTCATTACCAAAACGACTCACATTCGATACCCCTCTCAGACCTCAAAATCCCTTTGACGATGGCCGTAGAACCACAATATCTCATAAATCCAACTTTAAACTAAATAAATCACCCCATATACCGACGTCATTCTCGACCTGATCGGGAATCCAATTAGCTAGGTAGCAAGATGGATTCCCGCTTTCGCGGGAATGACGTTAAAGCGGGGTGAAATAATATTTATCTCATTTCTTTATATTATGCAAACAAATCACCGCAAGACAAAATCTATTCTCGGTATCGATCGAGGAACCAAATATATTGGTTTGGCATATGCGCTTCCCGGGAGCGAAGTTATTTTTCCTATCGGATATATTCTCAACGACAAAATGATGTATTTCAATATCGCGGGAATTATAGAAAAACACAACGTTAGCAAAATCATGCTTGGACGACCAGACAAGCAAAAAGATATTCAGATCAAAATTCAAGCATTTATGAAAAGTCTTGGATATATTATCGAAAATAGAGAAATAGAAATCCAGCTGGTAAACGAGGATTACTCAAGTGTACAATCAGGAGAAATTATTTCTGATGCCGCCAAAAATATCTGACTCAAATGAGATTTCAAAAAAAACGCCGCTGAAGATACGATCAGTGCGATGATTATTCTCGAGAGAGGACTCAAAATGAGTGAAGAGTGAAAAGTGAATAGTGTTGGATTTTGCTAAAATGAACTATTGTAAATATACGATAGTGAATAAGTAGACTAGTCATTCGTTTTTCACTTTTAGTTTCCCCCCTTCGAGGACAAGTAGTTTTTTACTAATTATAGCAACTCAATCTCGCCGCTTCATGTTGGAGCGGTGTTTTTTTGTTTTAAAAAAAACTTACTATAATTCTGTCCCTGTTCTGGATCTATCGGTAATTGAAACAAAAAAACGATGTGCTGTTTTTTGAGGTAATTGATGAGTTTTTTGGCTTCTTCGTCCATCATCAAAAAATCAGAAAAAACGACGATAGATCTTCTAGATTTTTCACTCGCAGCCTTATTGAGAAAGGGGAGTAATGACGATTCATATATTTTTTTGGTTTTCTTCACTTTCGCCAAAATGTCGTGCAAAGATTTTCTGATTTCATCACTATTTCTCGGCATAATTTTTTCTATGAGTTTTGCTGATCCAAACCATCTCTGCTCAGGATAAAAAAATCTGATCCCAATGTGCTCGTGCTTACAGTACGAAACGATATCCTCAGCATAGGCGCGAATCTGCTCCACATTTGCTATTTTGCCACCTCTTCGATTGTAATTAATATCCAAAAATATATCCAAATTGAGCGACTTTTCTTGCTGGAAAATATTTGTATACAACTCCTGATATTTTGCTGACAATTTCCAGTTTATTTGTGATGCACT
>CAYXTU010000046.1:0-8359 GCA_964468245.1 uncultured Candidatus Peribacteria bacterium | reverse complement strand
AACACTAAATAATATCAATAGTTGTAACAATACATATTGATTAGTATTTAATGGTAATACATGATTTTTATATGGAGATATTAATATTTTTGACAATACCTCTCACATCAGTGGAGCATATATATTAAGGAACGCTAACTCTTTTTTGTGATGGAGTGAATGAATACTCACCACTTGAGACAATAAGTCATGGGAGTATTTGATAAACTCACAAAATAGTTTGGAGGTCAATCTTTTATCTCGATGAGATAATATTACATCAACTTCATGATACAAAGCTCGAAATCCACTTCCACATCCTATTATTTATAGTTATGGCTCATGAACACTTATGCAAGAATCAGCTGTATTTTATAGTTGAGCAGAGATATTAGCTTTCTGAACATATACTACTGCCTATATCATTTGATCTTCTAGTTATAAAATAACATGACCATTTTTACTTACCTGAGCAATCACACTTCATCTATCAAACATATATACAAACACCTGAAACATTTCTGTATATATAGCAGACAATAATGATACATTTACTTATAGAATTTTTGGTGATATCATTAATGAAAAAACTTGATCATCATATCCGACTATAAACATAATAACATGAATCACATTATCTGGCACTGATTGAATAAAGCATATATTTTGACAAGCAAAAAACCCTTATAGCAGTGACTATACTCATTTCACCCAAGATATTATTTTGGATACAACAACTCCTGTATTTACTGGAACTACTCTAGAATGAAATACAATAATGACTGGTGGATATTATACTACTGGCGTAATTATCACTTTTGCTGATACGAATATTTCGTGAGCAATAGTAAATGGAAGTTGATATATAGATTGAACAACAATAACCACATGAGGAACATATATATTTCTAGTAAGTGATAGAGCTGGTAATTCTACAGGAATAACTTTTACTATAGATACTACTACTCCTACACTTGCTGGAGTTACTTCTGGTGCTTACTATAGTGGTAATGTTGTAATTACTGGAAGTGATACTTACTTTTCTGGATTTCAACTCAGTGGAATATCTTTTACAGGAACTTCTTTGACCGTAACAGGAGAATGATTACGAGTACTTACGTGATATGATAGAGCAGGAAATACTACATGAGTTACTTTTATTATAGACAAAACAACTCCTGTATTTACGGGTACTACTCTATGATCTCTCACATCATGAAATGTAGCAACTGGTGGATACTATAACACAGGAGTAAAAATCACTTTTGCTGATACGAATATTTCGTGAGCAATAGTGAATGGAAGTTGATATACAGGTTGAACAACAATAACCACATGAGGAGCATATATATTTGTAGTACGTGATCTTGCTGGTAATTCTACAGGAATGACCTTTACTATAGATACTACAAATCCCCTAGTGACAGGAAATTATCCGACAAGCGGATTGAATTATACGGGAGGGAATACTATTGTATTTACTCGATCTGGAAGCGAAACCAATTTGTCTGGATATACGCTCTATATTAATAGTACATGATATGCTATGGGTACAGGAATAACGTATACTACTGGACTCATCAATGGATCATATACACGATACGTAGTCGCTACCGATCGTGCAGGTAATACGTGAACAAGTCAGATATATCCTTTTGGTATTAGTACACCATTTAGTGGAAGTATTAGTATCACAGGAACTACAATTATTGGAACACAATATTTTACCAATAGCGCTGTAGGAATCTATATGCAATCTAATGAACCGATATCATATAGTATTACGGGTGATGTACGTAATGCGCCTATCACAGGGACGATCAATAACCAATGAGGACGAATGATACATTCTCCTACACTTACCTGAGCAGATGGATCAAAAGATATCTATGTGACAATAACTAATGCTAGTGGAGTAACTATTTCTAGAACATTTTTGGTACAACTCGATACTACAGCTCCTGGTGCAACACTTACCAGTCCTACTAGTGGAGCTACCGTAATAAATTCCCCAGTTCTTACCTGGTCTATGAACTATCCTGATCCTGCACATATTTCTGGATACCAATATTTTGTTTCTCCTACTGCAGCTTTTGGGACGGTCATTGCATCATGATATACAACAGGGACTTCCGTCACTCTTTCATGAGCCGCACTTGGACTATCTAACACTACGCTCTATCGATATGTTAAAACATTGGATAGCTTGGGGAACTCTGGAGTATCCGTAATTCAACCATTCTATTATAGCGGTATTGCCTTGGATACCACACCCGACGCGTTTTCATTTAGCAATATCACTAATGCAAGAATTCACAGAGTGTACGGGTCTAATACTATTACCATAGCAGGCATGACTGCAAATACTCCAGTCCTCGCAAGTATAAATAGATGAGCTTTGTATATTAGTGGAGAATTTGTTTGAACTACTGGATATATCCAAAATGGATGGACAGCCAAAATAGAACTCACCTCTAGCAGTGACTACGATGAATACGTCACGAGCACACTCACTATCTGAGGAGTTTCTGCGACATTCCGCGTGACTACGATGGAAGAAGATGATGACACTACTCACGACTATGAAGATATAGATTCTGATCTTTCAAGCACGGAAAAACTCCAAATCATTGCAGTATTTGAAACACTGAGAGACCTCTACAACGGAGACAAAGAAACTGAATTTTTCAATTCATTGCTCGTAATGTTGGAAAGCAAGATAGATGATTTGTGAACTAGTACAAATGACAAAAACAAACGTGATGCTTTGCAATATCTTTATGATCTTGCCGAAAATTATGGAGACGGATGATCATCAGACAATAATGATATCGACAACACTTCACGAATAAAAAACGGTATCTATACTGCTCCAAATGGCAAAAAATATACCATCAGCTACGATTCAAACAAAGGACAATTTACTTCCAAAAACTTTATCACGCCTAAATATTTCCCAACGCTTGATGTATTGAAATATACTATAGATATGGCAAATCCTATTGGATCTCAATATGCAAATGCCAAAACTATCAAAGCACGATGGGGAAAAGTATCTATCGATGGAACATGGCAAACATCAGCCTACACCGCACCAAACCGCAAAGCATTTTACTTTTTCAAAACCATGGAAGGTAGATATTCTTCTTATACGTTTACTGTGGAAAAATATTTTGATAGTCTAGAAGAAGTCAAAGCGCATATTTATACGAACAATAGAAAATAGTGAAAAGTGAAAAGTGAAAAACTAAAAGTGAAGGTATTGTCTTATTATACACTATTGTAATTCACAATAGATTATCGTAAGAGATCCTTCATTTTTTTATCAAAAAAACACCAACATGTATCATGTATCATTTCTAATTTATCATTGTTTTTACTTTTATCTATACACTTTTATCAATTCTCTGACGGTGGTGTTTCGAGAAAAGTCTTTGGACGAGATGTAGTAGTCAGGATTTTGAATTCGTTGATCACGCTCAATAATAGCCTGAATTATTTCTCTTTTGGATCCGGGACCAATGAATTTTACATTGCCTCGAACTACTTCTGGCAACGAAGCAATATATGTCGTCAAGAGCGGTTTTTTCATAGCTGCCGCTTCGGTATGCACAGAGCCAAATCACTCAGATAATGAAGGTGCGACAATCATGTCAGAGCTTGCAATCAATGTGCGAAGCTGGTCTTTTTCGAAGCCATTAAAAATTTGAACCGAAGATCAGAGATGATATTTTCTGATTTTTTCTTTGATATATTGTGTTCTTTTGGAGTCAATAAGATTGAAAACGAAAAGTAATTTTGGATCAACCGTAACGAGTTCTGGCAAGGCTTTGACTAGGTAATCCAGCCCCTTGGACTTGCCTGCATGACCGTAATAGGTGACAACAAATTTGTTGTTTCGGCCATAACTATTTTTCCATGTTTTGCTATCAAATGACGTCACTTCGTCAGGATTTCGAAATGCTGTGTCTACGCCATTGTGGATCATAGTAATTTTTTTGTCTGAGATTTTGTAGGTCAAACGTAGGGAATTCATCGTATAGTAGGATACGCAGTGATATACGTCGTAGGGAAACCAGAAAATTATTTTTTCAAAAAGTTTGTAGAGTGTTCATGCAAATCGTCATTTGTATTGTATCCGAAGTTTTCCAAAAATTTCATGTACGGTAAGCACTACCCTTTTGTGGAAGAGTTTTGCGAGTAGTGATGCGGGAATTGCGCCTCAGTAGGTACTAGTATGAATAAGGGAAATATCTGTGTGTGTGTGTAAAATTTTTTTTCCTTTGATCAATGCCCAAAACATAAAACTGATTCTACTTTTTCCGATTCTATAGATATTGAGATGTTCTTTTTTTTCATGAGTGGGGAGTGCTTCGTCAAAGTGACTAGTAAGCACGGTAATCGTATATCATTTTGTCAATAAACGAGAAATAATAGCTTCAAATACCGTTTCCGATCAGCCTTTGTGAGGGAGATAATAATCTAGGATGAAGAAAATATGTTTGTGCATGAGGAGATAGTTGGAAGGTTAGAAGGTTAAAATGTTTTGAAAGTTAACTTTTCAACCTTTTAACTTGTAACCTTTTAACAACCTAATTCAAATAAAAAAAAAGTCTCTCAAAATTTGACAGGAAAAATTTTCTGAGTATACTTGTGTAATAGTAAAAATTTACTACTTTACCATATTTATATTATGTCTATGAAACAGATGATTGTTAGAGCTCAAAAACACGCTTCGCGTGCAGCAAAACACGTTATTAGTCACGTACGCAAACATAAGCGTAGTTATTTGTTGGGTATTTTTTGATCTTTTGCAATAGTCAAAATGACCTTCTTGTTCGCAGGATTCCTATGACTAGCAAACTTAGTCAGTACGTTTGCACAAACGCCTGTAGAACTTAACAGTGGTAATATCGTCACGGAATATGGTTGTGCTACTGGTGCTGGTAGTTGTGATTTATCCAATAGAGGCATTACAAGTATCGCTGCTGATACATTTGTAAATCATACGAGTTTACAACAATTGTACCTTAATTCTAACCAACTCAGCTCGATTGAGAGTGGCGATTTTGATGGGCTTTCAGCTTTAACTACTTTGTACCTTAATGGTAACCAAATCAGCTCGATTGAAAGTGGGTCTTTCGATGGGCTTGCTAATCTAACTATTTTAAGCCTTGATTTAAATCTTCTTACTTTTCTTCCAGAATCTATTACATGATTAATAAATTGAAATCCTTATTGATGATGGATTCTTACAAATAACTGCCGAGATACCTGACTTATGAGTAATGACCTTATTGCGTTTCTTAATAATAAATCAAATGGTGATTGATGGCAAACATCTCTCAACGAGACATGTCCTATTCCAGAACATACTGTTACGTTCAATGTAGATATGACTAATGCTACTTTTGATCCAGAACTTGATAATATCTACATCGCTGGTAGTTTCGCTGGATGGAGTGAACCATGAACCAATCCTGAATATAAACTTTCTCAAATACCTGATTCTATGATCCGATCAGTTACCTTGCAAATCCCTGAATGAGATATTCAGTACAAATACTTCATCAATGGATGGGCTGGTGGTGAACGAGGTGGTGATCCTAATCGTGCAGCATCCATATATAATGATGAGACTATCGATGATGTACGAGGTATGCCAGGATGTACTGATTCAAATGCTACTAATTATGATTGAGAAGCAAATACTGATGATGGCAGCTGTGAATATATTTATTATGATTGTGCAGGACTACCAGCACCACAAGCATGTTCACTCCTTTCTCTTGCTGACCCAGTCAATCAGTGTGGAAACTATTATAGTAGCATTGATAATACACAATGTATTTATAATAGCAAAGATGGATGATGTATGGCAAACTGAAATGTTGTCTGTGATGTTAAGGTAGAATATGATACTGATAGTGATGGTATTACTGACGGTAAAGATAACTGTCCTGTAGTATATAACCCAGACCAAACTGCTACTCATTTTAAGTCGTTTGGAGATAATTTTGATAAAGGAACCTTTGCATGAGAATGGGATTGGGATGAGTGGTATACAGGATGGTATATTGATGGTGGCAAACTTACCAATCAATTTGCTAATTGGACAACAATACGATCTACCAGTCAATCATTGACAGAAAGAGTTTTTAGTATAGAGGCTGATATTAGCGAAATACCTGGAAACGACCCATGGAATGTTGGAAACATTAGAATACAAAATCCAAGTGATAGTGGTGTCGAATGGATAGATTTTGCTTATGAGAGTTGAGGAGTAATAAAATTACAAACCTCAGAAGAAGACTATAAAATATTATTTTTGACAACAATAGAAAATACATGATTGAACCCAAGGACTCTTAAACTTGAAGTGAATGGAAATCAATATAAATGATATGTGAATGGTGCTCTCTATATGGATTATACTGACAAAGACAAATATAGAGAACGTATGCCAGTACAATTTCCTGCACTTTATGCAGCCAACACTATAGCTAGCTTTGATAATTTTGTAGTAAAAGTTTTGGATTTGAGAGGTGATGCTTGTAATTGTTCAGACAATATTTGTACTCAAGGAACTAATGTCTTGGGAGCTCCTATCTGCGATAATGATTCTGCTTGTACGCTCTGTGGTAATGCGTCAATAGATTGATATGAACAGTGTGATGATGGAAACACTACTAATGGCGATGGCTGTGATCATACTTGTAAAATAGAAACTATACCACTTCCTCCTGTCTGTGCAGGAATAGTCACAGAAAATTGTACTCTCCTTTCACTTGGAGATCCAGAAAAACAATGTAACGGATATTATAGTATCTCCAATTATCAATGTATGTTTGATAAAGAAAAAGGATGATGTACTACTCAGGGCAGTACTTGTACGCTCTGTGGTAATGCGTCAATAGATGGAGATGAACAGTGTGATGATGGAAATCAAATAGATGGAGACTGATGTACCTCAACTTGTAAAAGAGAAACTAGTTGTGGAAATTGGAAAACAGAAGGAAAGGAAACCTGTGATGATGGAAATACTCTTGATGGAGACTGATGTAGCTCACATTGTACAAGAGAAGATAGATATATAGACTATACCGCTACTCACGATATCACTATACTATACTGAGAATGAGTAAGCTATGATACAGGTAAACAACAGTTTTTTATGCCGGGAGATACTCTAGCGTTTATTTTTATGGAAGATAACAAAGTTCTTGGATACTCAGAATTTTGATCAGAAAAGAGCTGGTTTTTCATTGTTTTTTATGATACTACGGGTACTATAGCAAATATTAGTCACGAAGAAGTACAATTTGTCGATGGATGGGGAATATTTGGTATGGTACATTCATGAACACTAGATTTTCCTATAACTTGATTTACCTTTACTGATAATGGTGTAGCTATGCAAGCTACGATAAATAGTGGTGTGTATGGTGGATGGGAAATATCTCCTTTGTGAACTATTTGTGGAAATGGAGAACAAGAAGTGGGAGAAGCTTGTGATGATAGCAATACTACTGATGGCGATGGCTGTGATAGTACGTGTCAGATAGAAATACCTGATTGTGCAGGAACATGAGTATTTACATGTACTTCTTTGGACTTGGCAGATCCAGCTAATGAATGTACTAGTTATTATAGCATAGCTGGTATCAACCAATGTATATATGATAGTAAAGCATGAGGATGTGCAAATGGTGGAGTATCTTGTAATTTTACTCATACATGTGGAGATAATTATACATGATGAAGTGAACAATGTGATGATGGAAATACTACTAATGGCGATGGTTGTAGTTCAACGTGTGAAATAGAAACGCCTGCATGTACAGGTACAGAAACCAAATTCTCATGTGCCTCCCTCTATACGTACAATGCACAAGAAGACTGTCAAAAATATTATAGTTCTTCTGACAATAGCCAATGCGTATACGATACTAAGTGAGCATGATGATCTTGTGCGGCAAGTACGAGTTGTACCCCACCAGAAACTGAAGAGATGGCTAGCTGTGTAGGAAGTCAGATTGATTATGTGTGTGATTCTATAGATCCTAGAGGATTGAATAATCCAGCACGTGATTGTTCTCTTTTTTATAGCAAAAAAAGCCAATCACAATGTACCTATAATACGTGAAATGCTCGCTGTATCGAAAGTACATCTTGTGCAACAGACAAATGGGGAATCTATGTCACCTATGATACTAATAGTGTTGTCAATATGGCAGTATCCCATGTTGTATTTCCAAAAGATTCTGACTGTACTATTCTCAACAATTGATGATCACCAGATTATCTTTTCCAAAAAAATGGATCATTTTATTATAAACTTTCATGTCCTAGTGTAAACAAAGACCAAAATATTATTCTG
>CAYXTU010000045.1:0-8523 GCA_964468245.1 uncultured Candidatus Peribacteria bacterium | reverse complement strand
TAGTTCTTATGATGAACTTTGACAAAGTTGCTGCACTATGAGAAACGGATATTATAATCAAGGATTTATCTTCGTTATGAATAGATGGAACTGGGTATGCTGTAGTATGGACATGATGAAAATACTGATGAGCGTATGATTTTGATGGACTTTCCCATTATATAGGTACACCTACAAGAGCTTTGTGAGCGAGTGCAACCATCATTGCACGAGCAAAAACATCTACAACAAGCGCAGATATGATGTGGAACCATCCGAGTAATGCGTCAACGTCACATTTAGATCTGTACTTCAATGGAAACAAAATATATCTCAATATTGGTGATGGTACGACAAACCCATTTAAGTCGTGATGAGTAGATATTTTGCAACCATCGCTCGATGAACGGCACAATTATACTACGGTATTCAATAGTTCAGACAATAAAGCATATTTGTATATCGATGGTATGTTGGCTGGAGAAGCGATATATAGAGATCCTACAAGTACTACGGCAAGAGTTTTTTCTATCTGATGACCAGTATCATATAGGCGAACATGATCTATTGATGAAGTCCGTATCTACAATCGTGTGCTTTCTGCAGACGAGATTTCATCACTATACAACTCTAATCTCAACAAGTACGATACCGACAAATGGAACTTTACGGTAACTCAGACGGGCGTATATCCAGGAGTGATGTATACATATACAGGATCAGTAAGTGACTTAGTAAGCACTACATCAACAGGAAGATCTGTCTGATATGATGCGATTTGACCGATATTTACTTTTGCAGATGATACTGGACCAGAGTGTGTTTCTTGAACCTTGAGTATCACCAATGCAAGTGATGGATGAATAGGACTTCATAGTACGCCATATAGTTTTGATGGTACAAGTCGGAATACTCTTGGAGATCTCCTTGTCTCTGCACAGCAACCGTGAATACAAATCAAAACATGACGAGTCAGAGATCAGTTTCAAAATTCTACATTTCATACAGCGACCTATACATTCACTGATGTTGCACCTACAGCAAACAATTTCATAGGACATGCAAATGTCGCTAATACTTCACCTACAGTAAATCGAAAAACGCTTTCTAGCGCGAGTGAATGATCGTGTGGAACGAGTGATATTGTCTATGATAGTATCTTTAGTCAATGAACCAAGGGTACTTGTTCTGTAGTCGGAAACACTATTACCTATACGCCAAATGTAGGTCAAGAAGGCGATGATGCATGTACTATAACCATAAAAGACAACGAAAATACATCGACCAATATTATTATCTATCGACAAAACATAGATACCAACTGACCTTCGTCACCGATATTACTTTCACCAACACATGGATCATCTTCGACGACAGGAAGTATTGATCTTCTCCGAAGTGGATCAGTCGATGCAGGTGTCTGACTCAGTGGATATATATGGCAACTGAGTACAGGAAGCAATTTTGCAACACTCATGAGCTGATGATCTACGACGACGACAGGAGTATCTCTTTCCTGATTAGCGATGACAACATATTATCGAAGAGTCTATGCAGTAGATAATTTGGGTAATACAGGAAGTCGAAGTACGTGACGAAGTTTTACTATTGCGCCGGCTATAACCTTTGCTATAGAAAGTCCAGCATCGTTGGATCTAGGTAGTCTTGCTACACCAGAAGAAACGCAAATAGTGGAAAAAATATTTACCGGATCAGAAAATTATTTTGTCTTATCAGATTATGTGGGAGATGATGCATGATATTATACTACTTTGTCGATGACGAATATGACCAATGGAAACGGTGCATTACTCAGCAACCAAAATATAGCAATCAAAACAGCAACCAATATCGTGACCATAGCAGGATCGTCAAACCCAAACGTCGTATCAGCGATTACCGGATCATATAGAACATTTGGTAACGATGTACTTACTTTTATCAAAAGAGATCCATGATCCAATGGAGGATTGATGGGAACATACGGAGTTTCGCCAGCGCTCAAAGTCACTATCCCGCAACTTCAAAATAGCTGAAATTACTCCGGTACATTGATTTATACTATTTATCCCAACTAAATACTTTAGTATACAACAAAATTACAACCAAAAAAATTATAAATTTTCGTAAATACTTTCTCTCGTATTTATCTTTAAAATAACAATAGTATCGGATCAATATTTGAAAATTATTCTATAAGTACCAACTCTTAATCTATAGAGTTCAAGACTTCATGGGTGCATTTTTTTGATGTCCAATCACAAATCATTTCATCATAAAAGAAAAATTTTATTCAATATTTTTTCTATATCATACTTTGGCAGAGATTGTAATTCTTTTTCTGCTTTTCTATTTAAAGATTATTTTCATAAGAGATTCTTTTTTACTTTGTCAAAAGAAATACATGTTTCTTTCTGTCTTTTTTTAAGATCTTTTTGTTCATCTTCAGAGAGCGTATTCCAAAACATATGCTCTTTGTGCTTGAGAATATAATCAAAAATCATATCAATTTTACGTTCCATAGATATTTTTTTGGTAAGAGTAGCTGTAGCCATATATTCAAAATAACAATATAAACGCATATACTATAACAATTCTGTGTATATTTTCAACTAATTTTTTGTTGAATACCTATTCTATATTCATAGACTAACGACTAACTCAATAGTTTTTATTATGTTTTCCTAGTATGAAAAAACAGGTTATTACTTCACTTTTTTTGCTTGCAGCTATGACGGCGTTGCCTAGCTTTGCTGCGGATTCACTGAGGAATATTTCGTTGGACTTTTGTGATACAACAGGAAACATTGTACAGTATACACTTGATCCATGAGTCAAAACAGGGATTTGTTATACCGTGAGCAATACCTCTACAGAAAATATAACGATGAAAATAAATTTTGTAGATGGAACATTTACCAATGATCAACGGCAAAATAGAGCATGTTTGGATGAAGTAGCCAAAGAAAATTTTGGTCAATATGTCACCAAATATACGGATACTATTACGCTAACGGGTGGAGAAACCAAACAAAAAAAAGCACAGCTTTTGTATCCACAAGGGACGGATGGTCAGTATTATGGATGTATTACCTATTCCGTGATAGATACAAAAAATGCTCTCCAGAGCTGAGAAAATTCAAATTTTAGTATTCTCATGCGCAAGGCAAAATTTATCGATGTCTTGGTAGGTCATCCAGAAAAAATAACCTGAGGAATTAGTTTCAAAAATTTTTCTTGAGACAAAAATCTCTCGCCAAACAGCAAAATTAGAATCTATCAAGATACCGCAGACAACAAATATGTCGTTGAACTTACTATCCAAAATACCTCGTCTATAGAGCAAAATGTCGTCATTACTTGAGTCGCATCCAACTTTTTGACCTACAAACACACCTTTACAGAGACACGCAAAATACTCAAGGGACAAGAGTTTATCATTAGCAAAAAACTAGAAGATATCCCAAATTATCTTTTGGATGTGGATGTGCAATTGGCCTATACGCCTATCATCACCTGAATTCCTGACCTCGTGCCTCAGACATCATATCTTCACGAAACCGCACGTATTTTGATTATCAATATCATTACGCGAGGGACATTGATAGGGATATCTCTCCTTTTGCTCCTTATTATTTTGCTCATAAGATCATCAAGAAGAAAAAAATGAAATGAACAAATATCCTGAATTTCAACCACGATTCCTCCTGTTTCGACTCCTAGCGTACCACCAATTTCACCATCACAACCTACACCATAAAAATTTTATATATTTCAAACAAAAATATGAACAAAAAAATGTTGTGGATATCTTGTTTGCGGCTGCTGTTTGTATCAACTACACCACTTGCTGCTACAGGAATGACTACACAGATACAAGGTGATGTCTTCAATCAAGCAGGTGCAGAAGTCCAAAATATAGAAATAAATTTTTGTGAAAGTTTTAGTAAGACAAAAGAATACACTATTACTGCCGGCAGACCAACAGACATTTGTCTCGAGGCAGAAAATATTTCCGACAAAGATATTCTCGTATCTTTGGATTTTGTAGACGGAACATTTACCAATGATCAACGAAAAAATAGAGCATGCATGGACAACAACCAAAAAGAAAAGTTTGGTCAGTATATTTCTTGAACGGAAAAAATATTTACCCTTTCTGCAAAAGGACACAAAATTATTACCGGACAAATTCTCTATCCTTCATCCATTACCTGATCCAAAATATTAGGGTGCGTAGTATATTATACCAAGTGAGTTTCGGCAGGTGAGGACTTAGACTTTAGCATACTTGTCCGCAGAGCAAAATTTATTGATCTTACTATTAGACAATCATTTTTTGTTCTATATAAACGATATATTGTAGGCTGAGTAGTACTACTATGCGGAATATTTGGAAGTATCTTTCGCAAAAAGAAATCTAAAAAATAAAAAAATATATCTAAAAAAACTCACGATGAAGTGAGTTTTTTTCAAAAAATTATTTTATATTAGTACGTGAATATCAGTTGTCCTGTATACGAAGCAGGCGCTTGCGCAGCAGGGATTTGTACTTTGAGGGTAATCTCTTGGGAAAATTTTGAAAGTCCTGTATCATCATTTCTTGCAACAAAAGTGACAGGAGTATTTAATGGTGTGTTTGGTGCTCAGGTAGCAGTCAATGCTTTTCCTGTACCCAATCGATCTGTTCCGGTGTAGGTGATAGCGGTAGCTGGGATATCGGTGACTCATGAAGCAGTCAATGCTGAACTTTGAAGTGTTACCGTAAATGCAGATCATAACATATCGCTTACCGTGAATCTATGATCACCAGAAGATGCTGCTGCGATTTCATCTAAACTTGCTGCATAACTTCCTATATCGATATTTTCTTGTTGGTTGGCTGCATGAGAAAAATAGGAATCCATACTTGCTCAGGTGTCTTTGAAAAATCCAAATGTTCATACCGTAATTCCAAGCGTAGTATTGGTAGAACTATTGGCTGCAAATGACAATCAAACATAGAATACGCAAAAAACACTTACTATCCCTAGTAAAGCAATATGCAATGTTTTCATAGTTTTTATGCGCAAAATACGTTTCATATCACACCTATATAAACAAATAAACTCGTTTGTGTTCCTCATAAGTATATACATTTTTTTTTATTTTGCAAATTTATAAGACTGTTTTGCTCTCATCATCATCAAAAGAACATATCCTCTGAGCTCCAATATCATCGGGGTATCGATCTTCTTCATAATATCGTGATCTTTGAGCGCTTGAAGATGTTTGGAATATCGAGTAAGTTGTGGAAAGGTAGCTGAACTTCCTACTCACGCGGAAAGAGAAGAAAAAATCTGATAAATAGTATTTTTTATAGAGGTAAAGAGTGTCCTTTCTTCTGATTGAATATTGTAGGTATTGCCAAAAAGTGTTCTGGAAAATACTGTTCCAAACTGGGCTCTTGTTACGTATTCATTTGGGTCAAATGTGGATTTTGGAGTGGTTCAGTTTTCTTCTAGTCCCATCAAACCAAGTTGACAGGCAAGTTGTGCGTAATATTGCATTTCAGCATTTTCGTTTTTTATGTCAGAAAACATACAATGTTTGTTGGCATCGGGTTGGAGATCAGTGAGTTGTAGAGCAAATACAGAGATCATCTTAGCCAAATGTTTTCTCAAAATATATCAGGTCATATTGGCTTGCTGGATAGTTGGCATAGTGGTAATTCCATATGCGTGAGCCCAGAGATAAGCGTTGATAAGTTCTTGAGAAAGTCACAATCCGAGGAGATCATCTCCAGGACTGGTGTGCCCCGTAGTGGATAATGCCTCACATGAACTATCGTAATAACTCGGACTAAAATCACCATCGGGACAGACATCTCTATACAATAGTCCTCATCATCCTCCGCCTTGTGATGGAGGGGTTGGTGCTTGAAAGAGTGAAAAGGTAAACGTTACTGCATTGCCCGCGACATCTACTACACGAAACAAGTAATTTCACGTAGTGGTAATAGCGGTACCGTTCACATAACTATTTCCATTCAAGGTAGCAGTCACTCCTGGATTATTGTCAGAAAAGTAGAGTGCCGCATAGCCACTTTGATCAAAAACAATAGTAAATACTGGCAACTGATGATCTATTCGATCGATAGTATCGGTGATCGAAAGGGTATTTCGCAAATTTGTAGGGCTATAATTCATACCAGAAATATACGGACCAGTTCACCACAAATAGGAAAACGTATACGTCCCATTTTGGTAGATAGTATAGGAAAGTGTTCCCGTAATATTTGCTGATCATGTAATCGTAGCGAGTACCGTACCACTTGTAAAAAATCCTGGTGAAGGCGCAGGTTGATAGACCAATTGTGCGACAGAGTTTATTCACAACATGACCGGAGTTTCTTCATTGGAAGCCAAAATATTCCACCCAAGCAGAGCAAAACAAAAAAACATAATACTACAACTGATTTTGACTACGTGATGCTGCATATCGCCAGACGGACTTTTTACAAAAATAAAATATACTCAAGTATATTCCAAACACGCAAAAAATGCAAATCTACAAAAATAGTATATACTATTGTATGGCGGGGATTTTTGTAGGTGCGGTAGATGTGCTCCCGGGAGCAAAGGTATTTTTTATAGGTAAGAAGCATAAAATATAGACAAAGCATCTTTGAATAGTAATGCGTCTTTTAGAAAAATATGATTTTTTATTCACCAACACTACTATTATACATCATTTTGCCTATTTCGGTAGTAAATTTTTCCTATTTCCTTTCACAAAATAGCAAAAACACAACAAAGCGAATATACTTGGATATACGTATTTATTACATATATTGAGTATGAACGAAATATTTGATCCCCAAGACACACCAAATGTTCAAAAACATATCACTGAATGACATCAGGGAGAGATTGCGAATACACTCAGAGATAATCAAGAAGTGATCGATTGTACAAATATTTCTCATATATTCCAAAAACTTTTTGGCACGGAATATCTAGGAAATTATTGTTGTTATACAAGTGAGGCACAACAGTGTAGTGATTGCTCAGATCTCTATACTATCATAAAATACCATGACAAAAACGTTATCGTCAAAATAGGAGCAGGGGAGTTCAATACCAAAGTGTTTACTACGGGAAATATCAAAGAGCTCAAGTGATTTTATCATAGTCCAATCCCACTCTTCGTTGTAGACCAGTGACATAGTAATTTATGAAGCGAAAAAGTAATAGCACAAAAAATTCAAGACCCAAAAAAATATCTTGATGCATATGCGGTGATAGTAAGCCCAAAATGATGAACGGCATATGTTCGTTCTGAGCAGCAAAGACATGAACAAAAAATAGATTATACTCCTATTCATATACACAATCACGAGCAAGTGATACTACTCTGAAGAAATGCTTTATTGCAAAAAACGTTTCCGTTGAGTGAATTCGATATAGCAATAAAGCAAATAAAAAAACTCAAAGCATTAGATTTTGAAAGTTTCTATAATCAGATACGAAAAGGAAGAAAATTTATGTCGGAAGAAAGACAAAAATTAATCTGATGTTTGCGAGACATTGGAATATCCGAGGTCGGATCTTGAGTGTGAGATAGACAAGCATTCCAATGACTCTACGATCTTATTCAAACCTTCAATATACAAAAGAAAAAATTTATCCAACTTGGTAAACCTGCAACCTTTTAACCTTTAAACCTTCTATCATGCTAACCACCATCAAACACGTAGCCGATGACATCAAAACAATAACTATCCAGTGAGCAACAAATATTGCAAAAGCAGGAATAAATGTTCTAGGCAAGGAAATCAACAAACAAAAATTTAAGAACATCAAAGAGTTTGATACATTTTTCAAACAGGCAATTGTTTTGCTCAAACAAGCTAGACCTACAGAACCTATGTTGTTTAATGGGATCAAAGATTGTTTATTCCAATACAAATCATTGGTAGCCAAAAAAGCTGATCTCAAAACTATACAATCATCATTGTACAAAACCTGCAAAGTGTATGTCCAAGATATAGAAACGGAAGAAGCTATAAGACCGTTGATCGGGGCAAAACTCATCAAAAAATGATGGACTATTATGACGCATTGTCATAGCGGCTCTGTAGTCAAAACATTGGTAGAAGCACACAAACAAGGCAAAAATATAAAGGTATTCAATACCGAAACAAGACCATTGTATCAGGGGAGAAAGACCTCAGCTGATCTCATCAAAGCGGGTGTGCCAGACACCATGATTACCGATGATGCAGCACCATTTTTTGTCGACAATATCTATGAATCTGATACCACCATCAATATGGTAATTATTGGTTCTGATGCGATAAAAATCAATGGAGATGTATACAACAAGGTAGGAAGTTTTGCTATCGCGATGGCTGCTCGACATTCCAAAATACCGGTATATATTGTCGGATCATTACTCAAGGTCGATACAGAAAATACGGTCAAAATAGAACAAAGATCAGGCAAAGAACTTCGACCAGAAGCTCCAAAGTGACTAGATATTATCAACTACGCATTTGATATG